>JBMHDP010000349.1:0-4468 GCA_049889335.1 Planctomycetota bacterium
CGCGCGCGAGGGGCCGGGGGGGGGGGCGGCCCCCCGCCGCCGCGGGGGGGGCGGGCGCGGCCGCGCCGGGCGGGGGGGCGCGCGCCCCACGCCGCGACGCGCTCCAGCCAGGCACCCCGGAAGCGGTCGTCGGCGAAGTCGCAGAGCTGCTCGCGCGGCAGCCGCTCGACGCCCGGCGCGTGCGCGCGGAGCAGTCGCCGCGGCGGGTCGAACAGCTCTCGCGGCAGCAGCCGAACGGCGACGACGTCGTGCCGCCGCGCCGCGAGCGTCAGCGCGTGCTCGTAGCCCGGGGTGAGGAAGTCGGACAGCACGAAGAGCACGGCCCTGCGTCGGATCCGCGCGGTCGCGGTCGCGAGGCGCGCGCCGAGCCGCCCGGCCGCCTCGAAGGGCTGCCGCACGCAGTCGCCCAGGACGCGCAGCACGTGGCCGCCGCCGGGCTGCGGCAGCACGAACCGCTCGCCCGCGACCAGCCCGAGGCGGTCGTGGTTCTCGATCGCCATGGCGCCGATCATGGCGCAGTAGCGCGAGGCGACCTGCCGGAGCGACCACGCCCCGAGCCCCCCCGCCATCGACGGCGACAGGTCGACGACGAACACCAGCGTCCGCTCCCGCTCCTCGACGAACCGCTTGACGAACGGTCGGCCCGCGCGCGCCGTGACGTTCCAGTCGACCATGCGCGGGTCGTCTCCTTCGACGTATTCGCGGACCTCGGCGAACTCGACGCCCAGCCCGCGGAAGGTCGACCGGTAGCCGCCGGTCAGCACGTCGGTGATCAGCCGGGACGAGCGGACCTCCACGCGCCGGACGTCGGCCATCACGTCAGCCAGCGGCTCCGGGCCGGACGGGTCCGGGATCGCACCGGGGGGCTGAGCGCGGAACCACGACATCTGGATATCGACACGCTACGGGATCGCGCGACGAGACGCATCGGGCGTCCCGGGCTGAAGCGAACGGGCCCCGTCTGCCGATGGAGACCCGAGGTCGCATCTTCGCGACCGTCGCCGCGCCGCGACCCCGAGCCATGACCCGGATCCTCCTCGCCGACCCTGACCCGCGCGCCCAGCAGGACATCGCGTCGCTGCTGGAGGACCGCGGCTACTCCCTCGACGCGACCGCGGACCTCGACGGCGCGCTCGGCCCCGTGCGCGAAGGCGCCGTCGACCTGATCCTCGCCGACCTGTCGCTGCCCGGAGGCGGCGGGATGGAGCTGCTCGAGCGCGTCCGGGAGAGCCACCCGGAGACCGCCGTCGTGCTGCTCAGCGCGTTCGGGTCGGTGCAGGACGCCGTCAAGGCGATGCAGCACGGCGCCGCCGACTTCCTGGGCAAACCGTTCGCGCCGGACCAGGTGCTGCTGGCGGTCGACCGGGCGCTGGAGAAGACCGCGCTGCAGCGCGAGAACCAGCAGCTCAAGTCCGCGCTCGACGACCGCCTGCGGCTGGACAACGTCATCGGCACCGACCCGCGCATGCAGGCCGTCTTCAAGACCGTCCAGGCGGTGGCCGACACCCGCACCACGGTGCTCGTGACGGGCGAGTCCGGCACCGGCAAGACGCTGCTGGCCCGCGCCCTGCACCAGCTGAGCGACCGCAAGGCCGGCCCGTTCGTGGAGGTCAACTGCGGCGCGCTCCCCGAGAACCTGCTCGAGTCGGAGCTCTTCGGACACGTCAAGGGCGCCTTCACCGGCGCCGTGCGCGACAAGGTCGGTAAGTTCGAGGCGGCCGCAGGCGGCACGATCTTCCTGGACGAGATCGGCACCTCTACGCTGGCGTTCCAGATCAAGCTGCTGCGCGTGCTGCAGGACCGCGTCATCGAGCGCGTCGGCGACACCGAGACCGTCCCGGTCGACGTGCGGATCGTGCTCGCCACCAACAAGGACCTCGAGAAGGCCGTCGCCGACGGCGAGTTCCGCGAAGACCTGTTCTACCGGATCAACGTCGTGAGCGTCGAGATGCCGCCGCTGCGCGAGCGTCGCGCCGACGTCCAGGCGCTGGCCGAGCACTTCTTGAGCCGGTTCGCGGCCGAGCACGGCCGGGAGGTCGCGCGGTTCTCGGACAGCGCGGTCGCGGCGCTTTCCCGCGCCGCGTGGCCCGGCAACGTCCGCCAGCTCGAGAACGTCGTCGAACGCGCCGTCGTGCTCTCGCGCGGCGAGGTCATCGACCGCGCCGACCTGCCAGCGGCGCTGTCCGCAGCCACCGACCAGCCGGCGCCTGCCGCCGACCCGGACGCAGCGCCGACCGGCCCGCCGCTGCCGCTCAAGCAGGCGATGCTCGAGCCCGAGAAGCGCGTCATCGAGCAGGCGCTGCGGTGGTGCGACGGCAACCGCGAGCGCGCCGCCGCCGTGCTGGGCATCAACCGGAGCACGCTGTTCCACAAGCTGAAGAAGCTGGGGATCCGCTGATGGTGACTGCCGTTCGTCCGGAGCTATAAGGGAGACAAGGCATGTTCCAGAAGAGCCTCCAGATCCTCGTCGCGTCCGCGCTGCTCGCGTTGGCCGCGACCGTGGGCTACTCGTTCCTGCGCCTGCACGGCCCCGAGGACACCCTCGCCGAGGCCCGCGCGCGGTTGGCGGCGGGCGCCTACGGCGAAGTCATCGCCGACCTCGACCTCGCCGAGCGCGGCGCCAGCTTCGCGCGGTCGCCGGCGCTGATGCTCGAGCTGTGGCGGCTCCGCTACGCCGCCTACACGCGCCTGGACAACGCCCGCGGCGCGCTCACCGACGTCCAGCGGATGCTGGCCAACGGGGCCGAGGACGACGAGGACCTCCGCCTCGACGAGATCCGGCTGCTCGCCGCAGCGGGGGAAGGAGACCGGGCCAAGCGGCGCGGCCGGGAGTTCCTCGAGGAGCACCCGGACCACGGCCGCGCGCTCGAGCTGACCGGCGAGGCGTGCCAGACGATCTACCAGCCGCTGCTCCGCGAGCTCCAGGTCCGCCTGGAGCGCGAGCTCGGACGCAGCCGGCGCCACGCCGCGCGCAAGTCGCTGCTGGCCTACCTCTACCGACCGGACGGCGACCCCGAGATCGCGCGCGCTATCGCGCGGCTCGAGGAGATGTACTCCACCGAGCCGCGGCTGGTCGCCGCGTGGCCCGAGGTCCGCGACGGCGCCCGCGCGCTGCGCGCGATGGTCCAGGAGGGCCTCGGCTTCTTCGAGCAGAGCCTCGACCTCGGCGGGGAGCCGGTCGCGGCCTTCCGCGCGGTCGCGACGGCCTACGAGCAGTCCGGACGGATCGACGACCTCTTGATGGCCTGCGAGATCCAGCGCCGCATGTTCGCGCACGCCTACGTCGGCGAGAGCGGCGTGCGCGCCGCCTGGGCCCAGCTGCAGAGCGACCTGCCGCGCGGCGCCTTGGCGGCCGTGGACCGCTGGATCCTCACCGAGGAGGTCGAGCCGCAGGCCGCGGCCGGGCTGCTGACGCCTGCCACCGAGGAGCTCGCGCTGGCCCGCGCGCTGGCGATGTTCCAGCTGCAGGACCGCGGCCAGCTCTGGCAGACCCTGAAGCTGGTCACCGCGCTGCGCGACGTCGGGCTGGAGTCCCGCGGCGCAGCGCGCCTCGCGAACGCGGTCCGCCTGACGGTCCCGGAGCAAGCCGACCCCGAGAAGAGCGAGGACCTGATCCGCATGCTGATCGCGGAGCCGCTCATGCGGCCCGCGCCGCTCGATCACCCGGACCTGGTCGCCGAGCTGAACCCCACGATGGTCGACAGCATGCTCGCCCGGAACGCGCCCGAGGCGGACGTGATGATGGCCTTGAAGCGCTGGCGGCTGGGGCGGCCCGACGCGGTCGAGCCGCGGCTCCGCACCGCGCGCTACCTGCAGGTGCTGGGGCGACCCGCCGCCGCGCTCGCGGCGCTCCGCGACGCCGTCGAGGTCTCCCCCGACGACCCGCGCATCCTGCCGCTGCGCGTCGAGCTGTCGCGAGAGCACTACGCCAACACGGGCGAGAGCGGCCCGAGCCTGCTCCATCGCTGCGTCGAGAACCGCTCGGCCGTGCCCGACATCGAGGACCCCGTCGGGTTCCTGCTCTGCGCCGAGGCCGCGCTCACCCAGCCGGACCCGCTCGCGGCGCGGATCGCGATGAACTGCGCGCGCGCGGCGATCGGCGCCTTCCCCCGCGCGAACCTGCCGCGACAGCTCGAGCTGCGCGCGCTGATCGCGCAGGAGCGCTTCGCCGAAGCCGCGACGACCGCGGACCTGACGATCCGCGCGGTGCTCCCCGACGAGGAGACGTTGCGCCTCGCGATCCTGGCCAAGCGGCTCGCCGACGAGCCGCTGCGCGCCTTCGTCCGGCTCGCGCTGCCGCGCTCGTCCGAGTCCGACGCGCTGCAGCAGGAGCTGGTGCGGCTCGCGCTGGAAGACGCGCCGACGGCTGCCGTCGAGTTCGTGACGCCGACGATGGCGGCCCCCGAGGCCGACCTCGGCGCGCGGATGCTCGCCTCGCGCGCGCTCGCCGCGGCGGGCCGCGTCGGCG
>JBMHDP010000350.1:0-7666 GCA_049889335.1 Planctomycetota bacterium
CGAGGGGGTCTGGACCGCCAAGGTCGTGGAAGCGGCCAGCAGGGCGCGCGGCGTCGAGATGCCGATCGCCGGCGCGGTGGCGAGGGTGCTCTACGAGGGGCTGCCGCCCGAGCAGGCCGTGCGCGCGCTCATGGAGCGCGACCTCAAGGCCGAGCGCTGAGCGCGGCCGCCGCGCTGGTGCCGCCCGCGACGCCGGCGCTAGGATGGCCGCGATGATGCGCGCACTCTCCGCACTGCTCGTGCTCGGGACGGCCTCGTTCGCGCCTGCTCAGCAGGCGCTGCAGCCGATCGACATGTTCCGGCTGCCGTTCTTCATGACGATGGGCGCCGAGGACCCGCTGGAGTGGCTCGACGGCGAGCACTACCTGGTGTTCGATGCCGGCGGCGAGCCGCGCGGCCCCTCGTCCTGGTACCGGGTCGCGGCGCGCACCGGCGAGCGCCGCGAGCATGTGGACAAGGCGGCGCTGGTGCGCAGCCTCAAGGCTCATGAGGCGGTCGCTTCCCTCGAGTCCGCGTCGTCCTGGACGTGGTCTGATGACCACACCCGCTTCGTCGTCAACGTGGGCAACGACCTGTTCGCGGCCGGCCTGGACGGCCGGGCGATCCGGCTGACGAACACGCCGGACGTCGAGGAGGTCGGCGTGCGGTTCTCGCCCGACGGCGAGACGGTCGCGTTCATCGCGAGCTACAACCTGCACGTCGTGCCCGCCGCGGGCGGCGACGTGCGCGCGCTGACGACCGAGGGGCACAGCGACCTGTTCTTCGGCCGGTTGGACTGGGTCTATCAGGAGGAGCTGTACGGCCGCGGCAACTTCCAGGGCTACTGGTGGTCGCCGGACAGCAGCCGGATCGCGCTGCTCAAGCTCGACGAGTCGCCGGTCGAGGAGTTCGTGCTGGTCAGCGACGTGCCGGCGCGGCCCGAGGTCGAGCGGACCAACTACCCCAAGGTCGGCGAGCCGAACCCGATCGTCGACATCGGCGCGATCGAGGTCGCGAGCGGCGAGGCAAGGTGGTTCGACGTCTCGGACTACCCCGCGGACGACCGCCTCGTCGTGCGCGTGACCTGGACGCCCGACTCCAAGGAGGTGTTCTTCCAGGTGCAGAACCGCGAGCAGACCTGGCTCGACATGCGCGCCGGCGACGTCGCCTCGGGCAAGTCTCGGCTGGTCTGGCGCGAGACCAGCGACTGCTGGGTCGAAGCAGGGCCGGAGCCCGTGTGGATCGCGGACGGCGCGTCGTTCCTCTGGCTCAGCGAGCGCGACGGCTACAAGCACCTCTACCGCTTCGGTCGGTCCGGCGATCCGCAGGGCCGCCTGACCGAAGGCGAATGGCAGGCGAAGGAGCTGGTGTCGGTCGACGAGGAGGCCGGCTGCGCCTACGTGCTGTCCGACAAGGACTCGAAGATCGAGACGCACCTCTACCGCGTGCCGCTCGCCGGCGGTGACCTGCAGCGCATCACGAAGGGCCGCGGCACGCACGACGTCGCCATGGCGCCCGACCACCGGTCGTTCGTGACCAAGTGGAGCGACGCCGAGACGCCGGGCTGCGTCTACCTGCGCGACCTGGAGGACAACCAGCTGCGCGTGATCGCGGAGTCCAAGCCGCAGATGATGCGGCCGTTCGGGGTGCAGTTCCCCGAGTTCTTGAAGGTCGCGACGCGCGACGGCTTCGAGATGGAGGCGATGCTGATCAAGCCGAAGGGCTTCGACCCGAAGAAGCAGTACCCGGTCGTGCAGTTCACCTACTCGGGGCCGCACGCGCCGCGCGTCCGGGACCGCTGGGGCGGCAGGGACTTCCTGTGGCACAACCTGCTGGCCCAGCGCGGCTACGTCGTGTTCTGCTGCGACAACCGCTCGGCCAGCGGCAAGGGCCGCGCGTTCGCCAAGGCCTGTTGGCGCAAGCTCGGGCAGAGCGAGCTGCAGGACCTGTCGGACGGCGTCGACTGGCTGATCGAGCAGGGCGTCGCGGACCCCGCGCGCGTGGCGATCTGGGGCTGGAGCTACGGCGGCTACCAGACGCTCTACAACCTGACCCACAGCAAGAAGTGGGCGGCGGGCGTCGCGGTCAACCCGGTCACCGACTGGCGGCTCTACGACACGATCTACACCGAGCGCTACGGCGGCCTGCCGTCGAACAACGCCGAGGGCTACGAGAAGGGCAGCGTCACCAACGCCGCCAAGGACCTGCACGGCAAGCTGATGCTGATCGCCGGCGCGATGGACGACAACGTGCACATGCAGAACAGCCTGCAGTTCCTGCACGCGATGCAGCAGGCGCAGAAGGACTGCGACTTCATGGTCTACCCGCGCGTCCGCCACGGCATCGGCGACCTGCAGCAGCAGGTGCACCTGTTCTCGCGGTTCGCGCGGTTCCTGGAGGAGAACCTCTAGTTGGTCGAGGCGTTCGCAGGTCCGCTGTCCCGGTGGTTCGCCGGGGACGACGAGCAGGAGGCGGCCCGCCTGCGGGCGGGCGTCGAGCAGTGGCGCGCGGACCTGCGCAGCAGCGTGGTCGAGAAGGTCTCCGAGCAGCTGTCCTGGGACGAGGCGAGCGCGTGCCGCGCGCGCTTCGACCTCGACGTCACCGGGCTGGACGGCCTGCGCCTGTTCGCGTGCTACGCGGAGCGCAGCGACCTGGAGTGGCCGGACACCGTGCCGCAGCCGCTCGAGCTCGACCGCGCCTGGCGCGACGCCGCCGACGCCGCCTTCGCCAAGTCGCTCTACGGCCAGCTGCTTGCCTGCGGGCTCTGGCTGCCGGGCGAGTTCCCGGTGACGGTGCGCGCGCCGCGGCCCGACGGCGAGTCGGCCGAGATCGGCTCGCTGCAGGTGCTCGCGGACCAGCTGATGTGGCTCAACCAGCGCACCTTCCAGGCGGATCGGGCCGCGATCGACGAGTGGGCCGGGCAGCCCGCGCCGCCGGGCGCGCCGCTGCTGCAGGCTGCGTGGCGGGGCTACGCGACCCTGGCAGCCGCGTGCGCGCGCGCCCTCGAAGCAGGCGTGCCGCTGATCGTGGGCGCGTGAGGCGGCGCGGCTAGTCCTCGTCCGGCTGCCCGAAGCCGTGGGCCTTGCGGCCGCCGCGCGCGGGCGCGGACGCGCCGAACAGGCCGCCGATCAGCGCCTGCGAGGTGTCGACGCAGCGGTCTACGAGCGACCTCGCCCCCTCGCGGAGCGCGGCGTTGCGCTGCACGTAGCGGACGTTGTTCTCCATGTCCTCTGCGGACCAGCCGCGCGAGTGGGCGACGTAGGGGAACTGCGGGAACTGGCAGCCCAGCTCCGCGAAGAACCCGAGCACCTGGCCGGCGACGCCCTGCACGTTGTCCTGGCCGCCGGTGATGACGAAGCCCGCGACCTTGCGCTTCATCAGGTGGCGGTCGGCGATGGTCTCCTGGTTCTGCACGCAGTTCAGGCGCTCTGCCATCTTGTAGTAGAGCGAGCTGGCGGCGCCCCAGCGGATCGGCGTCGCGACCAGGATGATGTCGGCCCAGTAGACCATGCCTTCGTAGACCTGCTCCATCTGGTCTTCTTTGTCCATCTGCGTGATGGAGCACGGCCACGTGCAGGCGCGCGCCGACTTGCTGTAGTAGCCCTCGCAGGGACGGAACGACAGCTCGCTGAGCCGCAGCCGCTTCGTCGTCAGGCCTCGGCCGTCGGCGTGTCGCAGCGCCTCGTCCAGCAGGTCGTCCGACGTCGAGTAGCGCGGGTGCGCCTCGTCCATGTTGGTGGTCGAGATGCCGAGCACGCGCAGCGGCTCGTCGGGGCCGGGCCCGCCGTCTTCGCCGCGGATGCGCATCTGGGTGAGCGGGTGCGGCTCGTGCGGCGCCTTGCTGCGCTTGGTGGTCGCCTCGGCGCGGATCAGCAGCCGGCCGCCTTCGACCTTGCTCTCGTAGCGCGGCACGGCGTCGGCCTCGTAGCCCGGCTCGCCGCGCCCCGTGGCGTGGTGGAACTTCCAGTTGTGCCACGGACAGGTGACGTAGCCGTCGTCGTCGAGCGCGCCGTCGCCGAGCGGGCCGCCGACGTGGTTGCAGCGGCCGTCGATCACGTGGAAGGCGCCGTCGACGAAGCTGACGGCGAATTGTCGTCGGCCGACGCGCACCTGCTGGAGCGGGCGTCGGGCGAGCTCGTCGGCGGGGCCGGCGTCGAGCCAATCGGTCATGGGATCCTGTGCGTGATGGGGTCAGCGGGCCGGGCTCGGTCCGCGCCAGCAACGTAGCCCGCACGGCGGGCGTCGCCCAGGTCGCGCTGGGCCGTGCGCAGTTCTCTGCGACGCGCCGCGCGGGGGCTGGCGGTAACCTGCGGCGATGCTCGCCCGCGCCGTCTGCGTGTTCTTCTCCGTCGCTGGCTGGCTCGCGTGCCAGGCCGACGCCGCGCGCCCGCCGCACGTCGTGTTCGTGCTCGCCGACGACATGGGCTACGGCGACCCGGCGTTCGGCCGCGAGGACGCGCGGATCGCGACGCCCAACCTCGACCGGCTGGCCCGCGAAGGGATGCGCTTCACCGACGCGCACGCGTCCGGGGCGTGGTGCGTGCCGTCGCGCTACGGGCTCCTGACCGGACGCTACGCTGCGCGCCGGACCCGGCTGCGCCCGGCGCAGGAGGCGGTCATCGAGGCCAGCACGGCGACGCTGCCGGGCGCGCTGCGGGGCCTGGGCTACCGCACGGCCATGGTCGGCAAGTGGCACCTCGGCTTCGACGACGGCGCCGCGCTCGACTACGCAGCGCTGCGCGGCGGGCCGTGCGACCGCGGCTTCGACAGCTACTTCGGCATCCCGTCGTCGCTCGACATCCCGCCCTACTACTACGTGCGCGACCGCCGCGCGGTGGCGGCGCCGAACGGGCAGGTCGACGCGAGCGCGACCGAGGGGTGGACGCCGATCCAGGGCGCATTCTGGCGCGAGGGCGGCTGCGCACCGGGCTTCGTGCACGAGGAGGTCCTGCCGAAGCTCGTCGACGAGGCCGTCGCGATCGTGCGCGACCACGCGGGCCGCGCCGCCGCGCAGCCGCTGTTCCTCTACCTGGCGCTGCCGGCGCCGCACACGCCGTGGCTGCCGGACGAGCGCTTCCGCGGCGCCAGCGGCGCTGGGATGTACGGCGACTTCGTCGCGCAGGTCGACCATGAGGTAGGCCGCGTGATGGCGGCGCTCGACGCGACGGCGATGGCCGACGACACGCTGTTCGTGTTCACGTCGGACAACGGGCCGGTGTGGTATCCCCAGGACGTCGAGCGCTTCGGGCACGCCGCGACCGGGCCGTGGCGCGGCATGAAGAGCGACTCGTTCGAGGGCGGCCACCGGATGCCGTTCGTGGTGCGCTGGCCCGGCGCGGTCGCGCCGGGCAGCGAGTCGGCGCAGACGATTTGCTTCCCCGACGTGTTCGCGACGTGCGTCGAGGCCGCGGGCGGCGAGCTGTCTGACGGCGCCGCCGAGGACAGCGTCAGCTTCCTCGCGGCGCTCCGCGGCGATCCTTCGGCCGGCCGGGAGGTGACCGTGATGCGGCACACGGCGAGCGTCGTGCGCGAGGGCGACTGGAAGTGGATCGGCCACCGGGGCTCCGGCGGCTTCACCCGCGGCGCGAAGACCGGGCCGCAGCCGGGCCAGCTCTACGACCTCAGCGAGGACCCCGGCGAGACGCGCAACGTCTACGCCGAGCACCCGGAGCGGGCGCGGCGGCTCGCGCAGCACGCCGCGCGGGTGCGGCGACCGAACGTCGTCGTCGTGATGGCCGACGACATGGGCTACGGCGACGCGAGCGTCTACGGCGGCTGGATCGAGACCCCCGGGCTCGAGCGCATGGCTCGAGAGGGGATGACGTTCACCGACTTCCACTCGAGCGGCGTCGTCTGCAGCCCGACGCGCGCGGGCCTGGTCACCGGCCGCTACCAGGAGCGCTGCGGCATCCCGGGCGTGGTCAACGCCGACCCGGAGCACCCCGACCACCAGCGCGGCCTCGCGGCCGAGGAGCGCACATTCGCCGAGGCGCTCCGAGGTGCCGGCTACGCGACCGGCATCTTCGGCAAGTGGCACCTCGGCTACGCGCTGGAGCACAACCCGACGCGGCACGGCTTCGACGAGTTCCGGGGCTTCGTCAGCGGCAACATCGACTACCACAGCCACCTCGACCGGATGGGGACCGCGGACTGGTATCACGGCGAGCAGCGGGTCGAGCGGCAGGGCTACCTGACGGAGCTGGTCACCGACGACGCGGTCGACTTCATCGAGCGGCACGCGGACCGCCCGTTCTGCCTCTACGTCGCGCACGGCGCCGTCCACAGCCCGATCCAGGCCAAGGACAGCGGCGCGTTCCGCGGCCCCGACAAGCAGCAGCGGCCCAACGGCGACCGGCCGCGCGACGAGACCGTGCGCGGCATGATGGCTTCGCTCGACGACGGCGTGACGCGCATCCTCGACGCGCTGCGCAGAGAGAAGCTCGCGCAGCGCACGCTGGTGCTGTTCTTCAGCGACAACGGCGGCGCGCGCCACATGCGCAACGACCCGCTGCGCGGCGGCAAGGGCACGGTCTGGGAGGGCGGCCACCGGGTACCGGCGATCGCGTGGTGGCCGGGCACGATCCAGAAGGGCAGCAGGAGCGACGCGCTCTGCAGCAGCCTCGACGTGATGCCGACCATGTTCGAGCTCGCGGGGCTGGACGCGCCGGTCGACCGCCCGTTCGACGGGGAGAGCCTGCTGCCGCGGCTGCAGGGCGTGGAGCGCAGCAGCGCGCGGCAGCTGTATTGGCGCGGCCGCGCGATGCGCGATGGCCGCTGGAAGCTGATCGAGCAGCAGGGCAAGGCGCTGCTGTTCGACGTGGACGCCGACATCGGCGAGCGGCGCGACGTCGCGGCCGAGCACCCCGAGCGGGTCGCAGGGATGCGCCGCGCGCTGGCGGCGTGGCGCGAAGACGTGAAGTAGCGACCGCTCCTGCCGCGCCCGCTCCTTAAGCGCTCGCTACTTCAGCGCGACGTGGAGCTTCTGCACGTCGTCGTGGTCCTCGAGCTTCTCGAGGAACGCCTCGACCTCCTGCAGCGCGTCGCCGTCGAGCTCGACCGGGTCCTTCGGGTGGTAGCCGAGCTCGGCCGACGCCACCGACCACCCCGCGGCGCGCAGCGCGTCGGCCACCGCGTACAGGTCCGTGACGTCGGTCAGGAACCGCCCGCCGGCCTGGTCCTCGAGGCCTTCGGCGACCACGACGTCCTGGGCGCCGCACTCGATCGCGGCCTCCTCGGCGTCCTTGCCGCCGTCCTCGTGGGTCGCGTCGACGATGCCGACGTGGTCGAACATGAACGTCACCTTGCTGCCGAACTGCCCGCCCTTGAACAGCGACTTCACGTCGCTGCCGGTGCGGTTGCGGTTCTCGGTCAGGCACTCGACGATCAGCGCGACGTTGTGGGGCGCCATGCCCTCGTAGAGGATCGTCTCGTAGTCGGCGCCGTCGCCGCCCTCGCCCGAGCCCTTCTGGATGGCGCGCTTGATCGTGTCGTTGCTGACCGACTGCTTGCGCGCCGCCTCGACGGCCATCGCGAGGCGCGGGTTCATGTCCGGGTCGGCCGCGCCCATCTTGGCGGCGATCGTGATCTCACGGACGAGCTTGGTGGTGATCTTGGCCTTCTTGTTGGCCGTGATCGTCTTGTTCTTCTGCAGCCACTGGCGGCCCATGGTCGGTCTTCGGCGTGGGGA
>JBMHDP010000351.1:0-2629 GCA_049889335.1 Planctomycetota bacterium
GCTCTTCCGATCTCGGGCCCACGGTCCAGTCCGCGCCCTGGCTCAGCAGCCGGACCGGGGCGTCTTCGCGGGCGGCCAGCGCCAGCGTCGCGGCGCGCGAGAGCGTCGCCTCGAGCTCTCCTGCGGCCACGCGGCGGTCGATCCGCAGCTCCACGCACGCCTGCTGGCCCTGCTCACGCTCTCGGACGACGACGTCGCCGCGTCGGGCCGTGGCCTTCCAGCTGACGTCGGCGACCGCGTCCCCCGCGCGGAACGGGCGGAAGCTCGCGACGGCGTCGCCCGGCCCCGCCCGGTGGAGTCCGCCTGCGCCGCTCCCGCGGTGTCCCGTCGGCGCGCGCTCGCACGGCGCCGGCGCAGGATAGGTCACGAGCTCGAGCGACGTCGGCACCCTGCGGCTGACGCGGAGCAGGCCGAACGGGAACCGGGACGTCAGCCGGACGGCGGACATCCGCTGCACGCCGCGCGGCTGCGGGGGGAGGTGTCCCCGCAGCGCCGCGTCGCCGAGCAGCATGGGCGCGTGCGCCAGCTCCGCGCGCCCGCTCGCGAGCGTCAGCTCGACGGCGACGTCGAACCGGGGCCGAGCACCGGCGCAGAGGCGGACCTCGACCGGGCGACGGCACGCCGCGGCGGCGGGCTCCAGCCGGACCGACTCGACGCGCACGTCCCGCAGGTTCTGCCAGGACCAGCAGGCGCCGAGCGCGCCAAGCGCGGCGCTGAACGCCAGCAGCAGAAAGAACAGGTTGCTGTAGTCGGTCGCGAAGAAGGCGAGCTCCAGCGCGACGAAGAGCAAGGCACCCTTCACGCCGAGCGCGGTCGGGCGGATCGAGGCAGCGAGCCGCATGGACTACAGCGGGACGGTGACCGCGCCGAGCGCGTCGGCGATCACGTGCTCGACGTCGGCGCCCTGCTCCGGCACGAGCCGGTGCGCCAGCGCGGCGGTCGCCAAGGCCTTGAGGTCGTCCGGCAGCACGTGCGCGCGGCCGTCCAGGAGCGCGCGCGCCTTGGCGGCGCGCAGCCAGGCGAGGGCCGCTCGCGGGCTGGCCCCGAGCTGGAGCTGCGGGTGGCCGCGGGTGCCATGGACCACCCGCAGGGCGTACTCGGCGACCGGCGGCGTGACCTGCACGGCGGCGCACCGACGCTGGAGGTCGAGCAGCTGCGACGGGTCCATCACCGGCTCGACCTCGTCGAGGCGGGACTCGGCGGCGCCGTCCACGTAGAGGTCGAGCTCGTGCTGTGGCGTCGGGTAGCCGAGCTCCACGCGGACGAGGAAGCGGTCGAGCGCAGCCTCGGGGACCGGGAAGGTGCCGTGGAACTCGATCGGGTTGCGGGTCGCGAGGACCAGGAACGGCTCGCCCAGCTGCTCGGTGCGCCCGTCGACGGAGACTCTGCCGCTCTCCATCGCCTCGAGCAGGCAGGAGAGCGTGCGCGGGCTGGTCCGGTTGATCTCGTCTGCGAGCACGAGGTTGGCGAACAGCGGGCCGGGCACGAACCGGAAGGTCCCGGTGTCCTGCTGCCAGACCGAGGTGCCGAGCACGTCGCTCGGCATCAGGTCGTTGGTGAACTGCACGCGGCGGAACTCGCCGTCGATGCAGGCCGCGAGGGTCTTCGCCAGGAGCGTCTTGCCGATGCCTGGGATGCCCTCGACGAGCGCGTGGCCGCCCGCGACGAGCGCGCAGAGGAGCGGCTCGAGCGCGTGGTCGGGGAGCTTGACGACGCGCGTGAGGTTGTGGACCAGCGCGTCGCGTGCGCGGCGCGGATCGGTGGTCGTCGTCGATGTCGCGGTCAATGGAGCCCCTGAGGACTCTTCGGCCGCGGGGCTCCCCCCGGTGAGCGGCGGGCGGGGAGCGGCGGTGGCATGGGTCTCAGGTCAGGACGCGGCGTCGTCGCTCGGAGGCGGCCGGACGAGCAGCCGGAACCGCTCGTCGGTGCGCAGCGCGTCGAAGTCCGGCTCGTCGAGCGCGAACACGCGGTGGTGGGGGTCGAGGCCGCAGGCGACGCTCAGCGCGTCGATCGCGCGGTCGCGCTCCTCGCAGAGCGCGAGGTAGCAGGCGAGGTTGAAGTGGGCGACGGCGTTCTTGCGGTCCCGTTCCAACAGCTGCTCGAGGCACCGGACCGCGCCGGGGAGGTCGTCGGCCCGGCGCCGACACCACGCCTCGGTCAGGTCGACCCATTCGTCGTCCGGGTGCAGGCTCCGCAGCTCGCCCAGGCTGGTCAGCGCGTCGTCGAAGGCCCCGAGGCGCGCCTGGGCGCGGATCTGCAGCGACAGCCCGCAGGCTCGCGCGGCGGGGTCTGCGAGCAGCGGCGCGACGAGCGGCAGCGCCCGCTCGGGACAGCGGAGCTCCAGCCACCCGTCGACCTCGTCGGCCAGCCGCTGCAGCGCTGATGGCGTGGGGTAGTTCATCCTGCGGGCGATGGTGAGAGCGCGTCGAGCCGGCGCCAGACTTCGGCTGCGACGTCGGTGAGTCGGTGGTCGCCGCCCTCGACGATCCAGAGCTGCCGCGCGCCGGCGGCGTGCTGGGCGCAGAACCACTCGCTCGCCTGCTGCGGGATGACCTCGTCGGCGGTCCCGTGCACGAGCAGCGTCGGCGCCCGCCCCCCCCCCCCCCCGGCGGCCCCCGCGCGCCGTTGG
>JBMHDP010000352.1:0-3690 GCA_049889335.1 Planctomycetota bacterium
GCGGCGGGTATCCGGGTGGTGTGTCGCGCCGACCACACGGCGCAGCAGGTCGACGCGCTCGCGGCGCTGCTCGCCGGGCACGTCCGTTCGCCGCGCGCGCCCGGGGCAGCGCGGCGCGCAGCCGTCACCTGCGTCGCGGGGACCGACACCGGCGTCGGCAAGACGGTCGTCAGCGCGCTGCTGCTGCGGGCGGCCCAGCGCCTCGGCCCGGCCCGCTACTGGAAGCCGCTCCAGACCGGGGACGACGACGATCGGGGTGTCGTGTGCGCGCTGAGCGGCGCGCCCGAGGCGACCCTCTTGCCGAACCACGCCCGCTTCCCGCTGCCGGCTTCGCCCCACGAGGCGGCCGCTGCGGCCGGCGCGCGCGTCGACCCGGCAGCGCTCCACGCCGACTTCGAGCGCCACCGGGCGGCGGTCGCGGACCGACTGCTGGTCGAGTTCGCCGGCGGTCTGCACGTGCCGATCGACATGCAGCCGCCGCTGCTGCAGCTCGACTGGCTGGGTCGCATGGCGGCCGACGTCGTCCTGGTCGCGCGCTCGGGCCTGGGCACCCTGAACCACACCTTGCTGTCCGTCGAGTCGCTGCGCGCCCGCGGGCTGCGCCCGCGCGCGCTGTTCCTGGTGGGGCCGCGCCACCCCAGCAACTTCGAGACGCTGAGACAGCTCGCGGGCGTCGCGCGCTGCTACGAGCTGCCCGCGCTGGACCCGCTCTCCACCGCGGCGCTCGACGACTGGCTGGCCCACCACGACGTGTCCGAGATCTTCGATGACTGATCTGCCGCAACGCGACGAACGCGTCTCCTGGCACCCCTACACGCAGCACGGCGTCGAGGGCGCGCCGCTCCCGGTCGCGCGCGCCGAGGGTGCGTGGCTCGAGCTCGCCGACGGCCGGCGGCTCCTCGACGCGATCTCGTCGTGGTGGGCGACGCTGCACGGCCACTGCGAGCCGGCGCTGGTGGCGGCGATGCGCGAGCAGGCGGGCCGGCTCGACCACGTCCTGTTCGCCGGCGCCACCCACGAGCCGGCCGTGGAGCTGGCCGAGCGCCTGCTCGAGGTCGTGCCCGCCGGGCTGTCGAGGGTGTTCTACTCCGACGACGGCTCCACAGCGGTGGAGGCCGGCATGAAGATGGTGCTGCAGTCCTGGGTGCACCGCCGGGAGCCGGAGCGACGGGTCTTCGTGGCGCTGGAGGGCGCCTATCACGGGGACACCTTCGGGGCGATGGCCGCGGGCGACCCGGACCCGTTCTTCACCGCCTTCGCGCCGCTGCTCTTCGAGGTCCGCCGCGTCCCGGCCGACGCCGAGGCGCTCGCCGACGCCCTCGAGGCCCTGGGCGGTCGCGCCGCCGGCTTCCTCCTGGAGCCGCTGCTGCAGGGCGCGGCCGGGATGCGCGTCATGAGCGAGGACTTCGTCCGGGCGGCGCGCGCGCTCTGCGACGAGCACGGCGTCCCGCTGATCGCAGACGAGGTCATGACCGGCTTCGGCCGGACCGGCGCGCTGTTCGCGTGCGGCAAGGCTGGGATCACGCCGGACGTGCTCTGCCTCGCCAAAGGCCTGACGGGCGGCACGCTGCCGCTCTCGGCGACCGTGGCGACCGAGGAGCTGTTCGCGTGTTTCCTGCACCACGAGCGGTCGCGGTTCTTCCCGCACGGCCACACCTACACGGCCAATCCGATCGCGTGCGCGGTCGGCGTGGCCTCGCTGGAGCTGTGCCGGGAGCGGGACGTGCCGCGCGCGCTCGACGCGGTCGGCCGCGCGGTCTTCGAGGAGCTCCTGCCGCTGCAGGGCGACCCGCGCGTCGGCGACGTCCGTCACCTCGGCGGGATGGCCGCGCTCGACCTGACGGTCCCGGCGGGCGACGCGGGCTACCTGTCGAGCCGGACGCCGGCGCTCCGCAGCGCGGCGGTCGAGCGCGGCGTGCTGCTGCGCCCGCTCGGCAACGTGCTCTACGCGCTGCCGCCAGCGTGCACGACCCTCGACGAGGCCCGCGCCATCGGCCGCACGATGCGCGCGCTCGTCGAGGAGCTCGGCTGATCCGTCGTTTTTGGGGAGCGTCGGCGTGGGGGCGGCGCGCGCGGCACGTTCCTGGTCTGCGTCCGCCCTATGCGTCCTCCGAGACTCCTCCGCCCCGCCGACCAGCAGACGGCGCACCGTGTCGCAGCCAGGCCTCGCGGCCGACAGCGCGCCCTCTTCGCCGTGACGGCTATCCCGGCCGGCGCCGTCGTGCTCTTCCTGGACGGGGAGCTCTACGACGCGCCCAGCCGGTTCTCCGTGCAGGTCGGCGTCGCGCGTCACGTCGACGCGCCGCGGGACCTCGCCGATGCGGCGGCGGCCGATCGATACCTGTGGCGCAACCTCAACCACTCCTGCTGCCCCAACACCGTGCTCCACGAGCGCGCCCTCGTCGCCGCGCGGCCGATCGCAGCGGGCGAGGAGGTGTGCTTCGACTACGAGGCCAACGAGTGGCAGATGGCGTCGCCGTTCGCCTGCGGCTGCGGCGCGCCGCGCTGCCGGTGGCGCGTGCGCGGCTACCGCTTCCTGAGCGCCGCGGGGCGTCGCGCGGTGGCGCGGTTCGCCTCGGCGCACGTCCTGGCCCTGGCGGCCGAGAGCTGAGCGTCGTGGTCGCGGCGTCGTCCGTCGCGCGCCATGATGCGCGCGGTTGAGCATGCTGCTGACGGACCTGTTCCTGGAGACGGTGACGCGCCACGGCGCGCGCCTCGCCGTCGAGATCCCTCCCGGAGAGGGGCGGCCGGCGCGGCAACAGATCTGCTATCAGGAGCTGTGTGCGATGGCCGACCGCGTCCGGCGGGACGTCGGCGCCTGTGTGCAGGCAGAGGCGCTGGTGGTGGTGCTGCTGCCGCGCGAGAACCCGTGGCTCTACGCGGCGCAGGTCGGCGTGATGTGGGCGGGCGGCGGCTACGTCTGCCTGGACCAGAGCTTCCCCGACGCCCACCTCCGGCACGTCGTGCAGGACGCCGCGGCGGTGTGCGTGGTGACGGACGCGGCGCAGCGGGCGCGCTTCGACGGGGTCGGCGTGCGCGTGCTCGTCGTGCCCGACGACGCGGCGGACGTCCCGCCGATCTCGTCGCCGCTCGCAGCGCCGCCCCCGTGGTGCAGCGAGCGCAGCCTCGCCTACGCGATCTACACCTCGGGCACGACCGGCCGACCCAAGGGCGTGCTGATCGAGCACCGCGGGGTCGTCAACCTGATCAGGGCGGGGGTCGAGCGCTTCTCGATGCGGCCCGAGGACCGCATGTCGCAGAACAGCTCGCCCGCGTACGACTCGTCGGTCGAGGAGATCTGGCTGGCGCTTGCGTCGGGCGCGGCGCTCGTGGTCATGGACGACGCGACGGTGCGATCCGGGCCGGACCTCGTGGACTGGCTGCGCGACGAGCGGGTCACGATCCTCTGCCCGCCGCCGACGCTGCTGCGGACCATGGCGTGCCGCGCGCCCGCCGAAGCGCTGCCGGAGCTGCGCATGTGCTACGTCGGCGGAGAAGCGCTCTCCGCGGACCTCGCCGAGGTCTGGGGCGGCGCGCTGCGATTGGAGAACGGCTACGGGCCGACCGAGTGCACGGTCACGGTGGTGCGCGGCCAGGTGCTGCCCGGTGAGCCGGTGACGATCGGGCGGCCGGTGCCGCCGCACGTCGCGCACGTCCTCGACGACCGGCTGCGCCCGGTCGCACGCGGCG
>JBMHDP010000353.1:0-13150 GCA_049889335.1 Planctomycetota bacterium
GCCCACCTCGGCGCCCGCTGCCGGCCCGCCGGCGGCGCTGACGACGCGCACACAGACCGGCACGATCGCCGGCGCCACGACGCGCGCGCCCGCCTCCGCCCCATGCGGCACCTCCAGCGGCCAGGGCGCGACCGCGCGGGCGAACGGATGATCGGGCGCGAGGCGCGGCGTCACACCGAGCAAGAAGACGCGCGGCTCCTCTGCACCCCTGGGCCAGGGAGGGACCGTCGCGCTGCCGTTCGAGGCGACGTCACCGACGCCGACGTCGAAGTGCGTGTTGTATGAGCCCTCGCCTCTCTGCATCTGGTAGTTCGCCGTCCACGTGATCCCCGACGCCTTCACGTCGCGATCGAAGGAGACCTGAAGGGGCTCCGCGCGCTCCAGCACGAACGGCAGGGTCCGCTCCTGGACTTGATCCGTGATGATCTCGTGGTTGGACGAGACCGCGCCGTTGAAGCCGGCCACGCAGCCACGAAAGCCTGCAGCCGACGCGACGAAGGTCTTCGGGGGCCAGCCGGAGCCGCCCTCGAACGGGTCCTTGTAGGCCGCGAGCAACCACTCGGCGCGGCCGTCCGCGTCGGTCTGCGCGACCTCGAACCGCCGCACGTCGACGCGCGAGGGCAGGGCCCCCCGCTGCGCGGCGTAGTTGCATACGCGGTGGACGCGCGCGCCCGCGACCGGCGCACCGTCCGCGTCGACGACGCGGCCCCGCACGACGAACGGGGTCAGCATGCGGATCCCGTTGCTGCCGCGCTCCGCGTGCACCAGGCGGCCGTCCACGAACACGAACGCCTCGAGCTCCTCCCGCGGCAGCGGCGGCACGCGCACCTGCCCGTCGGGCCCGACGACCTCGTCCTCCAGCGACTGACGGCACCCGTCCAGCCAGAGCTGCACGCGGATCTCCCCGAGCTCGCGCCACGGGGCGAGCTCGCGGAGCATGAAGACCCGATTCGGCGCCCGGACCTCGTCGGCCGCGAACCGGATCTCGGTCACCGGGACGCCGAGCTCCGTCAGCGCCGAGACGACCGGCGCACCGTCGAGCAAGCTCCCGGCCGGCGCGACCGCGTAAGCGCGGTAGCTTCGTCCTCGCAACAGCGACGCGCGGAAGCGACCGTTGTCGCGCGCGACGACGCGCACGGCGTCCGCGGCCGACCCGAGGCCGTCGCTCCCGCTGAGGAACGTCACGGACGCGCCGGCGACCGGAGCCCCGTCCGGACCGAGCACGCGGCCGAGGTGCGCGCGGCGCGCCGGCTGCGACGGTGCTTCGGCGGGCGCCTGGGCGGACAAGGCCGCCGTCACGAGCAGGGCGGCGAGCAGCGGAGACGAGTTGGGCATCCGTGACAGGATGCCGGCCAGCGCATCCCAGGCAAACGTCCCGAACACAGGGCGGGCGGATCTCCGCGATTCATGAGCGCGCGGCGAAGATCCCCTGCTTGGCGCTCTCGACGATGCGCGCCACGCCCGGGTGGCGGATCTTGCGCTCCGGCGAGATCGCGTAGAACCGCTCGCGCACGCCGTCCAGCACCCCGATCGGCGCGACGTCGTAGTTGTCGCAGATCTGCTGCGCGACCACCGTCGGCCCCGGGAAGACGCCGCGGCCGGCCTGGCCGAAGACCTTCATCAGCGCGCCGTCCTCGAACTCGGCGACCATCGTCGGGCGCAGGTCCTGCTCCTCGAGCCAGTGCTGCAGCGAGTTGCGGATCGCCGCGGCGCTCGACGGCATCAGGAACGGCGCGCCGTCCAGCGAGCGCGGGAAGCCGCGCGCGAGCCCGGCCGCGACGGCGCGCGCCGCGAACAGCGTCGTCGTCGACTCCCCCATCACGTGGTTGTAGGCCGAGACGTCGAGGCCGGGCGCGAGCGGGATGTCGGAGAGTACCAGGTCCAGCTCGTGCACCGCGAGCTGCGCGAACAGCCGGTTGGGGTCGTCCTCGCGGCACTCGAGCACCGCCTGCTCGTCGGCGTCGAGCGCCGGCAGCAGCAGCTGGAACGCGACGATCTTGGCCATCACGTCCGCGATCCCGACCCGGAAGCGCTGCGGACGGCCCGTCGGCCGGCCGCGCAGCACGTCGACCAGCTCCCGCCCCGTCGCGAAGATGTCGTCGGCGTAGGTCTGCACCAGCTCACCGGTCTTGGTCAGCTCGAGGTAGCGGCCCCGGCGGTGGAAGAGCTCGGCGCCGACGAACTTCTCCAGGCTCTTCAGCTGCATGCTGATCGCCGGCCGCCCGACGTGCAGCTGGCGGCTGGCCGCGGCCACGCTGCCCTCGCGGGCGACGGTCCAAAAGTAGTAGAGGTGATGGTAGTTCAGCCACTCCATGTCGTCTCGGCGCCGACTCGACGCACAGCGTCAATCAAACTGACGGTCGGGGTCAGGTGAAAACAACTATCTGAACGGTCGTTCTCCCCCGATACTCGTCGCGCCGCGGGCCTTCCGGTCCCGCGCACCCGAACGCCATGAAACCAAGCCTCCGGCAGGACCTCCCCGCCAGCATCGTCGTCTTCTTCGTCGCGGTGCCGCTGTGTCTGGGGATCGCGTTCACCAGCGGCGCGCCGCTGTTCGCCGGCCTGATCGCCGGCATCATCGGCGGCATCGTCGTCGGCATCCTGAGCGGCTCGCCGCTCGGCGTCTCCGGCCCGGCGGCCGGCCTCGCCGTCATCGTCGCGCAGGCGATCACCGAGCTGGGCTTCGAGGCCTTCCTGCTCGCGGTGTTCCTGTCCGGCTTCTTCCAGATCGCGCTCGGCCTGCTGCGCGCCGGCGTGCTCGGCTACTTCTTCCCGTCGGCGGTGATCCGCGGGATGTTGGCCGGCATCGGGGCGATCATCTTCCTCAAGCAGGTCCCCCACGCGTTCGGCTACGACAAGGAGGCCGAGGGCACCACGTCGTTCAACCAGGGCGACGGCGAGAACACCTTCACCGAGCTGCTGCGCGCCTACGAGCACGTCGACTGGAACGCGACGCTGGTCGCGACCGTCGCGATGGTGATCCTGCTGGTCTGGGACAACGTGCTCGGCAAGCGCGGCGGCTTCTTCAAGGTCGTGCAGGGGCCGCTGGTCGCGGTCGCCTTCGGCATCGTCTACCAGCTGCTGACGTCCAAGTTCGCGCCGGGCATGGCGATGGGCGCCGACCACCTCGTGTCGGTGCCGACCCCGAGCTCGATGGACGAGGCGATGCAGCAGTTCACCTCGCCCGACTGGAGCGCGATCAGCAACAGCGCGGTCTGGGTGATGGCGGCGACGATCGCGGTCGTCGGCAGCCTCGAGACGCTGCTGTGCCTGGAGGCCACCGACAAGCTCGACCCGCACAAGCGCGTCACGCCGACCAACCGCGAGCTGTTCGCGCAGGGCGTCGGCAACACGTGCTCCGGCTTGATCGGCGGCCTGCCGATCACGCAGGTCATCGTGCGCAGCTCGGCCAACATCCAGTCCGGCGCGCAGAGCAAGCTGTCGGCCATCATGCACGGCGTCTTCCTGCTGCTGGCGGTGATGACCATCCCGGCGGTGCTCAACCTGGTGCCGCTCGCGGTGCTCGCCAGCATCCTGCTGATCGTCGGCTACAAGCTCGCCAAGCCGCAGCTGTTCGTGACGATGTATCAGCGCGGCTGGGCGCAGTTCATCCCGTTCGTCACCACGGTGCTCGGCATCGTGTTCACCGACCTCCTCAAGGGCATCGGCCTGGGTATGGCGGTCGCGCTGATCGTGCTGCTGCGCCGCAACTTCCAGAACTCGCACTTCCTCCACGCCGAGGAGAAGGACGAGGACGGCCAGCACAAGGTCCACCTGCGGCTGTCCGAAGAGGTCACCTTCCTCAACAAGGGCGCCATCATCCGCGAGCTCAGCGAGGTCCCCGACGGCAGCAAGGTGATCATCGACCGCAGCAAGTGCGTCGACATCGACCACGACGTCATCGAGGTCATCGAGGACTTCCAGACCAGCGCGAAGGACCGCGACATCACGGTCGAGGTCGTCACGGCGTAGCGCCGTCGCCGCCCGCACCATCCACCACAGACAGGCAAACCCATGAACGCACAGAACGCCGAGAGCCAGGCCCAGGTCACCCCGCAGCGCGCCGTCGAGATGCTCGCCGAGGGCAACCGCCGCTTCACCGACAACCAGCCCGCCGACCGCGACCTGCACGCGCAGCTCCAGGACACCCGCGGCGGCCAGTGGCCGTTCGCGGCCGTGCTCAGCTGCATCGACTCGCGCGTCAGCGCCGAGCTGGTCTTCGACCAGGGCATCGGCGACATCTTCAGCGCACGGATCGCCGGCAACGTCGCGACCGACGAGCTGCTCGGAAGCCTGGAGTTCGCCTGCAAGGTCGCCGGCTCGAAGGCCGTCGTCGTGCTCGGCCACTCGCACTGCGGCGCCGTCAAGGGCGCCTGCGACGGCGTCGAGATGAGCCACCTCACCAAGCTGCTGTCGCACATCCAGCCGGCCGTCGCCGCGACGACCGAGCCCGCCGACGCGGGCGAGCGCACCTCGAAGAACGCCGGCTTCGTGCAGAGCGTCGCCGAGCAGAACGTGCGCATGGTCGTCGAGCACATCACCGCGGCGAGCCCGGTGCTGCGCGAGCAGCGCGACGCCGGCGAGATCGCCATCGTCGGAGCGATGTACGACATCGAGACCGGCAAGGTCCGCTTCCTCGACTGATCGAGGCTTCCCAGGCGGCGCCGCAGCGGAGAGGATCGCGCGGATGGACCTGTCCCGCTTCCCGCGCCGCCGCTACACGCAGCATCCGACGCCGATCGAACACCTGCCGCACTTCAGCGCGGCGCTCGGCGGCCCCCAGATCTGGATCAAGCGCGACGACCAGCTCGGGCTGACGCCCGGCGGCAACAAGACGCGCAAGCTCGAGTTCCTGGTCGCCGACGCGCTCGCGCAGGGCGCGGACACGCTGGTCACCTGCGGCGCGCCGCAGTCCAACCACTGCCGCATCACGCTGTCGGCCGCGGTCAAGGAGGGGCTCAAGTGCCGCTTCGTGATCGAGGAGCGCGTGCCCGGCAGCTACGACGAGCGCGGCAGCGGCAACCACTTCCTGTTCCGCCTGATGGGCGTCGAGGACATCAGGCTGGTGCCCGGCGGCAGCGACATGGCCGCGGCGATGCAGGAGGTCGCGCTCGAGCTCGAGGCCGAAGGGCGCAAGGGCTACGTGATCCCGGGCGGCGGCTCCAACGCGCTCGGCGGCCTCGGCTACGTCGCCTGCACGCAGGAGCTGCAGCAGCAGCTGTTCGAGCAGGACCTGCAGATCGACCGCGTCGTGGTCGGCTCGGGCAGCTCCGGCACGCACGGCGGCATGGTCGCGGGCTTCCTCGGCAACCACCTCGACATCGCGCTGACCGGCGTCGGCGTCAGCCGTGACCCTGAGGACCAGGCGCCGCTGGTCCGGCGCGAGGCGCAGGCGGTCTGCGACCTGCTGGAGCTGGGCGTCACGGTGCCCGAGGACAAGGTCCACTGCGTCGGCGGCTACTGGCAGCCGAAGTACAGCGTGCCCAACGACGCCATGATCGAGGCCGTCCGCCTGATGGCGCGCACCGAGGGCGTGCTGCTCGACCCGGTCTACACTGGCAAGATCGTCGCAGGCCTGATCGGCATGGTGCGCGACGGCACCATCGGCAGCCACGAGAACGTGCTGTTCCTCCACACCGGCGGGATGCCGAGCCTGTTCGCCTACGAGGACGTGCTCCGCTGAGTCGCCCGGCCGCGCACCTCGGATTTGGCCGAGCGCGCCCCGCAGCCGATACTCCCGGCATGACCGAAGCGACGGCCGCCCCGACGGCTGACAACCCGTTCTCCTCCCCGAGCCCCCTGCCGTTCGAGGCCCCGGCCTTCGACCGCATCGAGGAAGGGCACTACCGGCCGGCGTTCGAGGCCGGCATGGCGCAGCACCGCGACGAAGTGCGCCGGATCGCCGGCGCCGCCGAGGCCCCGACCTTCGCCAACACGGTCGAGGCGATGGAGCGCGCGGGTCAGGTCCTGGAGCGGACCGCGCGGGTGTTCTTCAACCTGACGGGCTCCACGACGACCGACGGCCTGCAGCAGATCCAGGCGGAGTTCGCGCCCAAGCTCGCCGCGCACAGCGACTCCGTCTGGCTGGACCCGGCGCTGTTCGCCAGGGTGGAGGCGGTCTTCGACGCGCGCGCCGACCTCGACCCCGAAGAGCGCCGGCTGACCGAGCGCTACCACCTGTCGTTCGTCCGGCACGGCGCCCGACTCGACGACGCGCAGAAGCAGCGCGTGCGCGAGATCAACGAGCGGTGCTCCGAGCTGACCACGCGGTTCCAGGAGTGCCTGCTCAAGGAGACGCAAGCGCTCGCCGTGCTGGTCGACTCCGAAGCCGAGCTCGCGGGGCTGAGCGCCGGCGACGTGTCCGCGGCTGCCGACGCGGCGACCGCCGCCGGCCACGACGGCAAGCACCTGCTGACCATCGAGCTGCCGACCTCCCAGGGGATCCTGTCCTCGCTCGCGTGCCGGGAGACCCGACAGCGCGTCTACGAGGCAGCCACGGCGCGCTGCGCCCGGGGCAACGAGCACGACACCCGCCAGATCGCCCGCGAGCTGTGCGCGCTCCGGGCCGAGCGCGCCGCGCTGCTCGGCTACGACACCCACGCCCACTACGTGCTGGCCGACGAGACCGCCGGCACGCCGGACGCGGTCCGCGCGATGATGGCGAGCATGACCGGCGCGATCGTCGCCAAGGCGCAGGCCGAGGCCGACGAGCTGCAGCGCCACCTCGACGAGCACCTGCCCGGCACCGAGCTCCAGCCCTGGGACTGGGCGTGGGCCGCGGAGCGCGTGCGGCAGGACAAGTACGACCTCGACGAGGCCGAGGTGAAGCAGTACTTCGAGTTTGAGCGCGTGCTCGTGGACGGCCTGTTCTTCATGGCCGCGCGGCTCTACGGCGTGACGATGCACGAGCGCCGGGACCTGCCGGTCTACCACGACGACGTGCGCGTGTTCGAGGTGCGGGACGAGAACGGCGCGGCGATCGCGCTGTTCTACGCCGACTACTTCGCGCGGGCGAGCAAGCGCGGCGGCGCGTGGATGAGCAGCTTCGTCGACCAGTCCGAACTGCACGACCAGCGACCGGTCGTCGTCAACGTGATGAACATCAAGAAGCCGAGCGACGGCCCGACGCTGCTCAGCTTCGACGAGGTGACGACGATGTTCCACGAGTTCGGGCACGGCGTGCACGGCATGCTGAGCCGCGTGCGGTTCCCGATGCTGTCCGGCACGAGCGTGCCGCGGGACTTCGTCGAGTTCCCCTCGCAGTTCCACGAGGACTTCGCGTTCGAGCCCGAGGTGCTCGCCCGCTGCGCCAGGCACCACGCCACCGGCGCGCCGATGCCCGACGCGCTGATCGAGGCGACGCGGCGCGCCCGCAAGTTCGGCCAGGGCTTCGCCGCGCTCGAGTACATCGCCGCGGCGTGGCTCGACCTGGCGTGGCACTCCCGCGGCCCCGGCGAGGCCGTCGACGACGTCGACGCCTTCGAGCAGCGCGCGCTGGCAGCGGCCGGCGTGCACGACGCGCGGGTCCCGCCGCGCTACAAGACCCCCTACTTCGCCCACATCTGGGCCGGGGGCTACTCGTCCGGCTACTACGCCTACCTGTGGAGCGAGGCGCTGGCGGCGGACGCGTTCGCGGCGTGCGCGGCCGACGGCGGGATGACCCGCGAGAACGGCCGGAGGTTCCAGGAGGCGGTGCTGCGCCGCGGCTTCACGCAGGAGCCGATGGAGCAGTTCCGCGCGTTCCGCGGCCGCGAGCTCGACACCGGCGCCGTGCTGCGGCGGCGCGGGCTCACCGACTAAGCCGCGCGCCGCTCGGCGACCGCTACTGGACGGTGACCAGGACGCCGTTGCTGGTCACGACGGACGTGATGCCGCCGTTCTCGAGCACGATGACCTGCGCCGTGAGCGACGCGCCCGTCGCGACCGCGGGCAGCGGCAGCGTGAAGGCGCCCGTGCCGCTGCCGAACGCGCCCGGCGCCGTCAGGAACGGCGCGAACGTGCCGATCACCGGGTCAACGTGCAGCGGGCACTGGCCCGGGAAGGGCAGCGGCAGCGTCGTCGGCTGCGCGCCCAGGGCGAAGATGCCGAGCGAAGCCGGCGCGAGGCTGCTCGCGGCGAGGTTGATCGCGCCGCCCGGGCTCGTGTCGCCGCTGCCCGCGAGCGCGGGCGTGACGCCGCCGAGGCCGGCGCAGCCGGTGCCGAAGGTCTGGAAGACCGAGACCGCGAAGACGTAGACCGAGCGGTTGCTGAAGTCGCAGATCGCCAGCGTGCGAGAGGCCTCGTCGTAGCTGAAGTCGTAGGCGCCCGCGCCGCCGGGCGTGGTGAAGCCGCCCCAGTCGATGCTGAGCGGCAGCCCCTGCGGCGACATCGCCTGCACGACCAGGTCGAACTGCTGGCCGCCGAGGGTGGTCGCGCGGTCGTTCCAGAAGATGATCTCGTCCGCGCCCTGACGGACGTAGGCGAGGTTCTGGATGTTGACGAACGGCGCGAACTGCGAGCTAGAGAGCACCTGGCAGTTGAACACCGAGTTGCCGCCGACGCGCTGGCACTTGATGACCTCGTTGCTCTTGCGCATGTAGACGTCACCGATCAGCGGGTCGAAGTCCATGTCGCGCCACAGCGTGCCCGAGCCGGCGTTGATGATCATGCCGTTGGACGACGTGTAGAGGTCCGCGCCGGTCGCGCTGTCCTGGAGCGAGCGACGACCCGAGCCGAAGAACGTCCAGCCGACGCCGGCGTCGATCCCGCCGAAGCCCGGGTCGATGCCGACGCCGCTGCTGCCGCGCGCCGCCTTACCCCAGAGCTGGTTGCCGGCGAGGTCCCAGCCGGTGATCCCGTCGGGGCCGGACGAGCCGTTGTCGTAGGCCGCCGCGAGCAGCCCGCCCGAGACGTCGAGGCCCGAGTAGCCGCGCTGGTTGACCGTCGTCGGCTGCACCCCGAAGCGGGCGCCGTAGGTCGGGTTGGTCAGGGCGTTGCTGATCTTGACGATCGCGGCGTCGCCGGTCCCGCCCGAGCTGTTGAAGCCGCCGACCCAGACGTCGGTGCCGTTCCATGCGACCGCGCTGGGGTTGCTGCCGATGTACTCCGCGTTGGCGACGCTGGAGGTCGAGTCGACGTTGACGGTGCCGAGGTGGGTGAGGCTGACCTGCGCGGCGAGCGACGAGGCGCTCGCGAGCAGCACGACGATCGTTGGGAGTTGCATGCGCCGGGATCCTAACGCCCGGCTTCGCCGCGCGCGTGTAACCTGCAAGTGTTTTCAGCGCGCCCTTTTACGGAGGTGCGTCAATCCCCAGCCGGCCAGCCAGATCCCGACCCCGGTGCCATGGACCGCTGCCAGGATCGGCCAGACCGCGGGCAGCCAGCGCCCGACGGCGTCCTGCAGCGAGCCGAAGCCGATGTCGAATTCCCCTGAACCGATCACCAGCATCCCGGTGCCGGTGAGCAGGACCGGGTTCGCGAGGTCGTTGGTCGGCCACGCCGTCGAGGTCCACGGCGGCACCCACCAGAAGAGCAGCAGCGTCAGCGCGAGCACGCCCGCGAACACGAGCTGGTGCAGGCGACCGCAGCCGACGAAGCGCGCGGCCGCGAGCGTGAGCGGCAGCACCAGCAGGTTGCTGTGCCGCGCCCAGTCGAACGCGATGCAGAAGATCACCAGCACGCCCAGGCCCACCAGCCACAGGTGCCAACGCTCGCCGCGCCGCGGGCCGCTGTGCTGGTGCCAGGCGAGCAGCGCCAGCACCGGCCCGAAGGTCGTGACGAGGTGCACGCCGGCGAGGTTCCAGACCACGAACGAGCCGCCCGGGAACAGCGGGTGCGACAAGAAGTAGTCCGAGCTGAACAGCTGCGCCGCCTGCGACTTGATGGCGAGGTAGTAGCCGAGGTAGACGCCGCAGGTCGCGCCGATCCACACCAGGTCGGTCCGCCAGCGGCCGTCCTCACGTCGCCGCAGGAAGAACAGCCAGGGCAGCAGGAACCCGGCGAGCTCGTGGTTGGTCAGGTTGACCAGGAACAGCGGCCAGAAGACGTGCGGGGACCGCGCCGCCAGCATCATCCACAGGAACAGCGTGTAGCAGATCGGGTCCGTGTAGCCGTTCCAGTGCAGCTTGTACATCTGGGTCGGCGCGGTGACGGCGACCGCGGCCCCGACGAGCAGCGCGCCGAAGTAGCCCGCGCCGAGCCGCAGCGCCACCAGGCAGACCGACGCGAGCAGCAGCACGTGGAGGCCGTGCGTGAACGGCAGGTAGCCCTCGCCGCCGTAGCCGAGCGACCACGCCAGCAGCGGCGCGAGCACCCGGTGCGGGAACCGCCCGCGCAGCGCGAACGGGTCCTCGGACATCATCTGCCAGTCGACCTCGAAGCCGCTGCCGACGGCCATGCTCGGCTCCACCAGCCAGCAGGACAGCCGGTAGAGCAACCAGCCTGCGCAGAGCGCCAGCGCCGCGTCCAGCAAGAAGCGCGCGGGCGTCGGGCGGTCGAACAGGCCTTCGTCTGAGCTCATGCTGCGTCTGCTGGCGGCGTGGACGGCGTCCCGGCGCGCTCGCGAGCGTGCCAAGTCTAACCCGGGCGGTCCGAGCGGAGACGCCTACTCGTCGGGGAAGATCGCGACGCGCGCCGCCTGGCGCCAGCTGGCGGTCGCGCGGTACATCCCGGTCGAGTTGAACGGAGTCGCGATGTTGCCGTGGCGATCGACCGCGATCAGGCCGCCGTCGCCCGGAGCCAGCACGTCGTGAACCAGCGCGCCGGCGGCCTGCTGGAGCGTCTCATCGCCGAACTCCATGCGCGCGGTGACCGCGCGCGCGACGCCGTGGCGGATGAACTCCTCGCCCGTGCCCGTGCAGCTGATCGCCGCGAAGCCGTCGGCGTAGTTCCCGGCTCCGAGCACCGGCGTGTCGCCGACGCGGCCCCACTTCTTGCCGGTCATCCCGCCCGTGCTGGTCGCGGCGGCGAGCCGACCGCTCCGGTCGAGCACGACGCAGCCGACCGTGCCGTAGTCGAAGCGGCGGTCGGTCGGCGCGAGGGAGCCGGTGCGCTCCCGGTCGCGCAGCAGCCGCTGCAGCGAGCGGCGGCGGCCGTCGGTGTCGAAGAACGTGTTCGCGACCCGCTCCACCCCGGCGACGTCCGCGAACTTCTCGGCGCCCGCGCCGGCGAGCAGGACGTGCCGCGTCCCGGTCATCACCTTGCGCGCGAGCGTGATCGGGTGCCGGACCGTGCGCACCCCGGCCACGGCCCCGCAGCGCATCGTGGCGCCGTCCATGATCGACGCGTCGAGCTCGTGCTCGCCCTGCTCGTTGAAGACCGCGCCCTTGCCCGCGTTGAACATCGGGTT
Source organism: Planctomycetota bacterium (assembly GCA_049889335.1). Taxonomy (GTDB): domain Bacteria; phylum Planctomycetota; class UBA1135; order UBA1135; family UBA2386. Next base: position 11,327 of record JBMHDP010000353.1, read on the forward strand.
GTCCTCCATCGAGCGCACGACGGCCTCGCAGACGTCGAGCGCCGCGGCGCCGTCTGCCAGCATGCCCTGGCCGAGGTCAAGCGCGTCTGCCATCGCCTGCTCGTAGGCGCGCAGGCGCTCCGCGGGCGCGTCGCGGCGCATCGTGCCGGCGCCCCCGTGGATCGCGATCGCCCAGCGCGCGCCGCCGCCGCCCGCGGCATCGTCCGGCATGCCGGCGCAGCCGGCCAGCACGGCGAGCAGAAGCAAGGTCGCGGAGAGGCGGATGCGCTGGATCGTGGCCTGCATGCGGGCCGAGTCTAGCCGCGACGACCGACAAGTCCCGCGCCGGTCAGGCGAGCACCTCGCTGGGCAGGATCGCCACCGCCTGTGGGTCCAGCTCGCCGGGCAGCACGAGCGCCGCCAGCAGGTCACCCTGTCGGACCGGGTCGGCAGGCAGCATGACCGTGGTCACCGTGCAGTCCTGCAGGCCGTCCGCGAGCTCGGGCGGGACCGGCACCGAACGCACCGGCGAGAGCTCGTGGTAGAGCATCCACGCGATCTCGGCCTCTGCGTCGGACATGCCCGAACGGTCCTGCATCTTCCGCTCGAACAGCCCGCGGGCCGCGGCGACGAGCCTGCCGGGCTCGGTCACGACCGCCGGATCCCGGGAGCAGAGCACGATGCCCCAGACCCACTCCAACTGCCCCCACATCGGGCTCGCCTGCACGACCGCCACCGGCGCGACGAGGCCTCGCCGCCGGAGGCGGCGCCGGAGCTGCTGGATGCGGCTGCGGAACAGCGGGTGCAGGAAGCGCGCGACCAGCCCGACGAGCACCAGCAGCAGCATCCAGAGCAGGTCCTCTGCGGGCGGCGCCTCGTCCTCGGGCCTGGCGTTCATGCCCATGACGGTGATCTGGATGGCCGCGCCGACGAACGCGGGGAACTGCAGCATCCAGACGAAGTCGTTCCAGGGGAGGCCCTCGCCCGCGTCGGCGAGCAGCTTCTCGAGGTCGTCCTTCTTCTCGAGGCGCGTCAGGTCCTTGCGCAGCTGGGTGAGGTTCATGCCTGCTCCTCCCACGGCAGCCCGCCGCTGAGACGAACCCCGCCCGGCCCCCACGTGACATGGTGCGCGAGCCGCGTGTGCGCGGCGTCGCGGCGGTCCGGATCAGCGATCACGAACAGCAGCTCGGAGTCGAGCTCGCGGCTGGGCAACCAGGGCAGGTGCAGGCCGACGAACGCGACCTCGACGCCGGCGCCGAGCGCCGCGGGCGCCGGCCGGCGGCTGCCGTCGCACAGGACCCCGGCGCGGATCTCAGCGGCCAGGCCGCGCAGCTCCCCGTCCGCTTCTTCCGGAGCCGCGACGGCCGCGCGCAGCCGGCGCCCCGCCGCGAGCAGCGCCTGCAGGTCCGCCGACGAGGCGGCGCCTGCGCCGACCAGCAGCGCGACCGGCGTCGGCGGATCGTCCGGGTCGTCATCGGAGGCGCCGTCCCAGTCGGGCTCGTCGGCGGCGCCCACCACCGCCGGCATGGTGCGCACGCGGCGGTAGAACGCCTCGGTCTGTCGCACGGCCCGCCCTTCGGTCAGCGAACGGACGACCAGGCAGAGCGCTGCGAGCCCGGAGAACGACAGCAGCCAGACGCCCCGGTCGAAGCCCGCCACGATCAGCGCGATCGCAGCGAAGACGACGAAGGCGATCGCCAGGTAGAGCCCGTGGAGCGCGGCCTTCGGGTGACCGAAGCCCGCCGGCATCCCCCCGAGCCAGTCCCAGAGCCGGTCGCGGCGCACCAGGTCGAGCAGCGCGCGCTGCTCGGCGAACACCGCGCGCACCGCTGCGTCGTCGGTGGG
>JBMHDP010000354.1:0-15223 GCA_049889335.1 Planctomycetota bacterium
CGCCGCGCTCTACGCGGCCGGCGCGGCGCCGCGCGTCGTGGTCAGCGGGCGCGGCGGCGGTCCGGGCGAGGACGAGGTCGGGGCGATGCGCCGATGGCTGATCGCGCGCGGCGTCCCGGCGGCTGCGATCCTCGACGACCCCGACGGCCTGCGCACGATCGACTCGGTGCGCAACTGCCGAGGCCGGCTGGGGATGGCCTCGGCGCTGCTGGTCAGCAACGACTTCCACGTGCCGCGGATGGTCTTCCTGGGGCGACGGCTGGGGCTGGATGCCTACGGCGTCGCGGCGCCCGCCCTCGTCGACTACTCGTCCTCCGTGCGCTGGAGGAACTGCGCCCGCGAGGTGCTCGCGCGGCTCCGGGCGTGCCTGGACGTCTACCTCTAGCGGCCGTCGGGGCTCAGGGCAGCCGGAACCCCAGGCTTCGCAGGGCGCCGACCAGATCGATCAGCGGCAACCCGACGATCGCGGTGTGGTCGCGGGACTCGACCCGCTCGAACAGCGCGATCCCGAGCCCTTCGATCTTGTAGCTCCCGGCGCAGTCGAGCGGCTGCTCGGCGGCGACGTAGCGCGCGATCTCGTCGTCGTCGAGGTCGCGCATCACCAGCGTGGTCACGTCGGTGAACCGCATCAGGCCGCCGGGGTGCGCGACGGCGACCGCCGTCACGAGCTCATGCGGCCGGCCGCGCAGGGCGCCGAGCTGCGCCCGCGCGTTCGCCTCGGTGCCGGGCTTGTCGAGCACGCGCCCGTCCAGCACGCCCGCCTGGTCGCTGCCGATCACGACGGCGTCCGGGCGGCGCGCCAGGACGGCCTCGGCTTTCTGCCTCGCAAGCTCCTCGACCAGGGCGCGCGGGTCGCCGCCCTGCGCCTTGACGGCGCCCTCGTCGACGCCCGGCGGGACCGCCTCGAACGGCAGCTGGAGCCGCTCCAGCAGCGCGCGGCGGTAGCGAGACGTGCTGGCGAGGACGAGCGGTCGCATGGCCGTGGACCTTCGCGCCTCGAGCCGCCCGTGGCAAGGCGCGGCGCGGGCGGCCAATATGCGCTGCCGCGCGCCTGCACCCCCCGGGTCGGGTCGAGCGTCGGATTCGACCACGTGAAAGTCGCGCGGGCGCGCCCTACATCTACCCCCATGAAGACCGGATCGTTGCTCGCTGGCTGCCTGCCGGCGCTCTTGCTGTTCGCCTGCGGTGGCGAGTCCAAGCCTGCTGCCGAGCCTGCCGCTGGCGCCCAGGCGGCGCCTGCCGCCGGACGAGCGGCCGCGCCGAAGGCGGCGCCCAAGCAGCAGGACCCCAAGCCCGACAAGCCGAAGAAGCGTCGGACGCGGCGGCCGCGGATCAACACGCAGCTGGTCAAGACGCTGTTCGGCAACGACCCGGCTTCGACCGCGGCTGCGGTCGAGTCGACGCCCGCGCTCGTCGCGCTCGGCGAGGCCCTCTACCACAGCGCCTCAGCGTCGGCCTCGGGGTCGGCGAGCTGCGCGACCTGTCACGACCTCGGCTCCTACGGGGTCGACGGCGAGAAGGCCTCGGTGGGGGACCGCAACGCGTCTTCCACGCTCAACGCCGCGCGCCACTTCCGGCAGTTCTGGGACGGCAGGGGGGACTCGGTCGAGGCGCTCGCGGTCGCTTCGATCGGCGGCGAGGACCCGCACAACCTCGGGGACGCGGCCGCGGTGATCGCCAAGATGAAGGGCGACGAGGCGCTGAGCGCCGCGTTCACGGCTGCCTTCCCCGGCGCTGGGGACCCGGTCACGGCGGAGAACTACGGCGCCGCGGTGGGCGCGTACTTGCGCACGCTGACGACCCGGTCCAAGTGGGACGCCTACCTGGACGGAGACAAGAAGGCGATGAGCAACGAGGAGTTGGTGGGCCTCAAGACGTTCATGGACGTCGGCTGCACGCAGTGCCACATGACGCGCCTGCTCGGCGGTCACACCTACCAGAAGCTCGGCGTGCTCAAGCCCTACAGCGGCAAGGACACCGGCCGGATGCAGGTCACGGGCCAAGAGAGCGACAAGTACCTGTTCAAGGTGCCGAGCCTCGTCAACGCCGAGAAGACCGCGCCCTACTACCACGACGGCTCGATCGCGACGCTGGAGGACGCCGTCATGGACATGGCCAGCAACCAGCTCAACAAGAAGCTGAAGGCCGAGCAGGTCGCGGCCATCGTCACCTTCCTCAAGGCGACCACGGGCGCGCTGCCCGAAGGCGCCGCGGGCAAGTAGCCGCCCGGCCGCCTCAGCGGGCGGCGGCGAGCGCGGTCATGCGGGCGTAGTGCCCGCCGCGCGCGAGCAGCTGCTCGTGCGTGCCGCGCTCGGTGACGCGGCCGCCCTCCAACACCAGGATCTGGTCGGCGCCGCGCACGGTCGACAGCCGGTGCGCGACGACCAGCGCCGTGCGCCCGCGGAGCGTCGCCGCCAGCGCGCGCTGGAGCCGGGCTTCGGCGTCGCTGTCGATGCTCGCGGTGGCCTCGTCGAGCACCAGCAGGTCGGGGTCACGGACCAGGGCCCGCGCGAACGCCAACAGCTGCCGTTCCCCCTGCGAGAAGGTCGCGCCGCGCTCGGCCACCTCGGCCTGGATCCCGTCCGGCAGCGCGCGCACGAACCCGTCGGCGCCGACGGTCTCGAGCGCGCGCCAGACGTCCGCCTCGGGGATCGAGGGGTCGAAGAGGCGCACGTTCTCGAGGACCGTGCCGGTGAACAGGAACAGGTCCTGGGCGACGTAGGCGACGCGACGGCGCAGCTCGGACAAGTCCACGTCGCGCACGTCCGCGCCGTCGACCTGCACGCGCCCGGCGTCGACGTCGCGGAGCCGCGCGACCAGGGAGAGCAGCGTCGTCTTGCCGGCGCCGGTCGGTCCCACGATCGCGACGGTCTCGCCGGGGCGCGCGGTGAACGAGACCTGCTCGAGCACCGCTGGCCCGTCGCCGTAGGCGAAGCGGACGTCCTCGAACGTCACCTCGGCGACGCCGCGTCGCGGGCAGGGGGAGACCTCGCGGCCCGGCGGGGGGGCTCCGGGGAACGACGGCTCGGCGAGCAGCTGGAAGATCCGTTCGCAGCTCGCGAACGCGGCCTGCAGCACGTTGTAGACCTCACCGAGCGCGCGGATCGGGCCCGAGAGCATCGTGAAGTAGAGCCAGAACTGGATGAACTGTCCCGGCTGCAGCTCGCCGCCCAGCACGGCCTGACCGCCGAACCAGAGCAGCCCGACGCTGGTCGCGCGCAGCGCGAAGTCGACCAACGAGAAGAACGTCGAGAAGTGCAGCACCGTGTCACGCCACGCGTCCGTGGTCGCGGCGTTGCGCTCCGCGTACCGCGCCTCGACGGCGGCCTCCATGCCGTAGGCGCGGGTGGTGCGCGCGCCCCCCAACAGCTCGGTCGCGAACGCGTTCTGGAGCGCGAGGCGGCTGCGCACGGCGCGGTAGGCGACCTGCGCCTTGCGGCGGAAGACCACGCTCAGGGCCACCAGCGCAGGCGTCGTCGCCAGCGTGAACAGCGCGAGGCCGGGGTCGAGGAAGAACAGCGCCGCGACGATCCCGATCAGCTTGAGCAGGTCGAAGAAGGTCTGCAGGACGCCGGTCGAGATCAGCTCGTTGAGGTTCTCGACGTCGCTGGTGACGCGCGTCGTCAGCTTGCCGGCGGGGTTGCGCTCGTGGAACTCCAGGCCCAGCGAGAGCACGTGCGCGAACACGCGGCGCCGGACGTCGCGGATCACCCGTTGGCCGTTCCAGGCGGTCAGGAGCCCGTAGACATAGCCGAGCAGCGCGCCCGCGGCGGTCACCGCGAGGAACGCCCCGCCGAACAGCCACAGCGAGGACAGGCGGCTGTCCTGGTCGGCGCCCGCGTCGCGCATCGGGCCGTCGACCGCGAGCCGCACCAGCCAGGGGCCCAGCAGCTCGAGCCCCATCGAGCACGCGAGCACCGCCATGCACGCGACGAAGCCGCGCCGGTAGGGGTGGACGAACGGCCACAGCTCCCGCAGGAAGCCGGGGCGGAAGCGCCCCTCGGGCGCGTCGTCGAGGTAAGGGTCGCTCACGAGAGCTCCTCCTCGTCGGCGCCGAGCGCGCGCGCCTCGGTCTGCAGCCGCCACGCCACGGCGTAGGGGCCGACGGCGCGCCGCAGGTCGTCGTGGGTGCCGCGCTGGACGACGGCGCCCTGGTCGAGCACCAGGATCAGGTCGGCGTCGGCCGTCACCGACAGGCGGTGGGTCGCTGCGACGACGGTGCGGCCGGCGCGCGCGCGCCGCAGCCCGTCGAGGACGCGGCGCTCGGTGCCCGGGTCGACGGCCGACAGGGTGTCGTCGAGCAGCAGCGCCGGGCGGTCGCTCAGCACCGCGCGCGCGAGCGAGACCCGCTGCTTCTGTCCGCCCGAGAGGGTGACGCCGCGCTCGCCGACCACGGTCTGCAGGCCGTCGGCGAGCTGCGGGAGGTCCTGATCGAGCGCCGCAGCCGCCACCGCCGCGTCGCGTCGGGCCGCGTCGACGTCCGTCGCGCCGAAGGTGACGTTCGCGGCGACCGTGTCGCTGAACAGGAACGGCTCCTGCGGCGCGTAGGCGAACAGCGCCCGCAGCGCGGCGGGCGCGAGGTCGAGCACGTCGTGGCCGTCGACGAACACGGCGCCGCGAGGCGGGTCGTAGAGGCGCAGCAGCAGCGCCAGCAGGGTCGACTTGCCGCTGCCGACCGGCCCGATGAGCCCGAGCTTGCCGCCGGCGGGCAGCGTGAACGAGACGTCCCGCAGGGCCGGCCGCTCGGCGCCCGGGTAGCAGAACGTCAGGTCTCGCACCTCCAGGGCGCCGCGCAGGCGCGGCCGCGCCCCGTCCTGGGCCTCGGGCGCTGCTTCGAACAGCTCGGCGATCCGGACGCCGGCGGCGTAGGCGCGCGGCATCATCGAGACGGTCCAGCCGAGGATCTGCAGGGGGAACGTCATCAGCGCCAGGTAGCCCAGGAACTGGAACAGCTCGCCGACGGTGAGCGCGCCGCGGACTACCTGGTGGCCGCCGACCATCAGCACGCCGAGCGTCACCACGCCGCTGGTCGTGTGCATCAACGCGTTGAGCAGCGCCCGGAGCCGGACCTGGCGGAGGTTGGCGAGCAGGTAGCGCCGGTTCTTGGTGGCCATCGCAGCGAGCTCGCGCGGGACCCGGTCGAACTGCTGCACCACGCGCACGCCGGCGAAGTCCTCCTGGGCCTGCTGCGAGATCGCGGCGATCGCCTCCTGGGACCGCTTGCTCCAGGCGTGCAGGCGCGGGACGACGAAGCGCATCGCGACCAGGACGAACAGCAGCGCCGACAGGCTCGCGAGCGCGACCGGCACGTCCATCGAGAGCATCAGCACGAGGCCGCCGGGCAGCACGCAGAGCATGCTGCCGCCGTGCAGCAGGATCGGACCCACGACGAAGCGCATCAGCTCGACGTCCTGGGTCATGCGCGAGGTGAGGTCGCCGGTGCGCGCGCGGTCGTGCCAGGTCGTCGGGAGCCGCTGGAGGTGCGCCACAAGGTCGTCCTTCAGGGACCGCTCGACGAGCCGGGAGGCGTCGATGAGGAGCTTGCGGGAGGTGAACCGGGAGCTCGCCTCGACGGCGGCCAGCCCCAGCAGGAGCCAGCAGGTCGGCCCCAGCCGGTCCCCGCCGTCCCCCGAAGCGAGCAGGTCGAGGGTCTCGCCGAGCAGCCGCGGCATCCACAGCGTGACCGCCGCGTGCACGGGCACGAGCGCGAGTCCGCACAGCACCATCGCCCAGTGGCGGCGGAGGAGCCGGACAGGGCGCCCGAAGGCGCGGGTCAGCGAGCGGAGCCAGGGCAATCGAGCTGCAGCATGGGTCGTCGCCGCGGGTGTTGCAAACCTCGACGGTCAGGGCGCGCCCGGCGCGCGCGTCCCGACGCGGGACACGCCCCGCGGATCGGCATGACCCCGGAGACCCCGCGTGCCGATATCCACCGGACCATGTCGCGGCGACTCCACTCGGTGCCCTCAGCGCAGACGTCCGGTCGGCGCCACGAGGGGGGCTTCACGTTCGCAGAGCTGACGTTCGCGATGCTGATCCTGGTCGTGGGCGCCGTCGTGCTCGTCAACCACATCTCGGTTAACTACAGCACCACCGCGACCGAGCGGGACCGGGTGTTCGCCTACTCCAAGGCGCAGGCGATCCTGTCCGAGATCCAGGCCTACGTGGACCGCGGCGACGTCGAGGCGGCGATCGACCTGGACGTGCTCGACGACGGCGTCGGGACGCGCAACCCGCTGACCATCCAGACGCAGCCCGGCACCGGCGAGCCCGGCGAGGGCACGCTGGTGCTCGCCGACCACGTCGTGTCGGGCAACTACCAGCGCAACGGCGAGTGGGTCTGGTCGCGACGGATCCAGGTGCAGCCGTTCCTCGGGCTCAACAACCGCAACGTCCGCTACGTGACCGTGCGCGTCTTCAAGCGCGACAAGGAGGGCAACGAGAACCCGATGGCGGACCTCTCGGCGGTCATCAACTCGTCGAGCGGCGCGTTCCCGACCACGCAGGTCTTCGACGTCTACCTGCTCGCGATCGAGAACATCCCGGGGTGGTGGGTGTTCATGGACGCGATCCGTCCGTTCGTCGAGTCGATGATCACGGACCTCGAGAACCGCAACCCGGGCCTCTCGTTCCGCACGCACTGGATCACCAAGTCGAGCTTCGGCCGCAACCAGGCCTACCGCCCGTACACGAATTCGGAGCGCGACAGCCTCGAGGTGGTGCCCGAGGTCTACCACTACCCCGGCAAGATGCCGGACGGGGAGGCCTCCAGCTACTACTACGTGCCGGACAACATCAAGGGGCGCATCCGCGTCGACGACGACGAGGAGAACGCCTACGACGCCGTCACCAACCCCTACCCGTACGCGCTCGCGGACTTCTTCAACCACGGGATGCGCTACCCCGAGGAGAAGGCGCTGTGGGAGCGCCGCGTCGAGGAGGTCGTCGACCGCCGTCAGGCGATCCGGGAGGCCGAGCAGGCGGGCACGCCGCCGCCGCCGGAGCTGGACGACATGTCGACGGAGCCGACGCTCCGGCTCTTGCTGGAGGACCTCAACGCGGACCCCGACAAGTACCGGAACGCGCTGATGGTCAACCTGCACGGTGAGCTCGTGCCGATGCCTGCGCTGCGCAACTACAGCGACGCCGCCAAGGACCCCGTCAACCACCCCAACTGGCGCGTCGTCACGCACCCCGAGGAGCTGCGCACCCGCAAGGACGACGCGGGCCAGACCGACCCGCTGCGGCTGCGCGTCTACGCGTACACGGACTACCCGATGTACTACGCCGGGGCCGACCGCATGACCGAGCCGATGGTCGTGGACGTGATGGGCGTCGACCTCGTCGACCACTCCGACCCCGACGACGACCGCCTGCTGGACGACGCCGACCTGAGGTTCGTCGCGGGCGGGGTCCCGGTCGACGGCGACAGCACCTACAGCGGCTGGCAGGAGGCGACCCACGAGGACGACGCCTCCGAGCCGTCTGAAGAGATGTACTACCGGGCGCAGTTCGTCCCCGGGCCCGAGCCCTACACGCGCCTGTTCCTCTACAACACGCCGCTGACCTGCCCGCTCGTGGACGGCAAGGGGCTGGCGGCGACCGAGCGCGCCCGCCTCTACATGATGGAGTACGTGCCGTCCCCGGTGTCGGCGCCCGGCGGCGCGCCGTCGTTCGTCCGGGACCTGACGACCGTGGACAGCGTCGGGCCGAAGAACACGGCCCGCTGGACGCTCGAGCTGGACCCGGACCTGCTCACCGACAGCCGGTTCGTGGACGCGGCGGGCGGCTACTACAACCCCGACGGCGACGTGCGCCTCGCGGTCCGCACCCGCATCGCCAGCCGCCTCAGCGCGGGGGAGCTGCAGTGGCAGTCGAGCGGCGTCGTCCACCCGGCGCCGATCCAGCCCGACAACCTCTCGACCACCTACGCCTGGTGGTCGGACAGCCGCGAGGACGTGCCGTTCACCGAGCGGGCGCAGTTCAACGGCGACCCCCGCCACCTGCCCTACAAGGACTGCTTCCACGGCGGCGACGACTTCCCGGACACCTACAACTGGTTCCACGACGACCTCGACAACGACGGCGAGGTCTCGACGGCCGACTACACGTCGATCGACAGCGGCCGCACCCAGAACCGCTGGGACGCGGCGATGTGGTGCGACGTGCCGCGCTACTTCCAGCTGCTGCGCAACGGCGTCGTCGAGAGCGCCTGCGTCTACACGTCGATGACGGGCTTCTCCTACTACTACGTCGGCCTCGGCAACGACATCGGCTACGACGTCGCCAACGGCTACCCGTACTCGATCCCGTGCGACATGACGCCGCACTACGGCGCGGGGGCCGGCTTCATCGACACGATCACGCGGCCGCGCAAGCTGGCGATGACCTACCTGGGCGGGGTCGGGTGGTGGTCCGGTCTGCCGTGGCTGGGCGAGCTCTACCCGGACGCGATGGCGGCGACCTACTTCGACGACTCGGAGGGCACGGTGCGCGGCAACCTGCCGGCCGGCAACAACGTCGGCACGGTGTTCCAGTACGCGAGCAACACCGCCTACCTCGTCTCGCCGCGCCAGGCCTACGGCACGCAGATCAACAACCACCACCAGCGCGCGTGGGTCAACGGCTGCGCGACCTTCTTCAACATCGGCACGTCGAACAGCTGCTTCCGGCACCTGTTCAACAGCGCCGAGGCCGACCTGGTCGACGCAGGGGAGGAGGTCGCCGCGAGCTACAACATGACGATGCCGGAGAAGGCGCCGGTCAGCCGACCGTTCCTCCTGGACGTGCCCGGCCTCGTCGGCGGCGTCCACTGGAATCAGGCGCCCTATACCACGCGCTACAAGGGCTCGCTGTTCGAGACCTACTACCAGCACCCGGCCGGCGTCGGCGCGGGCCTCGTGAAGCTCGCCAACCCCGACGAGACCAGCGCGGGCTACATCGTCGTCAACGGCATCGACCGCGCGGTCGAGTCCGGCTCGTCGTTCATCGCCAAGTGGGCGGTGCTGTCGCTGGTGCACTCCTACCTCGAGGCAGGCGCGCTCGAGAACACGCTGCGGATCCCGCAGACGCCGCGCCTCGAGATCGAGGCGCCCACGGACATCACCGAGCTGCAGTCGCCGGCGGAGATCCAGGTGCTGTTCGGCGTCGACTGGACCCGCTGGGACGGCGCGCCCTACACGCTGGACGGCACCTACGCCGAAGACGAGGGCGACCTGCAGTACGTCGTGATGTACTCGAAGGACAACGGCTTCAGCTACCAGCACTGCATCGACGACTCGCCGGCCACGCCCGGCGAACGCCCGGCGGACTCCCTCTACCTGGAGCCCGACCGCCTCGCAGGGGACGAGACCTTCACCTGGACCGTGCCGCCCACGGCGTTCCCGGAGGGCAGCTACCTGCTCCGCATCGAGTGCTTCCGTGAGGGAGCTCAGGTGCACTACGCCTGGCACCAGACCCGGATCTACATCCAGCGATGAGCGCTCCCGCCCTCCAAGCTCCCGGCCGCCGCGCCGCGGCCGCCGGCTACAGCCTGATCGAGCTGGTCATCTCGTCCGCGCTGCTGGCGATGATGATCTTCGCGGTCTCGACCCTCTCGCTGAGCGGCAGCCAGGCGCAGGAGTACTCCCGTCGGCTGACCCGGGTCACCGAGATCACGCAGGAGGTCGTCGACGACATGCGCCTCGAGCTGGTGTCGTCCGTGCGGCTGTTCAGCGACGACGTCGAGGGCAACGGCAACCTCGAGCTGCTGGACCTCGACGGCGCCCCGCCGCCGCTCGCGAGCAGCCGCCTGCCGACGGTCTCCGCGGGCGAGACGATCCGCACCGACACGAGCGGCGCGGAGATGACCGGCAACTCGCTGTTCTTCACGAAGCTGGTCTGGAGCGACCGCTACATCTGCGAGAGCGGCGCCGAGCACCTCGTCGACGTCTACCGCTGGGTCTACTACTACCTGACCGTCGAAGGGCAGGGGCCTCAGCCCGAGCACCCGATCGGCCTCAACATCGTTCGGGTCGAGAGCGAGCCGCTGATCGACGGCGCGAGCGTCGACCGGATCACGGACGCGGACGACCGAGCGGAGGTGCTGCTCCACCTGCTCAACGCGACCCCGGACGCGACCGGCGCGCAGCACGCGCCGGCCGAGGTCGTCTGGATCCGCGGCGGCCTGCCGACGGTGTCCGGGACGCTGCGTCAGGTCGACCCGCTCGACGGTTCGCTGACGGCGACGCCGCTGCTGCCGCGACCGAACCCGTGGCGGGTGCTCCGCGCCGACCCGATCACGCGCGGCCTGCTCAGCTACCGGCACCACTCGATCGCCACCAACTTCGCCCAGCCGAGCTTCGGCGTGGCGACGTTCGGGCTGCGGTCGTCGGTCGACGAGGGGTTCCCGCACGGCCTGGAGGTCCAGGTGGTCGGCCCCAGCTCCGCGCGCCAGGTCCACCTGCACATGGTGGTGTCCAGCACCCAGCGGACCGGGCGTTTCGCCTGGGCAGACCTGCAGCTGACGGTCGACGCGCGGGACCTGTAGCCAGGCGGCGGGCGCTGGGCTGCGACGGAGGGGGCGGGAGGAGTTGATCCGGTCGGGTCCGGCCCGTAGGCTGCTCCGCCCTTCTCGGCCGAGAACCCACGACCCCCATGGATCCAACCCTCCCCCAAGAGCTCGTGAAGCAGGTCGGCGGCTCGTTCCGCCTCACCGCGCTGCTGCAGAAGCGCGTCCGTGAACTCGTCCGCGGCCAGCGTCCGCTCTTCGAGACGCGCGAGCGGAACTACATCAAGATCGCGAGCGAAGAGATGCGCCGCGGCCTGATCGAGCTTGTCCCCGACGAGGACGAGGTCGATCCCACGACGGGTGTTCTCTAAGGGGGGCGTTCTCTAAGGGGGGCGTGCTCTAAGGGGCGTGCATTCGAGAGCGTGCTCCCGTAGACGCGTCGTCCGGGCGGCGTGCACAGCCGGTTCCGGGCCAGAGCTCCAGGATCCATAGGCCGGCCACGTCTTCGAGGCGCCGCGGCCCGGACGCGGCCGCGCGACACGGACCTTGTCCCTGATCGATCCGAGGCCTCGATCGGTCTGATGGCCCGGAGTTGTGGCATTCGCTCCGCGCGCTGCCGCCCAGCGCGCACGCGGTAGGGCCCGCGCTGTCCTCGCGCGTGGCTACTCGGGGTCGGCCGCGGAGCCGCCGTCCTGCTCGGGGGGGAGCGGCTGGAACGCGCCGAACCCGTCGAGCGTGGGCTGACGGACCTCTGCTGCGGCCTCGGGCTCCGGCTGCGCCGTCGGGGTGAACTCCAGCCGCGGCACGTCGGCCCAAAGGCTCTCCAGTCCGTAGTACTCGCGGGCGTCCGGCAGGAACAGGTGCACGACGATGTCGTTGAAGTCGAGCAGCACCCAGTTGGTGTCCTCGCCCTCGGTGCCGCCGTTGCGCTTGCGACGGCCGCGCGCGGCCTTGTGCGCCATGTCGAGCTCCTTGGCGAGGGACTGCGCCTGGCGGGTGCTCTGCACCGTCGCGACGACGAAGTAGTCTGCGATCACGAGCGGACCGGACACGTCGAGGATCCGGATGTCCGCGGCCTGCTTCTGGTCGAGGCGCTCGGCGAGCTGGATCGCCATGTCGCGGGTGCTGTCGTCCGGCGCGGCGCCGGGCTGCGGGGAGGTTCGCTGGGAACTCTCGGAGGCGTTGGAACTCAACTCTCGGGTCTCGGAGCGTTGGGGGAGGAGGGGAGGAGTCTGCTAAGAGGATACCTGCCGGAGGAGTGGTGGTAACCCCCGCTCCGGGATTCGGATTCCCGGGGCCGACCGCCGCGCGGCGTGCGAGGATCTCTCTGCACGGAGCCGCCGGTGCCACCGCTTCGTGCGCGCTGCCCCGGAGGATTCACGGGGCGCGGCCGCCGCTGCAGGCGGCGCCGATCTGGGCCGCGGTCGGGCGCCGGCCCGGTCCTCCGGGCGGCGCCTCAGGGCTCGCCGCGCCCCGCGCAGGCGGCGGCGGGCGAGCGGGGCGGCGGCGGACTAGCGGAACAGCGGAAGCGCGACGAGCGCGGCGATCGTCATCAGCTTCATCAGGATGTTGATCGACGGGCCCGCGGTGTCCTTGAAGGGGTCGCCGACCGTGTCGCCCTGGACGGCGGCTTTGTGGGCCTCGCTGCCCTTGCCGCCCAGCGCGCCCGACTCGATATACTTCTTCGCGTTGTCCCACGCGCCGCCGGCGTTGGCCATGAACAGCGCCATCATCACGCCGGCGCCGGTCGCGCCGGCGAGCAGGCCGCCCACGGCGGCCTTGCCGAAGATCATGCCGATCACGATCGGCGCGGCGACCGCCAGGACGCCCGGGCCGACCATCTCGCGCAAGGCGCCCTTCGTCGAGATGTCGACGCAGCGCATGTAGTCGGCTTCGCCGCCCGTGCCTTCCTTCAGGCCCGGGATCTCGCGGAACTGTCGGCGGACCTCCTCGACCATCGCGTTGGCGGCCTTGCCGACCGCCTTCATGGCCATCGCCGAGAACGCGAACGGGAGCATCGCCCCGATCAGCAGGCCCATGACGACGCGGGCGTCCTCGAGGCCGAGCGACACGCCCGCGGCGACCTTGTAGGCCGAGAACAGCGCCAGCGCCGTCAGCGCGGCCGAGCCGATGGCGAAGCCCTTGCCGATCGCGGCCGTGGTGTTGCCGGTGGCGTCGAGCGAGTCGGTGCGCTCCCGCACCTCAGGCGGCTGGTGCGACATCTCGGCGAGGCCGCCGGCGTTGTCGGCGACCGGGCCGAAGGCGTCCACGCCGAGCGAGATGCCGAGCGTCGACAGCATGCCGACCGCCGCGACGCAGATGCCGTACATCCCGGCCAGCTCGTTGCAGTAGTAGACCGCCAGCGCGAGCAGGATCGTCGGCACCCAGGTCGACGCCATGCCGGTCGCGAGGCCGTGGATGATGTTGGTCGCAGCGCCGGTCTCGGACTGCTGCGCGATCATCTGCGCGGGCGCCTTCTTCTCCGAGGTGTAGTACTCGGTGACGTGGCCGATGATGATGCCGATCGTGAGGCCGATGATGACCGAGAAGAAGACGTTCCAGTGCGAGAACATCTCCGCGGCGCCGGGCTCCAGCGCGGGGCTCGGCTGCATGATCATCGTCAGCGCGGCCGCGCCGATGACCAGCGCGATGGACGCCGCCAGCAGGCCGCTGAAGAGCGCGTGGGAGAGCTTGGACTCGTCGTCGGCCTTGACCCGGAAGGTGCCGAGGAAGCTGGCGATGACGCCGAGACCGGCCAGGACGACCGGGAACATGATCAGGCTGGTGAGGCTCGACGCGTAGGCGTCTGCGTCCAGTCCGGACGGCACCAGCGAGAACCCGATGATCGCGGTCGAGATGATGGCGCCGACGTACGACTCGAACAGGTCCGCGCCCATGCCGGCGACGTCGCCGACGTTGTCGCCGACGTTGTCCGCGATCGTGGCCGGGTTGCGCGGGTCGTCTTCGGGGATGCCCGCCTCGACCTTGCCGACGAGGTCACCGCCGACGTCGGCGGCCTTCGTGTAGATGCCGCCGCCGACGCGGGCGAACAGGGCGATTGAGCTGGCGCCGAAGCTGAAGCCCAGCACGTAGTTGACGAAGTTCGTCGGCTCCGCGCCGCCTATCGCGGCGGTGGCCGCGTCCGCCGGCGACACGTAGACCATCATCAGCACGGCGATCCCGAGGAGCCCCATGCTGACCACGGTCATGCCCATGACCGTGCCGGACTTGAACGCGATGTCGAGCGCCGCGCCGAGGCTGGTCTTCGCCGCCTGCGTGGTGCGCACGGCCGAGCGGGTCGCGCAGTACATCCCGAAGTAGCCGGCGGTGCCCGACGCGAGCGCGCCGATGAGGAACGCGACGCCGGTCTTCACGCCCAGGTAGGAGCCCGTCGCCGGGTCGTCCTTGCCGAGGCAGAGCGCGATGAACACCGCCGCGACGAAGATGCCCAGATACTTGTACTCCGCGTGCAGGAACGCCTTGCCGCCGTCCTGGATCGCCTTCGCGATCTTCTGCATGAGTTCGTCGCCCGGATCCTTCTGTTGGATCTGCTTGAAGGCGCTCACGGCGTAGGCGAGGCCCGCCGCCGCGATGACGAGAGAGAGGATGTTCCAGAAGTAGAAGGACATGGCTGTGCCACCGGCGCGCGTGGGCGCCGATTTTAGGCCAGCAAGATAGCGGCGAAGGCCCCAGATAAACAAGCGGCACCCGCCGCCGGGGGGCTACGCCTCGTCCGGCGGTCCCGTATCGTCGGCGCCATGGGCGGCAGCGCCCGCGGACCCTGGCTGCGGCTCGGTGCCGTCCGGACGCGGTTCGCCCGCGTCGGCGCCCGCGAGGTCGTCGGGCAGCGGTCCGTCCGGCGACGCCGGGGGGCCCTGCACAGGCGTCTTCGGCTGCACGAACGCCTCGGTCAGGGCGTCGCGCTGCTGCTGGGAGCGGCGTCGCTTCCAGACCCAGAGCCAGACGGCCAGCGCGAGCGCGAGCCCGACGACGGCCCACAGCAGGCCTCGCTCCACCTGCTGCACGGTCGCGAAGGCCTCCTCGATGAAGCCCGCGCTGCGGAACCCGACCCACGTCAGCAGCGGCACGATCAGCGCGATGCCCAGCCCGTCGAGCAGCAGGAAGCGCGTCGACCGCATCTTCATCGCGCCTGCGGTGAAGAACGCCACCACGCGCAGGCCCGGGATGAACCGCGAGATCACGATCACGAGGTCGCCGCGCCGGCGGAACCAGTGGTCGAAGACGGCGAGGCGCTGCTTGGTGATCAGGAAGCGCAGCCACCGCAGCTTGAGCAGCCGCACGCCGAACACCTTGCCGAGCGCGAACGGGATCATGTCGCCGACCACGATCGCGCCTGCGCACCAGCCCATCATCGGCAGCAACTGCGCCTTGTCGGGGAACTGCGCGCACACGAAGCCGGCCGCCAACAGCACGATCTCCTCGGGGATGGGGAAGCCCAGTCCGCACAGCAGGAACACGGCGGCCGCCCCGATGTAGGGGTAGTCCGTGATCGTCTGGATGATCGCTGCGAAGTCCATCGGGCGGCGGGGGTCAGCGCAGGTGCGGCCACAGCGGCTCGAAGCGGGGGTCGGCGAAGACGGCCGCGAGGTCGACCGACGCGCCCTCGAGCCAGCGGGCCACCTCGGTCACCCGCGCCTGCCACTCGCGCGCGAGCGCGCGGTCGCGCGTCTCGGGCGCGCGCGCGGCCGCCTCTCGCAGCAGCGCGGCGGCCGCGGG
>JBMHDP010000355.1:0-3368 GCA_049889335.1 Planctomycetota bacterium
GTCGCGGTCCAGGTAGCCCCACTTATTGAGGTGGGTGTCTTTCTGCACGAAGTGAAACAGCTCGGGCCAGAAGTCGTCCTTGCCTGCTTGCAGGCAGTGCTTTGCGGCGGCGGCATACGCAGAGCCCGCGTGCTTCGTGGCCAAGCGCTCGAGCTGCCGTCGGTCGGCGTCGCCTGAGCCGATGATCTTCTGGTAGGCCTCGCCGACCTTTACCTCGGCCTTGACGTGTTCGAGCGCGAGCCAGAGCTCGACCGTCTCGATGCGCTGGTCGAACGCCGGCACGCCGCGCATCGCGCGCCTGGCGGCGACGTAGCGACGGTTGGCCTCGTAGGCGTCGCCGACGTCGAGGATGTGCTCGATGCCGGTCAGCGTCCAGTCGACCTCCGCGTCGAGGCGCGCCTTGAGGTAGCGGCGCACCGCGGCGTCGAACGCGTCCTTGGGCGCTGTGCCCTGCAGCTTGACGTGGGCCTTCTTGAGCTTGCCCTGCGCGATCGCCTTGAAGATCGCCTTGTTGCCCTGGCTGAGCGAGCTCGCCGTCACGCCGGGCGGCAGCACCAGCTCGCCCTCAGTCGCCTGGCAGGCGTGCTTGAGCGCGTTGTCGGTGGTGTAGACCGAGGTGATGGCGCCCTGGCGGTTGCCGGGCGCGACGACGTTGCGCAGGCGCGCGAACATCGGGCCGCCGTGGCCGGTGCCGTTGTAGGAGTAGCCGCGCACCGCGCCCTCGCCCGTGCTGCCGCCGCCCGCACCCTCGGGGCCGCCGCGGCAGCCGAACCGCCGCGCGCGGTCGCCGGGGAAGCGCTTGCCCTCGACCTGCGACTGGTGGCCGCTGGCGCGGCCGTTCTTGCGGTCGTCGCTGTGGTCGCGCGTGCACGCGGTCATCAGCGGGTCGCAGACCCAGGCGATCGAGCCGGACAGCATGCGGACCTGGTTGCCGTACATCACGAAGTCGGCCTCGAGCAGGTCGATCTCGCTGCACGCCTCGGCGTTCTGCATCAGGACCGGCTCGGCGTCGGGGTAGGCGACGGTCTTGGCCAGCACCAGCGTACGCTCGTAGAGCTCGAGCCGGTCGATGCAGGTGTGCGGGTTGTCGAGGTGCGGGTAGGGGATGCCGGTCGGGGACCGCTTGGACCTGGTCGGGTCGATGTCGACGCCCGCGCGCTCGCGGGCGTCGCGCAGCCGGTAGCCGAGGTCGAAGGCCTCGTTGCGGGCGCGCAGCACCTCGACGTCCTCGAGCTCGGCCGGATCGATCAGCAGGAGCCGGGCGACGCGGTTGATCGGGTCGAGGAACTCCTCGCGGAAGATCCCGGCCGACTGCTTGCGCGGGTCGCCCATCGTGAGCGGGCCCTCGGCGATGTAGAGCTGCCACAGCCGCTTGGTCCCGGCGACGACGGCGAGGTCCTCGTCGGAGAGGGCGCAGAAGCGCGCGCGGTAGGCCGACGGGAGGTGCTCCCCGAGCTGCGCGAGGTAGGCATCGCGCGCGGCGGCGAAGCGGCGTTCGAGGGACACCAGGTCGGCGCCAGACTGCGCGCCGGCAGGGGCTCCCAGCAGGGATGCACACAGCGCGATTCCCAGCGCGGCGTGGTTCGATGTCTCGGATGGCATATGTCTGCGCGGCACGGGTGCCCCGGTCGTTTCCTGGATCAGCGCGCCGGCTGCAGCCGCACGCGGCGCAGGTTCATCAGCGGGCCCTGCTCCTTGAGGCTCTGCACGCGCAGCGTGTGGCGGCCGAGCGGCAGGCCGGCGACGCCCGCCTGGATCGTCTCGAAGTCGGTCCAGCTGCCGGTCGACGGCACGGTCACCGGTTCGCCGGTAGCTTCGCCGTCGAGCACGAGGCGGAACGCGCTGCCCGCCTCTGCCGGCAGACAGGCGATCTCCACGGTGACCGCGTAGCGGCCGGGCGCGTCGACCTCGATCGTCCACTCGGGGTAGTCCGACGGCTCGTACCAGACGCCGAGCGCCTGCGTGTGGTCCTCGAGCACGAGCCGCTCGCCGTGGATCGTGGCCGCGGTCGCCGGCAGGTCGAACCGACCGGCGTCGTCGGGGCGGATGGTCTTCACGTAGGGCGCGGCCTCCAGCGCACCCTCGTACTGCAGCGCGATCACGCTGACGTGCGGGTGCGGCGCGGCCTTCGGCGCGCGGATCCGGATCAGGCCGGGCTCGGGGTTGCTCGCCGTGACCTCCTGCGACGGGTCGGACAGCACCCACGCGCGCGTCACGCGGTTGGCGATCCCGGGGAGCTCGAGCACGCCGTCGTCGGGCCAGTCGTAGACGTGGAAGTAGAGCGTGCGCTCTGCGGACTTGTGGGTCAGCCGGCCGTCGGGAAGCGTGCCGACCGGGCTCTTGGTGGTGCCGTAGATCGCGTCGCCGTGCGCCTCCAGCCACGCGCCCATCGCGGCGAGCCGCTCGCGCTCGAACGCGGCGAGCGTGCCGTCGGCTTTGGGGCCGAGGTTGAATTCGACGTTGCCGTTCTCGGCGACGACGTCCACGACCATGCGCAGCGTGTCGCGGACGCTGAGGATGTTGTCGGGGTGCTCGTTCTGGTTGTAGCCGTAGCTGTTGCCGAACCCGCGCCACATCGCCCAGGGCTTGGCGCGGTCGATGTTGGCGTGGTACTCGACGTGGTAGAAGTCGCCGTAGACGCCGCGCGTGTCCGAGACGCCCTCCTTCTTCTGGCCGTAGCGGTCGTTGACGACGACCTCCTGGCCGCGGGCCGCGGCCTGGTTGTAGTAGTAGGCGACGATCTGTCGCGCGCGCCAGTAGGGGTAGCCGTGCTCCCACTCGCCGTCGAAGCACAGGTAGTCGGGGTGGTAGTTGTCGATCAGCTCCTTGAGCTGCGGGACCATGAAGTCGTCGACGTATTCGCCGGCCACGCCGTCTTGGTCCTCGTCGCCGAGCGCCTTGAGGCCTTTGTAGGCGGCGAGGTCGCCCTCGCCGCGGTAGACCGGGTGGAACCACTCGTAGAACGAGTAGTAGAAGCCGATCCGGATGCCGCGCTTGCGGGCCGCGTCGGTGAGCTCGCGCAGCAGGTCGCGCCTGGGGCCCAGCTTGGCGGCGTTGCGGTCGGTGTACCGCGAGTCCCACAGGCAGAAGCCGTCGTGGTGCTTGGACGTGATGAAGAAGTAGCGCACGCCCGCGTCGGCGAACGTCTGCATCCACCGGTCCGCGTCGAAGTCAGGCGCGAAGAAGCCCTCGACCTCGCCGGTGACCAGGTTCTTGGTGCCGTCGAAGAACGCGTCGTAGGCCACGCCGCCGTAGGTCTTCTGGTGGTGCTCCTTGACGGCCTCGTTGCTCTTCATCCACTGCCAGTACCACTCGGCGTAGGCGACGCCGTAGGGCGTGTCCTTGCGCGGCGTCCAGCCGGGCACCGC
>JBMHDP010000356.1:0-4003 GCA_049889335.1 Planctomycetota bacterium
GCTCGCTGACGACGACGTTCGCCTCGAACAACGGCCAGGCGGGCAACATGTTCGACCTGCGCCCGGGCAACGCCCCGGTCGTGATCGACTGCTTCGACGTCAACCTCGACGCCGGCACCTGGGACCTCGAGGTCTACACGACCACGAGCGGCGGCAGCCACGTGGGCATCGAGCAGGACCCGACGGCGTGGACGCTGCTGGCGACCGTGCCCGGCGTCACCAGCCTCGGCCCTGACTTCCCGACGCCGCTGCCGCTGAGCGCCCCGCTCGGCGTCTCGATCGGCTGCGGTGAGCAGCGCGGCTTCTACGTGACGGTGACCAACGGCACGGCCATCAACTACACCACCGGCGCGGGCTTCCTGGTCGGCGACGTCTTCGCCAGCAACGCGGACCTCGAGTTCCTCGCCGGCACAGGCAACGTCTACCCGTTCGCCAACGTCTTCGGCCCGCCGTCGGGCACGCGGGTCTTCAACGGCAACATCTACTACGCGGTCCAGGCGGGTCAGGTGTGCGGCCGGGCGGTCCCCTACGGCGCCGGCTGCGGCAGCGCCGCGGCCTCGTTCTACGAGCAGACCGACGCCGCGAGCTTCGACCTCGCCGGCCAGACGGTCACCGGCACCTGGAACGGCAACGGCTACGACGTCTCGACGGCGGCCGGCAGCGTCGCCCCGGTCGGCGGCGCCGCGATTGCGCTGCCGCTGGGCGACGACGACTCGCTCGACACCAACACGGCGGGCGGCACGCTCGGCCTGTGGGTCGGCTCGAACTGCTGGATCGCGCTCGCCGGCGGCAACAGCAACGGCTTCTCGCCGAGCGTCGCGACCATGCTGAGCAACCCGGCGACCGGCGTCTACGCCTGGACGGACCTCCGCCCGCTGCAGCCCTCGGGTGCCGGCCTCGGCACGGTCTACTACGAGGAGAGCGGCTCGGTCGCGACCGTCACGTATGACGGCGTCGAGGGCTGGAACACCGGCACGCCGAACACCGTGCAGTTCACCTACGACACGGCCACCGGCGACTACTCGATCACGTTCGGGACGCTGAGCACGGCCAACCCCGAGGACTGGCTGGTCGGCTACTCGCTCGGCGGCGCGAGCGTCGACCCGGGCGCGACCGACATCTCGGCCGGCGCCTTCTCGACCCCGGCGGTCGACACGCCCGCGCTGGCGCTGTCGAGCGACGTCCCGGTGCTCGGCGGCAACTGGACGCTGCAGCTGGACAACATCACCGGCCCGTTCGCCTGGTTCTTCTTCGGCGACGCGGTCGTCGACCCGGCCTACGACATGACCGGTGACGGCGCGCCTGGCTGCTTCGCCCACACCAACGGCACCCTCGGCGTCTGGAACCAGCCGATCCTCTCGGGCACGAGCCAGATGACGATCGGCGTCCCGAACGCCGCGTCGCTGCTCGGCGTCGAGGTGACGGCCCAAGGTGCGGGCCGCGAGTTCGGCAACCAGCTCGGCGTCAGCACGTCGAACGGCCTGTTCGTCAAGGTCGGCAGCTAAGGCTGACCTGGTGCACGAGCGGCGCGGGCATCGGCTCGCGCCGCGAGCCCGCCGCGCGCGACGCGGCGGGTGACGAGGGCCTCGTGAGCGCTGCTCCGACGCTGCCCCGTCCCCCTGGCGCTGCGCCCCCGCGGGCCGCGATCCGGGCAAAGCGAGCGTTTCGAGCGCGATCTCGAGCCCTCCTTCGGAGTTTGGCGCTCCACCGAGTGGGTAGGAAATACCCGAAAAAGCCCTCAGGTTCGAAGATGTGCTTATTGCCAAGGGTTGATTGGCAACGCTAAAGGATAATCCTCCTGAAGCTACCCAATCGCCACATGATTCGCACCCTGATCTCTTCTCTCGCCTTGGCCGCGGCTGTGACCGCCCAGGGCCCGCTCTCGACGACGTTCGCCAACAACAACGGCGGCATCCCGGGCGGCGCCGTCTACTTCGACCTCGAGTGTCTCGATCCCAACGGGATCTCGATCCAATCGCTCGACCTCAACTTCTCGAACGCCGCCGGCGCGGCGGGCACCGTCGAGGTCTACATCAAGGACGCGAGCTGGGCGCCGCACACCGACGCCTGGATCGGTCCGGTCTCCACGGGGACGGTCGGCCCGACCCTGGCGACGGGCAACCCCACGCCGGTCACGCTCTCGGCCCCGATCGAGCTCGGGCCGGGGTGCAAGTTCGGCTTCGCGGTCGTCGCGGACGCGACCCTCTCGCACGCCTACACGACGGCGACCTTCCTGCCGACCGTCTACAGCACGCCGGAGCTGGCGTTGACCGTCGGCGGCGCGTCGAACACCCCGTTCACGGGGATCTCGTGGAGCCCGCGGCTCGCGAACGTCAACGTGCACTACACTTCGGGCGGCACCTGCCCGGCGCCGGCGTCGGCGACGCAGGTCGGCACGGGCTGCCTCGCGCAGTTCGCCTCGTTCTACGAGGCGCTGCCGGCGGGCCTGTTCGACCTCGACGGCCAGAAGCTGTCGGCGACGCCGGACTTCTTCGGCGGCTTCGACGTGACGCTCGCGCCGGGCGCCGGCTTCACGCCGCCGGTCGGATCGGTCGCGATGCCGCTCGGCGACGACGAGGCGTTCGACACCGCGGCCGTCGGCGGCACGCTCGGGCTGTTCGTCGGCTCCAACTGCTGGGTCGCCGAAGGCGCGGGGAACGCGGCCACGTTCGCGCCCAACGTCCCCGAGTTCCTGGCCAACCCGTCGCGCGGCGTCTACTCGTGGACGGACCTGCAGCCCGACGCCATCGGCAGCGGCCTGGTCTACTACCACGAGAGCGCCGGCGTCGCGACCGTCACCTATGACGGCGTCTTCGGCTGGGGGACCCAGGACCGCAACTTCGTGCAGATCGTGCTCGACACCACGAGCGGCGCCTGGTCGATCGAGTGGGCCGGCGTGGCGGCGACCAACCCCGAGGCCATGCTGGTCGGCGCCTCGCCCGCCGGCGTGAGCGCGGACCCGGGCGCGACCGACATCTCCGCGGGGGCGCTGTCCCTGGCGGTGACGGACATCCCGCCGCTCGAGCTCGTCGCCACCGGCCGGCCCGTGCAGGGCGCGGCCAACAGCCTCTTCGAGGTGACCACGACGAACATCCCGCCGAGCGCGGTCGCGCACGTGCGCCTCATCGGCCTCACGCCGACGGGTGTGCCGCTCGATGGCTTCGGGCTGCTCGGTTGCTTCCAGTACCTGGCGGTGCTGGACTCCGAGACGAACATCTTCTTCCCGACGTCGACGCCGACGTTCACGTGGGGGATCCCGCTGCCCGCCGTCGCGACCAACAGCCTCGTGGGGCAGGAGTTCTACCTGCAGAGCTGGGTCTTCGGAGTGTCGGCCAACAACTTCCTCAACGGGATGGGCGCCGTCACGAGCAACGCGCTGCGCTGCAAGATCGGCACGCTCTAGGACGTCGTGGCGCCGGGATCGTGCAGCCCCGGCGCCGTGGATGAGCTCCAGGCAAAGGCCGCCCGCCTCGTGAGAGGCGGGCGGCCTTCTTCCTTTTTGGGCGCGGGGTGGCGAGGTCCTGTGAGGGTAGGGGAGGCCTCGCAGTCGCCTGCGTGGGGCGCGTAGTCGGCTCGCCCGCAAGATTGAGAGGTAGCGACCACATTTTCTGGGGAAGGTAAATGATGCCCTCGACGAGTAGGCGCAACTCGATGCAGAAAAATTGACCTGCCCAATACGCACAAAAGGGAATGTGAGAAACCCCCATGCCATGGTGTTATCCCTAACCAAGAGATAGATCCTCCACCCTAACCAGACATGAAGTACACCCCGATAGCCCTGATGGGAGTTGGCAGCATCTGCTTCACGATGCCGTTCTTCAACGCCAACGGACCCTCAGACGAGTCCGCCTACCGCAAGTATGTCGTCAGCGCCAACCCGGTCGAAGGCCCGGAGCACATGTACGACCCCGCCATCGAGGGCGGGCCGACGGGCACGAGCGCCGACGCATCGCTTAACAACGTCATCCCCAACGCGACCGACCTGGGCATCCCGAGCGGCGGG
>JBMHDP010000357.1:0-3689 GCA_049889335.1 Planctomycetota bacterium
CGCGCTCGGCACCGACCTGTTCGCGCCCGACGCCGCCTACCTCGCCGGGCTGCTCCACGACCTCCCGACCTGGCTCGAAGCGCTCGATGAGGCGTCGGCGGAGCGCGGGACGCTCGCGACCGACTGGGTGCTGCACTGGCAGCTCCCCAAGCCCCTCGCGCAGCTGATGGTCGACCTCGTCGTCGCGCCGCCCGAGCGGCCAGGCTCCGAGCGACCGGACCTGGCAGCGCTCGTCCGCGCCGCCGAGATGCTCGCCGAGTTCGCCGGCTTCCGCCATCCTGGGCGCGCGGCCCGCGCGCTCGAGTCGATCACCCGCGAGCTCGCGCCCTACGAGCTGGACGTCGCCGACCGGCTGCGAGCGCAGGTCGAGCGCGCGCTCACCGCGCGCGGGCTCCTCGTCGGCGCCGCGACCGACGCGCGCCCCGCGCAGACCGTCGCCTGGCCGACCGCGGACGCCGCCGCGAACGCCGCGGCCGACGCCGCGTCTGCGGACGAGCTGGTGCTGAGCCTGCTCGACGGCGCGAAGCTCGACCGCTACCGCGACATCCGCTTCGAGCTGGTCGACGCCGCCGTGCGCCGCGGCCCCTACGACCGCGCGTTCTTCGCCGGCTGGGACCCTGCGACCGCGACGGTCACGCTGCGCGCCAAGAGCGACGGCTCGTCGCGCCGCATGGTCGAGACCCGCGTCGCCGCCTCGCGCCCGGAGGCCGGCCGGCTCCTGCAGGCAGTCGCGACGCGGACCCCCGCGCTGCTGCAGGCCGAACCCAACGGCGACGCCGCGCTGCTGCGCGCGCTCGGCGTCGACGAGCTGCTCGCCGTGCCGATCAACGGCGACTTCGACCGCCCGTCCTTCCTGCTGCTCGACCGGTCCCTGACGCTCGCCCCCTTCGACGAGGTCCGGGACGCGCCGAAGGCCCGCGCGCTCGGCCTGACCGGCTCCCTGCAGATCCAGAACCTGCTGCTGCGCCGACGCCGACAGCGAGCGCAGAAGTTCGCCCTCACCGACCCGCTCACGCGGCTGTTCAACCGCCGCATGGGCATCCACGCGCTCGAGCAGGCGATCGCGCGGACCGAGCGGGACCGCTCGCCGCTCACGGTCCTGATGTGCGACCTGGACCACTTCAAGCAGCTGAACGACACCTACGGCCACCTGCAGGGGGACGCCGCGCTCCGAGCGACCGCCGACGTGCTCCGCACCATGGTGCGCCGGAACGACACGGTCTGCCGGTACGGCGGCGAAGAGTTCCTCGTCCTGCTGCCCGACACCACGCCGGACGAGGCGACGGTGCTGGCCACGCGCATGTTCACCGCCGTCCACGCGCGCGGCGAGAAGCTCGAGCTGCCGCTCAGCGTGTCGATCGGTTTGACCTGCCACCGGTTCGGTGACTCGGTCGAGTCCGTGCTCCTCCGGGCTGACCGAGCCCTCTACGCCAGCAAGGATTACGGCCGCAACCGCTTCTCGGCAGACGTCGAATACGACGACGATCCGCCGCCGCCCGGACCGGGCCGCTGAGCCCCGCGCCGCCGGCGAGGAAAGGCCAACACACGGCCGCAGACCCGCGTATGCTGCCTCCACCTGTGCCGAGCACCGCAACACCCGAGATCGTCTCCGTCGTCGGCGCTGCCGGCGACCCTCCGCCAGAGGAGCCGGACCCTCCGCCGTCCCGACGGCGGCGCCGACGCAGCCTGATCGCGGCCGCGGCCTTCGGCGCCCCGGCCGCAGCCGGCGACGGCGCCTTCGTCGTCGACATCGACGCCTCGATCTCGCCGACCTACACGCTGACGGCCCTGGCCGCAGCCGCCCTCGGCGGCTACGGCGCCGCCGCCGCCGCCAGCCTGATCGGCTACTCCCCCACCCGGCTCGACCAGATGCTGGACGAGCAGCGACGGCCCGACCGGGAGCGCCTGACCGACGAGCTTTTGCAGCGGGCGCGCGAGTACTTCGTCGTCGCCACGATCTACGCCGCCGCCGGCTGGGTCCTCGGACTCTGGGCGCTGCGCAGCGCCGTCGACCCGGGCAGCTACGGCTGGGCGCTCGGCGTCTGGGTCGCGCTGATGCTGTTCGTCGCGGGCAGCCTGCCGGGCGCGCTCGCCGACCACCGCGCCGAGCGCACCGTGCTGAGCATGCTGCCGACGCTGCGGGCGGGCTGGCACCTGCTCCGCTGGCCGCTGGTGCTGCCGCTCTACTCGTTCACGGCGCTGGCGGTCCGCGCGCTGCGGATCCAGCGCAAGGCGGTCACCGACCCCTCCGAGGTCCAGAAGCAGGTCATGGCCGCCGTCGCCGACAACGTCGACGAGACCGAGCTGGCCGACGCAGAGCGCACCTGGATCGGCAACATCGTCACGCTCAAGGACCAGCACGTGGCGACGGTCATGACCCCGCGGCCGGACATCGTCGCGCTCGACGATTCGATCAGCCTGCGCGAAGCCGTCGACCAGGCGCTCGAACACGAGTTCTCCCGCTACCCCGTCTACCGCGCCCGGCTCGACGAGGTCGTCGGCGTGTTCTACGTCAAGGACGCGCTGAGGCTGATGCGCGAGGACCCGCAGGAGCTGGGCGAGACGCCGCTGCGGCAGCTGCTGCGCGAGCCGCTGTTCGTGCCCGAGACGACCGGCGCCGCCCAGCTGCTGCGCCGGATCCAGGCAGGTAACCAGCACATGGCGATCGTGATCGACGAGTACGGCACCACGGTCGGGCTCGCGACGGTGGAAGACCTGGTCGAGGAGATCGTCGGCGAGATCGAGGACGAGTACGACCCGCCCAGCTCGGAGCAGGGAGACGACCAGATCCGCGTGATCGAAGCCGGGCGGGTGCTGGAGATCCCGGCGCGGAGCGCCGTGCCCGACGTCAACAAGCTGCTGGGCTCCCAGCTGGCGGAGGACGGGGACTGGGAGACCGTCGCAGGGCTCGTCATCGCCAACGCCAACCGCATCCCCGCCAAGGGCGAGGTGCTCGTGATCGGCGACGTGGAGTTCCGCGTGCTCGACGCCGACGAGCGCCGCGTGCAGCGGCTGCGCGCGACGCTGCTCGACGCCGCGCCGACCGAGGAGGTTCGGTGAGCTCGGCCGGCGGCGCGCCGCGGCGCGCCGGCAGGCCGACCTCCGCGCACGCGATCGTGCTGCGCCGGCGCGACTTCCGGGAGTCGAGCCGGATCGTGACCTGCTTGACCCGGGAGCACGGCAAGGTCACCGGCCTCGCCAAGGGCGCGCACCGACCCGACAGCCCGCTGCTCGGCCGGATCGACTTCCTCAACGAGCTGCAGGCCACCTTCTCGGCCGACCGCGGCGGCCTCCGCATCCTGACCCGCGCGAGGCTCACGCGCGAACGCCGCGCGCTCCGAGGCCCGCGCCGGTTCCTCGCCGCGGGGCACGTCGCGTGGCTCGTCGACGTCGCGAGCCAGGAGGGGCGACCGGACCCGGCGCTGTTCGACCTGCTGCTCGGCGGCCTGAACCTGCTGGAGCGCTGCCCGATCGCGACCATCCCCCAGGTCCTGCTGGGCCTCGAGCTGCGCCACCTGGAGGCCGTCGGCGCGCTCCCGGACCTGGAGCACTGCGCGGACTGCGGCGAGCCGCTGGGCCCGTCGGCGTTCCGCCAGGAGGACACCCTGGGGCTCGCGTGCCGGCGTCACGCGGGCCTGCCTCGCCGGCCGGTCTCCGCGCGGGCGCTGGCGCTGCTGCGCGCGCTGCGG
>JBMHDP010000358.1:0-3473 GCA_049889335.1 Planctomycetota bacterium
CTTGCCCTCGCGGTCGCCGACCGCGCCGGTGAACGCGCCCTTGACGTGGCCGAACAGCTCGGACTCGATCGTGCCCTCGGACAGCCCGCCGCAGTTGATCGCCACGAACGGCCGGTCCTTGCGCGGCGACAGGTTGTGCACCGCGCGCGCGATCAGCTCCTTGCCGGTGCCCGACGGGCCGAGGATCAGCACCGAGGCCGCGGTGCCCGCGATCTGGCGGACCAGCGACAGGGTGCGCTGCATCTTCGGGTCCTGACCGACGATGCCGGCGATCCCGTAGGCCCGCTCCATCTGGCCCTTGAGGTCGTCGTAGGCCACGTCCTTGTCGTGGTCCTCGAGCGACTTGGTGACCTTGGCGCGCAGGTCCGCGAGGTCGACGGGCTTCTCGACGTAGTAGGTCGCGCCCTGCTCCATCGCCTGCACCGCGACCTCGCGTCCGCCGTGGCCGGTCAGCATCACGACGCGGCAGTTGGGGTAGGTCTCCTTGGCGGTCGCGAGCACCGCGAAGCCGTCGGTGTCCTTCATCACGAGGTCGGTGACGACCACGGCGAAGCGGCGCTCCTTGAGCACGGCGACGGCCTCGGCGCCGCCGGCCGCGACCGTGACCTCGACGGGCAGGACCTCGAGCGCTTCGACCAGCGCCTCGCGCAGCGCGTCGTCGTCGTCGACGACCAGGATAGGGTTCGTTCTCATGCCTCGGGTTGGTCGGGTTCGGCGCCGCGCGCGGGCAGCCGCAGGACGAACTGCGTGCCCTTGCCGGGCTCGGACTGCAGGGTGAGCCCGCCGCCGTGGTCCTCGGCGACGCGGCGAGCCGTCGGCAGGCCCAGCCCCGTGCCGCCTTTCTTGGTGCTGAAGTACGGCTCGAGCACCCGCGCCGCCTGCTCCGGCGAGATGCCCTCGCCGGTGTCGGTCACGCGGATCGAGACGAAGTCCCCGTCGCGGAGCGTCGAGACCAGCACCTCGCCGCCCGCGGGCGTCGCGTCCTTGGCGTTGCGGAGCAGGTTGCCGACCGCGCTCTGCACGTGGTCCCAGTCGCAGACGACGGCGCCGACGCCGGCGCCGGAGAAGAACCGCAGCGACAGCCCCGCCTCCTTCATCTCCGGCTCCTGGAACTCCAGGAACGCGCGCAGCCGCTGGTTGAGGTCGACGTCCGCGAGCTTGGGCTCGGGCGCCCGCGCGTAGCTCAGGAAGCCCTCCAGGATCGTCTGCAGGCGCCGGACCTCGGCCTCGACGGTCGACAGCCGCTTGTGCGTGCGCTTGTCGCGCGTGGACTCCGCCTCGCGGAAGTCCTCGAGGACCAGCTGCAGGTTGAGCCCGATGGTGCTAAGCGGGTTGCGGACCTCGTGCGCGAACCCCGCCAGCAGCGTGCCGAGCTGCGCGAGCCGCTGCGTGCGGATCCGGGACAGCCGTTGTTCGCGCTCTGGGGTCACCATCGGGCCGCGCAGGATAGGACCACGAGAACGCGAATGCTCCCCCGCGACGCGGTTTCCCAGCCGGCGGCTCCGGGCTACCGTACCGGCATGACCCTGGTGCGCAGGTCGCTGGCCGAGGCGGATCCCGACGCGCTGCGAGACGAAGTCGTCGCGGCGCTCCGACGCGGCGAGCTGTGCGTGCTCCCGACCGAGACCGTCTACGGCGTCGCGGCGCTGCCCGGCCACGCAGCGGCCGCCGCGCGGGTGCGGAGCTGGCGAGGGCGCGACCCGGGGGAGCCGCTGACGCTGCACCTCTCTGGCCTCGAGGACCTCGCGCCACTCGGGCTGCGCATGCACGACGGCGCGGCCCGGCTGGCCGACCGCTACTGGCCGGGACCGCTGACGATGGTCCTCCCCCGCCGCGCCGGCGGCGAGCCGGTCGGGACGCGCGTGCCGGCGCACGACTTCACGCGGGCCGTGATCCGCGCCTGCGGCGAGCCCCTGCTGCTGACGCCGGTCGCGCCGGCCGACGCGCCGCCGCGGACCGACCCGGAGGACGTCGCCGCTGCCTGCGCCGCAGAGGCGACGCTGCTGGTCGACGACGGCCCCTCCCCGATCGGCGCCAGCTCGACGGTCGTGCACGCCGCCGGCGGCGAGCTGCAGGTCCTGCGCGAGGGCATCCTGTCGCGCGAGGAGGTGCTGGCGACCGCCGCCGACCTGGTGCTGTTCGTCTGCACCGGGAACACCTGCCGCTCGCCGCTCGCCGAGCGCTTCGCGCGGCAGCTGACGGCTGCGGCCATGGGCGTCACCGAAGACCGGGTGCTCGCCCGCGGGCTGCGCTTCGCGAGCGCCGGGACCGCGACGACGACCGGGATGGGCGCCAGCGACGGCAGCCTGGAGGCCGGCGGAGAGGCCGGCCTCGACCTCTCGGACCACCTCAGCCAGCCGATCTCGCGGCCGCTCTACGACCGCGCGCTCAGGATCTACTGCCTGAGCGAGAGCCACCGGCGCGCGCTGCTCGCCGAGGCGCCCGGCGCGGCCGACAAGGTGGCGCTGCTCCGCCCCGACGGCGCCGACGTGGCCGACCCCTACGGCGCCCCCCTCGACGTATACCGCGAGGCGCGCGACCAGATCGCCGCGGCCGTGCAGGCGCGCGTGAGCGACTGGTGGCCGTAGCCGCCGAGGCGAACGCGGCGACCCGTCCGCGGCGCCGGTGGCGCCGCGCGCTCGTCCGCGCCGCGCTCGGGCTGCTCGCAGCCGTCGCGTCCTACGGCGGCGCGATCTGGCTGCTCGGCGTGATCCCCGTCCACGCCGACTACCGACCCGCGGAGCGCGGCGTGACGGTCGTCATCGCCTCCAACGGCGTGCACACGGACTTCTACCTGCCCGCGCAGCACCCGGCGAAGGACTGGGTCCGGTTCGCCCCGCTGGAGTCGCCTGCGGCGCGGCCGGCCCCCTACGTGCTGGTCGGCTGGGGCGACCGCGGGTTCTTCCTGGACACGCCGACGTGGGACGACCTGAGCGTGAGCACCGCGCTCGCCGCCGTGTTCTGGCCGACGCCGGCCGTGATGCACGTGTATCACCGCTACTGGCTGCCTGCGGACGGCGAGGGGTGCGTGCGCCTGCAGCTCCGCGAAGCCGAGTACCGCGCGCTCGTCGCCTACATCGAGGACAGCTTCGCCCGCGACGAGCGCGGCGCGCCGGTCCTCGTCCCCGGCCGCAACTACACGCCGAGCGACGTCTTCTACGAGGGCGTAGGCAGCTACCACCTGCTGCACACGTGCAACAACTGGGCGAGCGGCGCGCTCGCAGCCGCGGGCGTGCGCCAGCCGCTCTGGTCGCCGTTCGACGGCGCGATCTTCGCGCAGCTCGACCGCGCGCGGTGAGCTAGGCCTTGTCGCCGACGCTGCGGCGCTGGTCGCGCATCAGCCGCAGATACTGGCGCTTGGTCATCATCGGGTGCCCCATGTAGTCGCCGGGCTCCGCGCCCGCGCGGCGCCCCCCGCGGTGGGCGGCGGCCCCCCCCGCCGCCGGGGTGTTCATGTGGGGCCCGCCGCCCCC
>JBMHDP010000359.1:0-11697 GCA_049889335.1 Planctomycetota bacterium
TGCGCGCGGAGCTGCTGCGCGGCGCCCCGCCGCCGGGCGTGACGCGCGCCGTCGAAGCGCCGTTGCCACCGCGCCCGCGCCGTCGCCGCGCTCATCGCCGCCGATGACGGGGTCACGAGCGAGGTCGCCGGGTGCGCCGCCGCGCCGCGCGCCGGGGCTCGTCACCGCCTGGGCGCGACCTAGTTTCGTTCGGAGCAGCGGGGAAGCGAGCGATCCAAATGAGCGAAGATGTGCGAGGAGACGTCGGGAGGACCGCGTGGCGCGGCGCCCTCGCCGACGGCGCCGAGAGTCGGCGCTGGGGGCGCGCGGCGGCGCTGGTCGCGCTGCTCGCGTTCGGTGCGCTCACGTGGCAGCTGGTCCCGCACGGGATCGGGTCTTCGTGGCGCGAGTGCGACACGCAGGCGATCGCGCGCAACTTCCTCGTCGACGACTTCGACCCGCTCCGCCCGCGCGTCGACTGGCGCGGCACCACCGACGGCGCGGTCGAGTGTGAGTTCCCGCTCTACCAGCTGACGATCGCCGCGGTCATGTCCGCGCTCGGACAGAGCGAGAGCGTCGGCCGCCTGCTCGCGCTGCTGGCGACGCTCCTCGCCGGGTTCTCCCTGCACCGGCTGCTCGAGCAACGCAGCGGCCCGGCGGGCGCGATCGCCGGCCTGCTCACGTTCCTGACCTGTGGCAGCACCGTCCTGGTCGCGACGCGCGTCATGCCGGACGCCTTCAGCCTCGCCCTGACGCTCGCCAGCGTGACGACCTTCGTCCGATATCTGGGTACGGGGAGCCGGCTGACCCTCTGGGCGAGTATGGCCGCGCTGATGATGGGCGGGCTGCAGAAGCCGCTCGCGCTGCAGGCGGGGTGGGTCCTGTTCGGGTGGACGTGCTTGCTCGCGCCGCGTCGCCTCCGCGACGTGCACCTGTGGCTCGGCTTCGGAGCGGTCGTCGGCGTCGTCGCCGCGTGGCTCTGGCACGGCCACCAGCTGCACCTGGAGACCGGGCTTACGTTCGGCGTGCTCGCCGAGGGGGACTCCAAGTTCCCGGACCTCGCGCACCTGCTCGCCCTCAAGATCCACGCGCAGCTCGGCTGGACGACCGTGCAGCACGGCTTCTCTGCGCTGGGCCTCATGGCCGGCGCCGCGCTGCTGCTCCGCCGCCGGCTCGACCTCGCCGACGCGGTGATCGTCGGCTCGGTCGTCGGCGGTCTCTACCTCTCGCTGCGCTACAGCTACCACCACCGCATGGGGCCGCACTACCACATGTTCGCCGCGGCCTGCGGCGCGTGGCTCGTCGCCCGCGTCTTCGGGGGCGGGGTCCCGCGCTGGGCGTGGCCGGCGCTGGTCGTCGGCGTCGCGGCGCAGGGCGCGTGGCGCTTCTCTGTCGAGTCGCACGAGCGCGCGGGGATGACCGACAACCCGATGCTGCGCGTCGCCGCCTCGATCCGCGAGCTCAGCGAGCAGGGCGACCTCGTCGTCGTCCGCAGCGAGAAGCAGCGTCACGACGCGCTCTGGCAGCGCCGCAACAACTACGAGGACCCGCGCCTGCTCTACCAATCGGGTCGGCACGGCTGGGTGGTGCCGGCGGACGGCTTCGACGTGGCCTCCTTGGAGCGCCTGCGCGCGCAGGGCGCGGCGCTCGTCTTCGACTGGGCCGGCGACTCGGCGTGCGCGACGCGTGACTGGCTCGAGGCGAACGCGGAGGTGGTGCTCGACGAGCCGCGCGCGCGGCTCTACCGACTGACCAGCGAGGAGTGAGCCCCGCGACCGCCCGGTAACGTCACGGCGCGCGCCGCAGCCCCGGGACGCGTCGAGCGATCTCCTCCAGCCGGGCGCGACACTCGGCCGCGTCCCCGTCGGGCGCGGGCCGCGAGAAGCGGTGGACCTTGGTGAAGCCGAACGGCGCGGTCGCGCCGGTCCAGCGGCGCAGCTCGGCGTCGGCGCTGCGGGTCAGCGCCTCGTCGTCTCCGGTCGCGGTCCGGACCAGCTCTGCGCGCACCAGGACGCGGCCCGGCATCGCGCGTCGGTCGAAGACCTCGGTGCAGAAGATCAGCTCGGCGACGTCGGTAGCGAGCGCGGGGTGCGGCAGCACGCCGTAGCCGGTCAGCTCGGGCGCCTGCGCCGCGACGCCTCCGAACCAGACGTAGGCCCGCTCTTCGACGCCGATCCGCGCCGCCACCTGGGGGAGCTCGGGCTCGAACGGCGCGAGCGCGCGGGCAGCGGCCGCGTCGTCGACGGCCAGCACGACCTCGTCCGTCACCAGCTCGGCGGTCGCTTCGCCGCCGAGCTGCACCGCGAGCGCGCCGTCGTCGCGCGGGGCGACGGCCGTCACCGCGCGGCCGAGCAGCAAGGCTCCTCCGAGCTGGCGTCGATACGCCTGCACCACGTCTTCGCAGCCGGTGGGGAAGGAGACCGGTTCGGGCTCGACGCGGAGCGGTCGGCGGGTCTCTCCGTCGAACAGCCAGCCCGTCCGCGCGGCGTCGCGCGCCGCCACCACGCGCGGGCGCGCGGCGATCGGCGCGAGCAGCGCCTCGGCCTCGTCGCGGGTGAACGCGAACGGGCCGAGCTCGCAGACGAAGCCGTTGCTGCGCTGGCTCCGCACGTCGTCGCCCGGCTGCGGCGCTGCCTCGACGCACAGCACCCGCGCCTCCGGTCGCTCGGCGCGCGCGCGGAGCGCGGCCTGCATGCCGCGCAGACCTCCGCCGACGACGACCACCTGGTAGCGCTCCATCCGGCGCAGCTAAGCGGCCGCGCCGCAAAATTGCGACCGTGGCGCAGCTTGCGCCGGTCGCGCCGGCGTGGATGCTCCACGTCGCCCCATGACCGAGCACCAGGCCCGAACCACCTGCAACCGCGACTGCCCGGACGCGTGCGCGATCGTCGCGACCGTCGAAGACGGCGTGGTCACCAAGCTCGCCGGGGACCCGGCGCACCCGGTGACGAAGGGGTTCCTGTGCTTCCGGACCAGCCGCTACCCCGAGCTCGCGGCCTCCGAGGCGCGCCTGACGCAGCCGCTCGTGCGCCGCGACGGACAGCTCGAGCCGGCGTCCTGGGACGAGGCGATGGCGCGGGTCGCGGACAAGCTGCGGCAGGTGCTCGACGAGTCCGGCCCGGCGGCGATCTTCCACTACCGCTCCGGCGGCTCGCTCGGGATCCTCAAGCACCTGACCGATCTGTTCTTCGACCTGCTCGGTCCCTGCGCGACGAAGGTCGGCGACATCTGCTCGGGCGCCGGCGAGGCCGCGCAGCTCCACGACCTGGGCGTGAGCGACAGCAACGACCTGTTCGACCTGCTCAACAGCGCGCACATCGTGCTCTGGGGCAAGAACCCCAAGGTCAGCAACGTCCACCTCGTGCCGGTGCTCAAGGACGCCAAGGCGCGCGGCACGGAGGTCGTCTCCATCGACCCGATCCACCACCGCTCGCACGCGCTCGCCGACGTCGTGCTGCAGCCGGCGCCGGGCGCCGACTTCGAGCTGGCGATGGGCGTCGCACGGTACCTGTTCGACGTCGGCGGGGTCGTCGACGACGCCGCCGATTTCTGTGACCACCTCGACGAATTCCGCGCGCTGGCCGAGCAGCGCACGGTGGCCGAGTGGGCGGCCGACTGCGGCCTCGACGAGGGCGCGGTGCGGGACCTCGGGCGGCGGTTCGCCGCGGGCCCGACGGCGATCCTGGTGGGGTGGGGCATGCAGCGTCGGCAGCGCGGCGGCGCCATCGTGCGCGCGCTGGACGCGCTGGCGGCGATCAGCGGCAACCTGTTCCGCGCCGGCGGCGGCGTGTCGTTCTACTTCTCGCGCCGCAAGGCCTTCCGCGCCTTCGGTCCCAACGTGCAGCACCCGCGCACGATCCGAGAGCCGGTGCTGGGCGACGACCTGCTGGCGGCCAGCGATCCGCCGGTGCGCGTGGCGTGGGTCACCGCGGGCAACCCCGTCTCGATGCTGCCGGCGGCCGCGCGGGTCGCGGAGGCTTTCGAGAAGACCGAGTTCGTCGTCGTGGCGGACTGCCTGATGACGGACACCGCGCGGCGGGCGGACGTGGTGCTGCCGATCCCGACGCTGCTCGAGGACAGCGACCTGCTCGGCTCGTACGGCCACCACTGGATCGCCGAGTCCCGGCCGGTCGTGCCCCCGCCCGACGGCGTTCGCCACGAGGTCCGCCTGTTCCAGGAGCTGGCTCGCAGGGTCGGCCTGGAGAGCTACCCGCAGGACAGCGTCGACCAGCTCAAGCGTCAGGCGCTGTCGCTGGTCGAAGGGCAGGGCGCGAGCCTCGAGGACCTGCGCCGCGACGGGGCCGCGCGCAGCCCGATGTCGGGGCCGCTGCTGTTCGGGGACCGACGCGTGAAGACGCCCAACGGCCGCGTGCAGCTGATCGATCGCGCGCCGCCGGCGGCCGAGGTCGTCGAGCCGGCGCCGATCGAGGCCGGCAGCGCGCCGCTGTGGTTGTTCTCGAACTCGACGGAGAAGAGCCAGGCGTCGCAGTGGGCGGGTCGGGGGCTCGGCGCGCGCACGTGGGTCGTCGCGCACCCCGACGCTGTGCCGGGGATGCGCGCGGGCGCGTCGGTGCGCGTCGTCAGCGCCTTCGGAGAGGTAGAGGCAGAGCTGCGCCTGGACCCCGAGCAGCGCCGGGACATTGCGATCATGCCCAAGGGTGGGCGCTTCGACCGCGGCCAGAGCGCCAACGCGCTGATCGAGGCCCGGCCGACCGACCTCGGCCTCGGCGCGGCCTACCTGGACTGCTTCGTGCGGCTGGCGCCGGCGCGCTGACCGCCGCCTCGGGCGAAGGTCTCGCGGTGGATCACGAGGTGCGGATCGCGCTTGTCGCGGCGCTGCACCCGCCGCGCGAACTCGTCGGCGACCTCGTGCGCGACCTCGAAGGTCGACGACGTCGTGCTCATCGAGATCGAGCCGACCTGGCGGTTGTCGACGCCGCCCCGCCGGCACACGTGCGCCAGGATCCGCCGCGGGTTGGCGCCGCCGCGGGCGCCCCAGTTGATGCGGAACCGCACGAACCCGCGCTCGGGCCGCTTGGCGGCCGGCTGGGGGCCGTCCTTCCAGGAGGGGCCGGCGCCGGGTTCGCCGCGGCGCTCCTTGCCGAGCCGCGGTCCGTCCGCCGAGGGCGCAGGCGGCTGCGGCGGCAGCAGCTCGAACGGCTGGCGCGGCGCCGTGATCGACTTGCCCAACAGCATCGCGACGACCTCGACCGGGTCCCGCTCCTGGAGCAGGTTGGCCGCGCTGGCGCGCTTCTCGGGGGTCGCGGCGACGCCCGCGGTCAGCGTCGTCGTCGCGGCCTCCTCGGCGCGCTCGAGCTGCTTCTTGGCGATGGTCTGCGGCGACGGCGGCCACGTCCAGCGCGGCTCGATCCCGATGTGGTCGAACATGCGGTGGCTGCGGCCGGCGCGGACCTTCGGGACCAGCAGCACGCTCCGGCCCTTCTGGCCGGCGCGTCCCGTCCGTCCGCTGCGGTGCACGTAGGTGGCCGCGTCGATCGGCAGGTCGACGTGCACCACCATCGTCACCGACGGCACGTCGATGCCGCGCGCCGCGACGTCGGTCGCCACCAGGACCTTGATGCTGCCGTTCCGGAAGGCGTTCAGCGTGCGGGTCCGCTGGGTCTGCGCGAGGTCGCCGTTGAGCGGCAGCGCGCCGAAGCCGTCCGCCGCCAGCTTGTCGGCCATGCGCGCGGTCTCCTCGCGCGTGCGGACGAACACCAGCGTGCGCTCCTCGCCGGCCAGCAGCAGCAGGTTGACGGTCGCCTGGTAGTGCTCGCGCGGACCGATGCGGCAGGCGACGTGCTCGATGTCCGCGTGCTGCTCGCCCTCGGCCGTGCCCTCGATCCGCAGCGCGTGGTCCTGGAACCGGTCGGCGAGCTCGAGCACGGCGCGGGGGAACGTCGCCGACACGAGGTGGGTGCGACGCTGCTCGGGCAGGTGCTCGAGGATGCCGTCGAGCTCGTCCTTGAAGCCGAGGTCCAGCATCTGATCGGCCTCGTCCAGGACCAGCTGGCGCACGGACGAGGCGTCGAGGCCGCCGCGCCGGAGGTGGTCGAGCAGGCGCCCCGGCGTCCCGACCAGGACGGCCGGGCGGCGCCGGAGCTGGATCCGCTCCCGGTCCAGGTTGGTGCCGCCGGTCACGACCTCACAGCGGACGTCCGGCAGGCCTGCGAACAGCCAGGACAGCTCGTCGCGGACCTGCATGGCCAGCTCGCGCGTCGGCGCGATGATCAGCGTCGTGGGGCCGGCGCGGTCGGGGTCGACGAGCTTCGCGGCCAGCGCAAATCCGATCGCAACGGTCTTTCCTGAACCAGTTTGTGACGAGATGCGGAGGTCGCGGGCGCCGTCGTCGGCGTCCGCGACGGCCTGCTGCACCGCGGTCAGCTGCTCGAAGCCGCGCTTCTCGAGCGCCGCGCGCAGGGCGTCCGGCGCAGCGCCCAGCGGCGCTTCGGGCGCGGGCGCAGCGTCCTCGACGGGCGTCTCGGGCGCGGCCGCGGCGTCCCCGACGGACGTCTCGGGCGACTTTTCTGACTCGAAGTACATACCGCAGTGTGACTTGGGCGGGCAGGGCAGTCAATGGTGGTCGGGCTGTTCTCCACAGGTTGTGCACTCTCCCGGTGCGTCGGAGCCTGCGCGGCCCTCGCCTCGATCTCTCCGCGGCTCGGCTTATGGTGCCCCGATGCGGCGGATCACCGGCACCCACGTCTACTCCTACGTGAAGTGCCCGCACCTCGCCGCTCTGGACCTGCGGCTGCCGCGTTCGGCGCGTCGGCCCGCGCACCCGTGGGAGGAGTTCGCGGCGCGCCGGGGCCGCGACTTCGAGGACGTCTACGTCGCCGGGCTCGACGCCGTGGCGCCTACCTACCCGGAGCGGGACTTCGACGCGGGCGCGGAGGCGACGCGCGCGCTGCTTCGTGACGGCGCGCCGCTGGTGCACCAGGCCGTGCTCGCGAGCGAGGACCGGCTGGGCTTGCCGGACCTGCTCCGCAAGGTCGACGGGCCGAGCGAGCTGGGCGACCACCACTACGAAGTGCTCGACGTCAAGACGTCCGCGCGGACCCGGGCGGACCAGGTGCTGCAGGTCGTCTTCTACGCGCAGCTGCTCGCCGAGCTGCAGGGGCGCCTGCCCGAGCACGGCGCGATCATCCTCAAGGACGGCCGGGAAGAGCGGTTCCTGGTGCGCGACTACCTCGCGGCGTGTGACGAGGTCGTCTCCGAGCTGCGTCGGCTCCGGGATCCGGAGTCCGGCTCTCGCCCCTTCCTGCAGCTCGGCTGCAGCAGCTGCTACCACGACCACCGCTGCCTGCCCGAGCTGGCCGGGCGCGGCGACCTGTCGCTGGTCCAGGGGATGAGCAAGGGCGCGCGCGCGATCCTCGAGGCCTCGGGGTGCGCGACGGTCGAGGAGCTCGCGACGTTCCAGCCGGACGGCCCCCGCGCGCGCGGCAACCTCGACGCGGCGCTGGTGCGGCGGCTCCGCAAGGGCGCGCAGGCGCAGCTGCTCGGCGCGCCGCTGGTGGAGCGGCGTCCGACCTCGGAGAACCTCGGCAAGGCCGCGCTGGTGCACGCGCTGACGGACCCCTTCGCGGACCGCGTGCTCGCGTTCGGCGTGCTGTTCCCCGCGACCGGAGACGGCGCGTTCACCTACGCGCTGCCCCGGGAGCGCGACGAAGAGTGGCGGGCGTTCGGGGACCTGACCGGCTCGCTGCCGGCGCGCACCCCGCTGCTGCACTTCGGCGAGGCCCTGCACCGCTGGCACGAACAGCACGCGTTCGGCGAGGAGGCGGACCCCGCGATCGAAGGCCGGTTCGTCGACCTGCAGACGCGCCTGCGCTCGGCGGCGACCTACCCGGCGCCGGTCGTGCTGCTGCAGGACTTCGTGCAGCACGGGCTCGCCCGCGACCCGCACCGCGACGGCCACGCCTCGGCTGCCGCGATGTGGTGCGAAGAGGACGACGCCGACGAGCGCCTGGTCCAGAAGCTGCGCGCGGACCTGCACGACATGGCGGCGCTCAAGGCCGAGATCCTCGACGCCGAACCCGCGGAGCGCGACGTCGCCGTCGGCGGCGAGGCGCGGGCCTGAGCGTGCTGTCGCTCGCCGATGCGCCCCTGGACCTGACGGCTGCGCGCGAGGTGATGCCCTACGTCGGGCTCGCCCTCGTCGTCGTGCTCGGGTTCGCGCTCCGCGAGGTGCCGGCGCGCCTGCTCGTGCTGATGTTGACGGCGTTCGTCGACATGGCCGGGCTGTTCCTGATCATCCCGCTGCTGCCGTTCTACGTGAAGATGTTCCACGCCAACGGCGAGACGCTGTTCGGCCTGGACATCGGCGTAGGGTTCTTGACCGGGCTGGTGGTCACGTCGTTCACGGTCGCGCAGCTGCTGACCGCGCCGTTCTGGGGGCGGTTCTCGGACCGGCACGGTCGTCGCTCGGCGCTGGTCGTCGCGCTCGGCGCATCGACCGTCGCCTACCTGTTGTTCGGCTTCGCGGACTCGCTCTGGATGCTGCTGCTGTCGCGGGTCGTGCAGGGCGCGGGCGGCGGGCTCGTCGGCGTGATCCAGGCCTACGTCGCGGACTCGGTCGCGCCGACGCAGCGCGCGCGCGCGCTCGGGTGGCTGTCGGCGTCGACGAACCTGGGCGTGGCGCTCGGTCCGTTCCTCGGCTCGTGCGCGCTCGCGCTGCAGGACGTCGACCTCTGGCCGGGCGTCGGCACGCTGGTGCTGGGCAACGCCCTGCCAGGGGTGCTCGCGGCGCTCTTCTGCGTGGTCAACGCGTGCTTCGCGCTGCGGTTCCTGGAGGAGAGCGCCGCGTGCTCGCCCAACCGCAAGAAGCGCCCGCCCGTCCTGCGCGCGGTCCGCGAGGTGCTCGCGCAGCCGGCCCGGCCGACCTCGAGGATCATCCTCGTCTACGCGATCGCGATCGGCACGGCGCACGCGATCAACCCGCTGATGGCGCTGTTCCTCGACGACCGCCTCGGGGTCGACGAGCAGAACATCGGCTACGTCTTCATGTACATCGGGTCGGTGTCGGTCTTCGCGCGCATCCTGATCCTCGGCCGTGCGGTCGACCGGTTCGGCGAGGTGCGGGTGTCCCGCCTCGGCGTCTGTTCGCTGGCGGCGTTCCTGTTCTCGATGCCGTTCGTCGGGTCGCTGGGCTCCTTGGCGGTCGTGCTCGCGCTCCAGCCGATCGGCATGGCGTTGACCTTTCCGTGCCTGACGGCGCTGCTCTCGCGGCTCGTCGCGCCGGCCGACCGCGGCATGTTCATGGGGCTGCAGCAGTCGTTCGCGGGTCTCGTGCGGGTGCTCGCGCCGCTGGTCTACGGCAACGTGTTCGACCTCGTCGGCGGCGGCGCGCCGTTCTGGATCGCCGGCGCGGTCGTGCTGACCACGCTGGCGCTCGGGGTCGGGCTCCGCCGCGCGACCGCCTCGACCTGACTACCGGCCCGACCTGCGCGCCAGCTCGACGACCGCGAGGTCCGCGCGCAGGCTGCCGTCGTAGGAGACGTCGACCTCCAGCACGAGCTCGTCTTGTACCCAGGAGCCGTGCGCGTAGAGGCTGTCGATCGGGCCGCGGACGTCTTCGCACTCGACGACCATCCCGCCGTCGGCGTCCAGGACGCCGCGGACCCGGCCGAACGACGCGGACTCGTGCTCCGCGAAGCGCGCGCTGCCGCCCTGGACGCGGGCGACGACGCGCTCCCGCCCGGCGCCTCTCGCGAACCGGGCCACGCCGCCGACCTCGCACGTGAACGTCAGCTCGTCGCCTCGCGCGGAGACCTCCACCGTCAGCAGTCCACGCTGACCGGCGTCGTCCGTCCAGCGGCCGCGCCACGATCCGATGAAGGGCGCCGGGTCGAAGGTTGCCTCGCGCGCACAGCCCTGCGCGGCGAACGCGAGGGCGAGCCACGGCGCGAGAGAAAGGCGGAGCACCCCGTCATCGTCCCCGCCGCGGCCGCGCCCGCCAACAGGGGGAGCGCAATTGAACGTGCAGGTTGCAGCCGCGTGGCCCGGTGCGCTCGAATGCTCGAGCCCACGAGAAGCATGACTCCTTCGACCTTCGCTGTTCCGCTCGCGCTGGTCTGCGCGGCGACCTCTCTCTCCGCCCAGACGGCGGCCCGCGCGGCCCGCCCCCACGTCGTCGTCATCGTCAGCGACGACGCGGGCTACGGCGACTTCGGCGTGCACGGCGCCGAAGACATCCGGACGCCCAGGATCGACTCGATCGCCCGCCAAGGCGTGCGCTTCACCGACGGCTACGTCTCGGGGCCGGTCTGCAGTCCTTCGCGCGCCGGTCTGATGACGGGTCGCTACCAGCAGCGGTTCGGTCACGAGCTCAACATCCCGCCGAAGTTCAGCGAGGAGAACGGGCTGCCGCTCACGGAGCGCACGATGGCGGACGAGCTGAAGGCCGCCGGCTACCGGACGGTCGCGCTCGGCAAGTGGCACCTCGGGTACGCCGACAAGTTCCATCCGTGCTCGCGCGGCTTTGACCACTACTGGGGGTTCCTGCAGGGCGCGCGCTCGTATTTCCCGCTCGAGAAGCCGACCCGGCTCAACCGGCTGCTGCGCGACCGCGAGGTGCAGCCCGAGTCGTTCGACTACATGACCGACGAGCTGGGTCGCAAGGCCGCGGATTACATCGCGCAGCGCGGCGACGAACCGCTGTTCCTCTACCTCGCCTACAACGCCGTGCACACTCCCATGCACGCCACCGAGGGCGACCTCGAGGGAGTCGACGGTCCGCAGAAGCGCCGCAAGCTGATCGCGATGA
Source organism: Planctomycetota bacterium (assembly GCA_049889335.1). Taxonomy (GTDB): domain Bacteria; phylum Planctomycetota; class UBA1135; order UBA1135; family UBA2386. The sequence goes on from JBMHDP010000359.1 coordinate 10,745, forward strand.
CCCACGCGCTCGATCGCTCGGTGGGCTACGTGCTCGACGCGCTCGACGAGGCGGGCATCGCCGACGACACGCTGGTGTTCTTCGTCAACGACAACGGCGGCGCGACCAACAACGCGTCGCAGAACGGGCCGCTGCGCGGCCGGAAGGGGACCGTCTGGGAGGGCGGGATCCGGGTGCCGTTCTTCGCGCGGTGGCCCAACGGTCTGCCGTCCGGCGCGGTCTACCGGCGTCCGGTCATCGCGCTCGACATCCTGCCCACGAGCCTCGCCGCTGCCGGCGCTGCGCAGACGGGCGCGCAGCCGCTCGACGGGGTGGACCTGCTGCCGTTCGTCCGCGGCGAGCAGGGCGCGCGCCCGCACGACGTGCTGCTCTGGCGTCACGGGGACACCAAGTGGGCGGTGCGCGACGGCGACTGGAAGCTCGTCCAGCAAGGCGACGAACCGCTGCAGCTGTTCGACCTCGCCGCGGACATCGCAGAAGAGCACGATCTCGCCGGATCCCAGCCCGAGCGGGTCCGACAGCTCCGGTCCCACTACGAGACCTGGCGGCAGGAGCTGGCGCCGCCGCGCTGGCGCTATGGGCGTCAGCGCGCCCGGAAGAAGTAGTTTCGCGTGCGGCGTATGCGAACGTACGGCCCACGGCAAAGCTGGTGTGGTTTACTACGCGCATGCACACGAGGAGCTCGCGAGGGGCGCTGTGGGGCTGCGCTGCGGCGCTGGCAGCGTCGTGCGGCGGGGGAGGCGGGGGGGGGCCCCCCCCCCCCCCCCCCCCCCCCCCCCCCCCCCGGGGGGCCCGCCCCCCCCCACGGCGCCCCCCCCGCCCCCCCCCCCCGCGGCGCCAGCTCCTGCCGCCAGGTCTCGTAGTGGGACCGGAGCTGTCGGACCCGCTCGGGCTGGGATCCGGCGAGATCGTGCTCTTCTGCGATGTCCGCGGCGAGGTCGAACAGCTGCAGC
>JBMHDP010000360.1:0-6504 GCA_049889335.1 Planctomycetota bacterium
AGGGTCTGGGCGGCCATGGCTGTCGTCCTGGTTGAAGGTCTTCAGCGCGTGGCGCTAGCCGAGCAGCGGGCCCAGGATCTCCTGGATCTTCTCGGGCGTGAACGGCTTCTTGAGGTAGCCGTTGGCGCCGCGGCTCATCGCCTCGCTGATGACCTCCTCGCTGCCCTCCGTCGTGATCATCACGATCGGCGGCGGCGCGTCGAGCTTGCCGCTGACCTCGCGGACGAACTCGAGGCCGTTCATGTTCGGCATGTTGACGTCCGACAGGATGAGGTCGAACTGGCTGCCGTCGACGGCCGCGAGCCCCTCGACGCCGTCGCCTGCCTCGGTGAACTCGGCGTTGTCGATGCCCGCCTGGCGGATCCCCCGCATGATGATCTTCCGCATCGTCGCGGAGTCGTCGACGATCAGTACGTTCTTCGTCATGGTTGTCTCTCCTTCTGACCTGGTTGAAGGGGCTATCGGCCCAGGCGAAGGCGAGCTTTCAACCTAACTTACACCGGCGTCGCGCCAGCCGTACCACCGGCGCGTGGGGCAGCAGAAGATCAGGCCTCGTCGCCCTGCGCGCGGTCGAGCTGCGCCTTGAGGCGCGCCATGACGTTGCTGTGGATCTGGCAGACGCGCGACTCGGTGAGCTCCATGATCTCGCCGATCTCCCGCATCGTCAGGCCCTCGTAGTAGTACATCAGGATGATCAGGCGCTCTTTCTTGGTCAGCGAGCTGGTGATCATGTCCAGCGCGTCGCGCTGCTGGATGGTGTCGACGGGGCTGGTCGACTTCTTGTCCGCCAGGATCTCGATCTTCTCGAGCTCCTTGTCGTCGTCGCCGTCGTCCCACTTCTCCGACAGCGAGAAGATCGTCTTGGCGTTCGCTTCGGACTGGTGCGCCTGCAGCTCCTCCAGCGAGATCTCCAGCTCTTCGGCGATCTCGGCCTGGTTCGGGTTGCGGCCGAGCCTGCCTTCGAGGGCGCGGATGGCGCGCTCCAGGCGGTGGGCCTTGAGCCGGACGAGGCGCGGGACCCAGTCCTGCGAGCGGAGCTCGTCGAGGATCGAGCCGCGGATGCGGGTCGTGCAGTAGGTCTTGAACTTGATGCCGCGCGACAGGTCGAAGCCGTTGATCGCGTCCATCAGGCCGAAGGTCCCAGCCGAGCTCAGGTCGTCGACGTCGATCGACTTCGGCAGCGTCTGGAGCACCCGCTCGGCGATCGTGCGGACCAGCGGCATGTGGTGCTCGATGAGCGTGTTTCGGAGGTTCTCGTCGCGGGTCCGCTTGTAGGTCTTCCAGATGACCTCGAGCTCGGCGTCGGTCAGCGGCTGGTTGTGCGGCGTCGGGATCGTCGCCCGCACGGCGCGGGAGTTGGTCGTCGGCTGAGCGGCTTTGCGCCGCGAGGGCTTGCTCGTCGTCTTGCTCGAGGCGGCGCGGGCCGCGCTGCGGCGAGAGGGGGTGCGGACAGCGACCGAGGACTTGGTCATTTCAGAGCTCCAGCGAGAGGCAGACGAAGGGGTGGGGATCAGCGCCGAGGGTGTCGGCGCCGGCGGACCCGAACCCCTGTCCTCGCTCTTCGATGGCCGCGGCGGGCTCGGCGCGTCTGGTCCTTCGTCGCTCCGACGCCGCGTGGACGGTCGGAGGGGATGCGCGATCCTGGCTGCGGTGCTGGAGCGGCGCGGTTCGCTCAGTGGGTCGAGCTGCGGTCGTCTGCCGCGTGCGCCTGGGGTTGTTTGCCGCTGCCAGAGATCACTTCCTTCGGGAACCAGGCTGCCATGGCGGAGTAGATCCGCCAGAAGGCCCTGTGGCTTTGCGTCCCCGGCTTTCGCCGGGTTTGCCGTTTCGAGAAGCGACTCCTGGGGAGTCGAGATCCAAAGAACGGGTCCGCGCAGGCGGACCGGACTGTGCCTATCGGCAGGTGGCCGATCGGAATTGAGTCCAGCCACCCGGAAACTTTAGAGATTCTCGCAAATCACCATAAGGTAGTGACTTGCGACCCCACCTTTTTCTAGGAGGGTGCGGCTCGGAGGCTCCAGCCAGGGCCGATCCAGCCGAGGCCGATCCAGCCGAGGCCGGACCAGCCGAGGCCGGACCAGCCGAGGCAGGATCAGTCGAGGCAGATCAGGGACGCGCAGGGGCGCCCGGCCAGCTTGGACGCGCGGGCCTGCAGGAAGGCGAGCTCGACCACGAAGGCGCACCCCGCGACCTCGGCTCCGCACGCCTCGACGAGGTCGGCGGCGGCGGCCATCGTGCCCCCGGTCGCGAGCAGGTCGTCGACGATCAGGACCCGCTCCCCCGGCTGGACGGCGTCCTGGTGGATCTCGACGGCGTCGGTCCCGTACTCGAGCTCGTATTCGACCCGGTGCGTCTTCCACGGGAGCTTGCCCGGCTTGCGGATCGGGACGAAGCCGATGCCCAGCTTCATCGCGAGCGGGACGCCGAACAGGAACCCGCGCGACTCGATCCCGGCGACCTTGTCGATCGCGCCGAACTCGAGGCCCGCGAGCTGCTCGGTCGCCGCGGTCATCGCCTCGGGAGCGGCGAGCATGGGCGTGATGTCCTTGAACAGGATGCCCGGCTTCGGGAAGTCGGGGACGTCGCGGAGGTAGGCAGCGAGATCCATGCGCGCATGGTGCCCGGAGCCGGGCGTCCAGGCGAGCCTTTGTCGACCGCGCCTAGCGGCTCCTGGACAGGGCGCGTCGACGCGGGGCCGCGGCGCGGCGCAGGTCGCCGGCGTCGCGAGGAGCGCGCGCCTGCGTCGCGGTCGTCGGCGGCGCGGCGGGGACCTCCAGGAGCCCGCCGAGCGTCGCGCGGTGGCTGTCGAGCCACGTCCCGAGCAGGCGCGCCGAAGCGAACAGCGGCAGCACCAGGAGCGGGCCGACGCAGGCGATCTGGATCCAGACCGGGCGGTCCGAGGCGAGCGCGAGGACGCCCAGCGCGGGCGCGAACGCCAGCGTGACCGCCAGCGCGACGAGCGGGTAGCCGGGGCCGGCCCGCCGCAGCGCGGAGGCGACGAACCCGGGTGAGCAGGGGCGCCAGTCGCCGCGCACCTGCCGCAGGGCGAACGTGAGCGGTCCGACCAGCGCGCCCAGCGCGACGGTCGCCGCGGCGACGCCGCCAGGGGCGCCGAGGGCCAGCGCCGCCGCGGCCGGGCCGAGGCAGAGCGCGCCGACGACGCCCAGATCGGTCGTGAAGCGCAGGGCTCCCGCGATCAGCTGACCGGGGTCCGGCAAGCCGGGCGCGTCGCCTTCGCCCTCACAGCCCAGGAGGAGGACCTCCCGCGCCATCCCAGCGACCACGGCGAGCACGCAGAGCCCGGGCAGCGCGGCGACCCCCGCGAGCAGCAGCGGCGGGGCGTCGCCGGCGAACAGCCCGGCGACGCCGATCACGAGCGGGAACGCGAGCATCGCGGCGAGCGTGAGCGCGGGCATCTGTCCGTGGGAGAGGAACTGCGCTGCGTCGACCAGGTGGTCCCGTACGCACGGCGGTCGCTCCCGAGGGCGCTGGACCGCGCGCGCGCGCTCCCGTCTCCCGGCAATGCTGGCTGCCGGCGCCCCGGTATGACGACCGTCGCCCGCGCGCGGGCCGCCGAGCACCGCGCGCTCGGCCCGTGTTCGGAGGGCGTCGTCGCGGATGCGATGAAGGCAGTGCAGCGCTTCTCCGCGGTTGCCCAAGGCTTCGCAGACGGACGCGAGCTCGCTCCAAAGCTCGTCGGACGCGAGGCCTCGTTCGATGGCCCGGTGCAGGCTCGCGTAGCGCTGCTGTGGGCTCTCCCCGATCGGGGTCGCATGACTCTCCAGGTGCACGGCGTTCTCCTCGGTAGCTGTTGGATTTCGGGACACTTCGGCCCGGCACCTTCGAGCGGATACGGGCTTTCCTTGACTCCCCGGTCCCGGCGCGAGACGCGCGGTCCTGCGGTCGGGGTGAAGCGGCGGCGCCTTCCGGCCGATAGCACCGGGCAGAGGACCCTCGATGCGACTCGACCCCCGTAGCCTGCTCGCCGTCACGCTGTTCGCCGCGACCGCCGCGTCCCAGGACACCGTCCCCCAGGGCATGTCCGGCGTCGAGGGCGGCGGCGGCACCGGGATCCCGTTCGGCGGGAGCCAGGCGTGTCGCTACCAGGTGCTCTACGACGCCGAGGAGCTCCCCTGGTCCGGCCCGCGCGTCCTCCAGGGGATCCGGATCCGACCCGACTTCAACAACGGCGCCCCGACGCCCGCCAAAGGTTTCCTCGACGTCTCCGTGCTCGTCTCGACCACGCACCGTGACTCCGCGAGCGCCTCGGAGACCTTCGACCACAACTACGGCACCGACGCGCAGTGGGTCATCGATCACCGCGTGCTCCAGCTGCCTGCGCAGCCGCCGCTGCCGGCGGGCAGCGGTCCACGCCCGGCGAACATCGACCTGCCGTTCACGACGCCCTGGATCTACGGCCTGACGCCGACCACGTCGTCGCTGCCCGCGCCCGACAACCTGCTGGTGGAGGTCCACATCCACAGCCAGCCCAGCGGCAGCTACCGCGTCGACAACCTCAGCAGCTGCGTCGCGCCGACGGCTTCGTTTGGCAACGCAGGGCCGGCGTGCTCCTACACGGGCGCGGGTCCGGTGCTCCTCACCGGGGACGCGTCGATGCTGGCGGGCTCGAGCTACACGTGGCGGGTCGCCGACGCGCCGCCCAACTCGCTGCTCCTGATCGCGTTGGACCAGACCAACCAGGGCGGCTTCCTCGGCAACCCGGCGTGGGCGCTGCCCTACCCGCTGTTCGATCCGGTCGACCCGAGCCAGCCCTCGAGCCTGCTCCAGGCCGCCGGCTTCCTCTGGTCGGCGCCCGACTGCTGGCTGAACGTCACGCCCAACGCCGTCTACGGCGGCGTGACGGACGCCGCGGGGGACGGGCTCGTCACGACGTCGCTGCCCGCCGGCCGGCAGTTCGTGGGGACGACGCTCTACGCGCAGGCGATCGTCTACGCGCAGACGGTCAACCCGCTGCAGTTCGTGACCTCGCGCGGCCGCCAGACCACGGTCTGCGGGCCGCTCGGCGTCGCCCGCGTGTTCAAGTTCTACAGCGCTTCGGGCGGCGCGACGACGCCTCCGGACGTCGGTACGCGCACGCTCGGAGTCGGATTCGTGATCGAGGTCTACTGATCTTGCGGCCGGTGCGGTCGGGCGGCCTTGCCCTCGGGCTGGCCGCGTCCGAAACTGCCTGCCCCCATGAAGGTCCTGCTTTGTCGCCCGCGAGGGTTCTGCGCCGGCGTCGAACGCGCCATCGAGACGGTCGAGCGCGCGCTCCAGAAGTTCGGGAGCCCCGTGTTCGTGCGGCACGAGATCGTGCACAACCAGGTGGTGGTCCGCGACCTGGAGCAGAAGGGCGCGGTGTTCGTGGAGGACCTGTCGACGGTGCCCGAGGGCAGCCACGTGATCTTCAGCGCGCACGGCGTCGCGCCCGAGGTCTTCGAGCAGGCCGATCGCTACAAGCTGCAGGCGATCGACGCGACCTGCCCGCTGGTCACCAAGGTCCACGCCGAAGCGAAGCGGTTCGCGGCGCGGGGCTTCACGATCCTCCTGATCGGCCACGCCGAGCACGTCGAGGTCGAGGGAGTGGTGGGGGAGGCGCCCGACCAGACCCTCGTCGTGGCGACGGCCGAGGAAGCAGAGCAGGTGCAGGTGCCCGACCCGACCAAGGTCGGCGTGCTGACCCAGACGACGCTGAGCGTCGACGAGGCCATGCAGGTGATGGGCGTGCTGAAGCGGCGCTTCCCGGAGCTGACCACGCCTCGCAAGGAGGACATCTGCTACGCGACGACCAATCGCCAGACGGCGGTCAAAGAGCTGCGCGGCCGGGTCGACCTCTGGCTCGTGATCGGGGACCCGATGAGCAGCAACAGCAACCGGCTCCGTGAGCTCGGCGCCGACTCCGGCGTGCCGGCCCACCTCGTGCTCGGACCCCAGGAGCTGCAGGACAGCTGGTTCGAGGACGTCCGGGCCGTCGGGGTCACCTCCGGGGCGAGCACGCCGGAGAGCAGCGTGCAGGCCGTCGTCGAGCACCTGCGCGGCCTCGGCGCGACGTCGGTCGAGGAGGTCGACGGCATCCCGGAGACGATCGAGTTCACGCTGCCGCTGCAGCTGCGCGGCTGAGCCACGATGCGCGTCGCGCTCTGCCAGATCGACACGACGGTCGGCGACTTCGCTGGGAACGTCGACCGGATCCTCGGCGCCGCCGAGCGCGCAGCGGCAGAGGGCGCGCAGCTGGCCGTCTTCCCCGAGCTCGCCGTCTGCGGCTACCCGGCGGAGGACCTGCTGCTGCGCGACGCGTTCCTCGACGACCACGACCGCGCGCTCCGCGAGCTGGCGCGGCCCCCCCCCGCGGGCCCCCCGCGCCGGGGGGGGGGTGGCGCGCGGGCCCCCCCCGCCGCCGCGGGGGGGTGGGGCGCGACACCCCCCCCCCGGGGGGCGGGGCCCGGGGGGGGGGGCCGCGCCAGCTCGCGGAGCGCGCGGTCGTGGTCGTCGAGGAACGCGTCG
>JBMHDP010000361.1:0-20809 GCA_049889335.1 Planctomycetota bacterium
CGGGTAATGCGGAGTGGTGGGGAGCGTGAGGTGACGGCAGGTCAGGCTGCGATCAGAGCGTCGTGGCAGGGCCCGGGTGCGTGCTGGGGCAGCAGATCCGAGCAGAACGCCCGGCTAGCAGGGCGCGCGGCGGCGGGTTGACGGGGTCTTGCCAGGGGCGGATCGGCGTGGTGGTGGGGTTGGGGTGGGCCGGACCGCAGCTTGTAGCGCCTAGACACCCCACCCGCGCTGACTTTGGTAGAATGGCGGCATGGTCTGTCTCAACGGCCAGAGCTAGAGGGGATCCATGCATAGAGCGACCACATGGCTCTTCGCGGGCATGCTGCCCTTGTCGATCGCAGCAGCTCAGCAAACTTGGATCGTCGACCAGAACGGCGGCGGCAACTTCACGGATCTGCCGGCCGCCCACGACGCCGCTGCACACGGGGATACGTTGCTGCTGAACCCCGGCACCTATACCGGCTTGGATCGCAGCAACGGAACAGCCAAAGCTGTCCGCATGATCGGGGCCGGCCCGAGCCAGGTTTCGGTCATTGGCGGGATCGAACTGACCTCCTTCCCGTGGGGATATCCGGTCGTCTTGTCGGGCATGACCGTAACGGGCGGTGCATGGACTCTGGAGCGTGGGATCAAGGTGTCGGGTGCCGAGCTCGTCATCGTCCGGGACGTCGTCGTCACGGGGGGGGAGTGGGGCTCCGGCGAAGGCGCGACCGGCCTGTGTCTGTCTTCCTGTAGCGGCATCGTCGATCGAGTCACGGCTACTGGTGGCGACGGCGCACTTGGGAGTGGGTTGCAGGGCGGGCATGGTGCTTACCTCGCGAATGGCAACTTCGCGGTCAGCAACTGCGCGTTCCAATCCGGCGGCTCTGGGATGAGCCAATGGGGAGCCTCCCAGACGAGGGCAGGCTGCCACGTGGTTGCGAGCATTTGCAGCCTCGATGAGACGTCGTGCACGACAGGCGCTGTTCCTCACTTCGTGCACCGAGGCCTCTTGGCGTCGGGCGCGAACTGCTACGTGACCGTCGCCAACTACACGGGCCAGGTGATCAACACGCTCACGACGCTTGGAGGGGCTTCCGCGGCCGTCACGACAACCGGGCACTCGCTGGTTGGTCCTCCCGATCTGCCGATTGGTCAAAGCGGCGTCTACACCGTGCACGGACCGCCTGGCAGCGTGGCTGCCCTCTGCTTCTCGCTGGATGCGGCTGCGCTCCAAACTCCGTTGCTTACAGGAGCGTCCTTCCTCGCGGGGAACACGTTTCCGGTCGTGGCTCAATTCTTGACGATGAGTACGCCGTTGGGCCGAGCGACCGCGAGCTTGACGGTCCCCAGCCTCGCTTCGCTGAAGGGCGTGCTGGTCTATGGTCAAGTCGTCGGCGGTTGGAGTGCGCTGCCGTTGCGCGCCTCCGGCGTCAGCGCCGCGCTCGTTCCATAACTTGGGTCGCAAGCGCAGCGAGGGGGCGGCGGCTGCCGCCAGATTGCCGCGAGCCCTCGGTCATGGGCCGGCTCCTGGTCGGTTTTGACAGTGACTGTCAGGTTTGGCCGGGTGGCCGGTGACCAGGGCATGGCGGCGTTCAGACGCAAGCGAACGCCGCAGCCGCCCAGCGAGGCGAGGCTGGGAGGTGGTAGCAGGAGCCGGACTTGAACCGGCGACCTAAGGCTTATGAAGCCTTCGCTCTAACCAACTGAGCTATCCTGCCAAGCCGTTGTGGGCGAGGCGTTAAAGCAGAACGGCCCGGGGGACTCAAGGCCCAACCGGTGGTTCTGCGGCGCGCGCCAGCGGCCGCGGCGCGCCCTGCGCTGCGCGCGCTCCAGGAGAAGCCGGGTAACCCGGCTCGTGCGAGGACTAGGAAGGCGTGCGGGTGGCATGGACCCGCGAACGAGACGAGGTGGGGCTCCCTGGCTGGATTCTTCTCCCCGTTCTTCGGCGCGCCTTCGTCCCTCCCTGGCGCGCCGGCGAACACACCCCCGGCCAGGGAGCCCCTTTTTATCCCTGCTGCTGGTAAGCAGTTGGCGGCGGCGAGACCATGGCTCGTCTCCGAGATGGCGTTCGACCCAGAAGCAGCAGCGCAGCCCGGCAGCGGCATCTTCGGTCTGCCGTCGGAGCTCGAGTCCGCGCGCATCGTGCTCTGCCCGGTGCCGTTCGCGGCGACCGTCTCCTACGGCGGGGGCGCAGAGCGGGGACCCGAGGCCATTCTCCAGGCGAGCCATCAGGTCGACCTCTACGACTTCCACTTCGGGCGGGTCTACGAAGCAGGCATCCACCTCGAGGCGCCCGACCCGGACATCGTGGACGCGCACGACCGGGGCCGGGCGGCGGCGGCGCCGTGCATCGAAGCCGGCGGCGTTCCCGCCGGCGACCCGCGCTGCGCCGCGGTGGACGACGCCGGCGCGCTCGTCAACCGGTCGCTGGGCGCCCGCGCGCGCGCGCTGCTCGAGCGCGGCAAGGTCGTGGGCGTGCTGGGCGGCGATCACTCGGTGCCGTTCGCTGCGATCGAGGCGGCGGCGGAGCGTGGCCCCGTCGGCGTGCTGCACGTCGACGCCCACGCCGACCTGCGGGAGGCCTACGAGGGCTTCGCGTGGAGCCACGCGTCGATCATGCACAACGTGCTGGCGCGCTGCCCCAACGTCGTGCGACTGGTGCAGCTCGGGATCCGGGACTACAGCGAGGCGGAGCTGCGCGCGATCCACGCGTCGGGCGGGCGGGTGTTGACCCACTTCGCCGCGGACTGGAGCCGACGCCGGTTCGCCGGCGAGGCGTTCGACGCGCTGGTCGCCGAAGCGCTGCAGCCGCTGCCCGAGCGCGTCTGGATCAGCGTCGACATCGACGGGCTCGACCCCGCGCTCTGCCCGAACACCGGCACGCCGGTCCCAGGCGGCCTGCAGTTCGACGAGCTCGCGCACGTGCTGCACCGGCTCGCGGAGAGCGGCCGCGAAGTGGTGGGCTTCGACCTCGTCGAGGTCGCTCCGGGCGAGGGGGAGTGGGACGCCAACGTCGGCGCGCGGGTGCTCTACAAGCTCTGCGGCGCGGCCGCGCGCTCGCTCGGGGGTTCTCCTTAAACACCTTTATGTAGGTGGTTTCCGTCCTCTTCGTGCGCTCAAGTGAGCGCCTGGACGGGGTCGATGACGGGGCGGTTCCCGCCCATGTCCTTCGTCACGGCAATCCAGCGCCTGCGCGCCTGCAGCGACCGCTTCGACGGCGTCGGCACCAGCGCGGCCGCCGAACTGGGGAAAGCGCTGCGGGATGTCGCGGCGGAGAGCAGCGCTCCTGCGTGTGACGCGCTCGCGGACTTGTTCGCCGCGTGCAGCGCGACGATCGAGGCGCTGCTCGCGGACGAGGGATTGGCCTCGCACGGCGCCGAGGTGCGGCGACACGTCGCCGAACTGCTCGACTATGCCGAGGCGTGGGCTCGCGCGCAGGAGAGCGGCGCCGAGCTCGACCGCGCGCCGCCGTCGCCGCTGCAGCTGGGGGCCGCGCGCGCTCGCCGGCAGCACGAGGAGGCGGTCGGGATGTTCGTCGGCAACGCGCTCGGCGCGCTCGCCGAGCTCGAGGAAGACCTGCTGACGTGGGAGACCGAGAAGGAGCGGCAGGGCGACGCGCTCGACGCCGTGCGCCGGATCGTGCACACGCTCAAGGCCGAGTTCGGCGCGCTCGGTCTCCGCGCCGCGCAGGAGCTGTGCCACCTCGCGGAGACGGCGATCGACGCCGTCTCGCAGCGCGATCACGACCAGAAGGCGCTCGTCGACGCGCTGCTCGCGTTCGGCGACCACGTCAAGCACTTCGTCGAGCAGCTCGCGCGGGACGTCGACGCTGCGTTCGAGGCGCCCAGCGCGCTGTCGACGCAGCTGCAGCGCCTCGGCGATGCGGCCGTCGCGCCGGAGGCGACGGGCGACGGCGGGGACGCGCGCGTCGAGCAGCACGTCGACGGCGACTTCGCGGACAGCCTGCCCGAGTTCGTCGGGGAGGCGCGCGGGCACCTCGCGGACGCCGAGGTGGCGATGGTCGAGCTGGCGCAGGACCCCGGCGACGTCGAGCGCCTCAACCTGACCTTCCGCGCGTTCCACACCATCAAGGGGGTGGCCGGCTTCCTCAACCTCGCCGCCGTCGTGGAGCTCGCGCACGTCGCGGAGACGCTGCTCGACGGCGGCCGCTCGGGGCGGTTCCGCTTCGACGCGGCGGACATCGACCTCGTGCTGGCCGCCGGCGACATGATCCAGCAGCTCTTGGCTGCGCTGGAGGGCGAGCCCGCGCCGCGGCGCGCCGACTGGGAGCAGCTGAAGGCGCAGCTTCAGGCGCGCGGCGACCGCGCGGCAGACGCTCCGGCCGACGCTCCGGCGGACGCCACGACCGACGTCACGAACGAAGCTACGACCCCGGCTGGCGCGCCAGCTCGCGCGGGTTCGAGCGATGCCGAGCCGGACGCGCGGCCCGCCGCGGCGTCCGTGACCGCGCCGGACCCGGTCGTTCGACCGCAGCCGCCGCGGCGCGCGAAGCCCGCCCGCGTGGAGCGCACCGTCAAGGTCAGCACGACGCGCCTCGACATGTTGGTGGACATGGTCGGCGAGCTGGTGATCGCGCAGTCGATGGTGCTCCAGTCGCCGGAGATCCAGGCGCTCGACGGCCAGGCCCTGACGCGCAACATCAGCCAGGTCGGCAAGATCACGCGGGACCTGCAGGAGGCGGCGATGTCGCTGCGCATGGTCACGGTCAAGGCGACGTTCCAGAAGATGGCGCGGCTGGTGCGCGACGTCGCCGGCAAGTCGGGCAAGCGGGTCGGGCTGACGATCGCGGGGGAGGACACCGAGCTGGACCGCAACGTCGTCGAGCAGATCGCCGACCCGCTGGTGCACATGATCCGCAACGCCGTGGACCACGGCGTCGAGGCACCGGCCGAGCGGGTCGCCGCGGGCAAGCCCGAGGAGGGCCGGTTGACGCTGCGCGCCTATCACCAGGGCGGCTCGATCGTGATCGAGATCCGCGACGACGGGCGCGGCATCGACCGCGATAAGGTGTTCGAGAAGGCGCGCTCCAAGGGGCTGATCCCGGCCGGGACGGACGCGACGTCGCTGACCGACGCCGAGGTCTTCCAGCTGATCTTCGCGCCCGGCTTCTCGACCGCCGAGGCCGTCACGGACCTCAGCGGGCGCGGCGTCGGGATGGACGTCGTGCGGCGGAACATCGAGGCGCTGCGCGGCAAGATCGAGATCGAGAGCGAGGTCGGCGCGGGGACGACGTTCCACCTGCGCCTGCCGCTGACGCTCGCGATCATCGACGGCATGATCGTGCGGATCGGCGCCAGCCGCTACGTGGTCCCGACGCTGAGCATCGAGCACAGCTTCCGGCCGCGGCCGGAGGACGTGCACCGGGTCGCCGACCGCGGGGAGTGCGTGCAGGCGCGCGGCGAAGTGCTGCCGGTCCATCGGCTCAAGCACCTGTTCGGCCAGCCTGACGGCGTCGAGGCGCTGGAACAGGGGATCCTGGTCGTCGTCGAGGTGGACGGTCAGCGCAGCTGCCTGTTGGTCGACGAGATCGTCGGCCAGCAGCAGGTCGTCATCAAGTCGCTGGGGATGTCGCGCGAGCAGGTGTCGGGTCTGTCGGGCGGCGCGATCATGACCGACGGCCGCGTAGCGTTGATCCTCGACGTGGCCACGCTGGTCGGGGCAGTCCCGACGACGTGAGGACGGAGCAGCAGACATGACAGGCACCATGGAGACCGGTCCGCGCGCGGCGGCGTTCTCGGGAGGCAAGTACCTCTCGTTCCAGCTCAGCACGGAGGAGTACGGGATCGAGATCCTCAAGGTCCGAGAGATCCTGGGCGTGGTCGACGTCACCGCGCTCCCGAACACGCCGGACTACGTGCTCGGCGTCGTGAACCTCCGGGGCCGGATCATCCCGGTGGTCGACCTCCGGCGGAAGTTCGCGATGCAGGCTGCGCCGTTCACGCCGGAGACGTGCATCGTCGTCGTCGACTGCGGCGACGAAGGGGAGTCCGCCTTCCGCGTCGGCTGCATCGTCGACAGCGTCCGCGAGGTGCTGACGATCGACGCTGAGCACTTCGAGGGCCCGCCGCGGTGCGCGAGCGGCGCGGCGGACTACATCGACGGCCTCGCCAAGCTCAAGGAGCGCGTCCTGATCCTGCTCGACATCGCGCGGGTGATCGGCGACATCGACCCGGCGGCGCTGCCGCAGGACGGCGCGCGGTGACCGCGACGCGCGCGAGCGGGCTCGTCGTCGGCGTCGCCGACGCAGCGTGGGGGCGGGCGCGCGACGCGCGGATCGTCACCTACGCGCTCGGGTCGTGCATCGGCCTGACCGCCTACGACCCGGTCGCGCAGGTGGGCGGGATGCTGCACTACATGCTGCCGCAGCCTGGGCCGGCGTCGGAGTCGGACGTGCACAAGCCCGCCATGTACGGGGAGACCGGCGTGCCGCTGTTGGTCGACCAGGTCGTGGCGCGCGGCGGCGACCTGCGCCGGCTCGTGCTGGTGGCCGCGGGCGCGGCGGAGATCCTGGCGGGCGCGTCGACCCTGGCGATCGGCAAGCGCAACCACGCGATGCTCCGCAAGGTGCTCTGGCGACTGGGGCTCGAACTCCAGGCCAGCGACGTCGGCGGTTCGCAGGCGCGCACGATGAGCCTGGACCTCACGGACGGCGCCGTCGTCGTGCGCGTACGCGGGGAAGACAAGGTGCTGTGGCGTCCTGGGACCCCGGCCCAGGGAGAGAAGAGGAGCTGAGATGGACTACCGTATCTTGATCGTAGACGACTCGCCGCTGCTCCGCGCCACCGCGCGGCGGGCGGCGCTGCAGGCGGGCGCTGCGCCCGCCCGGATCCGTGAGGCTGGCGACGGCGCCGAGGCGCTCGCGATGCTGCGCGAGGAGCCCGCCGACATCGTCCTGCTCGACATCAACATGCCGGTCATGGACGGCTTCGAGTTCGTCGAGCGGAAGGTGCAAGACCCCGCGCTCGCCGACGTGCGGGTCGCGCTGGTGACCACCGAGGGCAACCCAGAGCGCCTCGCGCGGATGACCGAGCTCGGCGTGGCGCACTGCCTGCGCAAGCCGTTCCAGCCCGAAGAGCTCCGAGAGCTCGTGCAGACGATGTTCGCGGCCGTCTAGGTCGCCGCGACCGACCCAGGACCATGAGAGAAATCCCGTTGTGCGCCGTCTCCGATCGCGACCTCCGTCAGGTGGTCGCCGACGTGCTCGAGCAGATGGCCTTCGTGTTCGTCGACGACGCGACGTCCTCCGCTGCAGAGGTGTTGGCCGAAGCCGCTGCGAGGGCGCGGCTGCCGCTCGAGGGCGCCGCGGACGCCGCCGTGCTGGTCGCGGCGACGGCGGGGTTGGTCCGCGAGGTCGCGTCGGGGATGACGGGCTGCGAGCTCGCCGAGGTGGACGCGGAGGCCTACGGCCCGGCGGTCGTCGCCGAGCTGGCCAACGTGTTCGGCGGCGAGTGGGTCCTGCGGCGCGCCGGCTCGGGCGGGGACGGCAAGGTCGGGCTGCCGCGCGCGCTCTGTGCGGCGGAGGCGAGCGCGCTCCTGCAGCGCGCGCAGGAGCGCGGCGCGGTGGTCGCCCTGGAGAGCGAGCTCGGCGCGCTGGTCGTGAGCCTCGACGCGGGCTGACCCCGGCGGCCGCGGCTCCCGGGTTGCGTCGGCGCGCGCCTCGGGCCAAGGTCATCGGCATGGCGACCCCCATGGAGTTGAAGAGCGCGCGCGCGCACGTGGTCGCGCGCGTCCGGCCGACCGCGCGGCGCGAGCGCGTCGACCTCGAGGCCGCGCACGGCCGCGTGCTCGCCGCGAGCGTTTGCACGGACGGGCCCTGGCCGGCGACCGACCGCTCGGCGATGGACGGCTTCGCGATCGGCGCGGGCGCGCCGGGCCTGGACGCGGGCGCGACGTTCCCGGTGGTCGGCGAGAGCCTCGCGGGGCGGCCGTTCGAGCGGTCGCTCCAGGCCGGCGAGGCGATCCGCATCATGACCGGCGCCGTCGTGCCGCCGGGCGCCGACGCGGTGGTGCCGGTCGAGGACACCTCGGGCTACGAAGGCGACGAGGTGACCTTCACCGAGCGGGTCTCGGCGGGGGCCAACGTCCGCCCGATGGGCAGCGAGCGCGCAGCCGGCGTCGAGGTGCTCGCGCCCGGCCGCGCGCTGCGCGCGGCGGAGATCGGCGCGCTGGCGGTGCTGGGTCGTCAGCAGGTCGACGTCGTGGCGCGGCCGCGGGTCGCCATCGTGGCGACGGGAGACGAGGTGGTACCCGTCGAGGCCACGCCGCTGCCGCACCAGGTCCGGGAGTCGAACTCCTGGGCGCTGGCCGCGCAGGTGCGGGAGTGCGGCGGCGTGGCCGAGCGCGTCGGGGTCGCGCCGGACGAAGTGGACGGCCTGCGCGACGTGCTCGCGGGCGCGCTCGCGAACGCGGACTTCGTGCTGACCATCGGCGGCATCAGCAAGGGCACGCACGACCTGGTCCAGTCCACCCTGCACGACCTCGGCGTGGCGAAGGAGTTCCACGGCATCAAGCTGAAGCCCGGCAAGCCGACCTACTTCGGGGTCCGGGACCAGGGCGGGGTCGAGCAGTACGTGTTCGGCCTGCCGGGCAACCCTGCGTCTTCGTTCACGGTCTTCGACCTGTTGGTGCGGCCCGCGCTGCGTCGGTGGTGCGGCGGGGACCCCGGCGAGTGGGGGACGCGCGTCCCGCTCGGCGAGACGACCTGGAAGAAGAACTGGCGCATGCAGGCCGTCCCGGCGCGGCTCGTGCGCGGCCCGGACGGCGCGCTGGTCGCCGAGCTGGCGAAGCCGTCGCCCAGCGGCGACCCCTTCAGCCTGCTCGACGGCGCGTGCTACGCGCTGGTCCCGTCGGAGACCGCGCGGGAGGACGTCGACTCCATCGAGCTGTCGGGCGGCGCGCGCGGCGTCGACCTGCCGTGAGCGGCGGCCCGGGGCTGCGCGCGGCGGTCACCGGGGGGCTGCTGTTGGGCTGGGCGACGCCGCCGGCGGCGGCGCCCGGGGCCGAGTGGCTGGTCCTGCCCGCGCTCGCGCTGTGGTTCGCGGTCGCGAGCGAGGGGCGTCGACCGGGGCTGCACGGCTACCTGTTCGGGTGCGTGCACATGGCGTGGTTCTCGTGGTCGGTGCGGCACGTCATGCTGCCCGCCTACGCCGCGATCGTGCTCGTGGGGGGCCTCTACTACCTGCTGGCGGCGCGCTGCGTGCGGGCGGCGCCGCGCGGTCTGCGGGGCGCCTGCTTCGGCCTCGCGGTCGCCGGCAGCTGCTGGCTCCGGGCGTCGATGCCGGAGATCCACTACCCGCACGGGCAGCCGTGCCACAGCTTCTACGAGTGGCCGGTGCTGATGCGGGCGGTCGCGGTCGGCGGGGAGCCGCTCGCCAACGCGCTGCTGGCGTGGATCGCTGCGGCGGCCGTCGGCGTGTGGCGCAGCTGGCGGGTCGCGACGCCCGCGTGGGGAGCTGCGAAGCGTCGTCTGCTGGGCGCGGTCGCGGTCGCGGTCGCCGTCGTCGCCGCCGGCAACGCCGTGGTCTTCGCCGCCTTGCGCGCCGGCGCGGCGGACGCGGAGCGCGTCGAGCTGCTGCTGGTCGAGCCCGGCTACCGGCCGGACGCGATGCTCCGCCTGCCGCCCGTGCAGTGGCGGGCGTGGACCGAGCGCTTCGAGTCCGAGCGGCTCGTCGACCCGACGCGCGCCGCCCTTTCCTCTTCTGCGCCGGTGGACCTGGTGGTGTGGCCGGAGAGCAGCGTGCAGGGGTTCGTCTCGGCGCGACGGGTCGCCGAAGGGCGCGCGTCGATCGGCCTGCGCGGGCTCCCGGACACCAGCGCCCGCCTTCTGCTGGGCGCGAACCTGCGGCGCGACGATCGCTCGACGCCGGCGGCGTTCCTGGTCGACCTGCCCCGCGGTGAGGTGCGGGGCTACCACGCCAAGCAGGAGCTGGTCCCGGGCGGAGAGTTCCTGCCGCTGCTGGGCGCGCTGCCCGCGGGCTGGTCGGAGTGGCTCGGCGAGCAGTTTCGCGCGGCGCTCGGCGCGCTGCCGGACGCCGCGCCGGGTGCGCTGCGCCCGCCGCTGGAGACGGCCGGGGGCGTCCCGTTCGGCGCGCTGATCTGCTACGACAACGCGTTCCCAGGGCCCGCGGCCCGCCAGGTGGCCCGGGGGGCGCGGTTCCTGGTGGTGATCTCCAACGAGGCCTGGTACCGGGGCGGGGCCGAGCTGCAGCAGCTGGTGGCGATGAGCGTGGTCCGCGCGTGCGAGGGCGCGGTCCCGATCGCCCGCGCGACGATGGACGGCTGGACCGTGTGGATCGACGCCGCGGGGCGGCTGCAGCGCGGTCTCGAGCTCGACCATGACACCGTCGAGGGCCGGGCCCGCACGCTGCGCGTGTCGGTGCCGCTCGGCGCGGGCAAGCCGCCGCTACTGGGGTGGTTGCGGGGGAGCAGCGGCGCCGCGAGCGGCCTGCTGATGGTGGCGGGGGCGCTGCTCGGCTGGGGCGCGCGACGGCGTCACCGTAGCTAGCTCAGCGGCCGCGGGGCGGGCTCGAAAAGTGTGCGAAGAGACCGGAAACCTCATGCTTGACGGTGCCGGGCATGGAGTTAGGATTCCGCCACCCCTAGGCCCCTCTCGCTCTGGGATGTGGCGTCTTCTTTCGCGGTCGTCCGACCGCGAACGAGCCGCCGAACAGTTACGGTTCGTCTTTCTGATTGGCGTCTTTTCATCCCCTCTGATCCCGCGCTTCGCGCCGCTTCTCTCCCGACAGTCGAGCGCGCACGCAAGTTAGGAGCCATCTGGTCATCATGAGTCCCATCGGTCGCGTATTCATCGTCCTCAACCTGTTCCTCGCGGGCGGCTTCGCCGTCATGGCGGGCCAGCTCCTGAACAAGCAGGCCAACTACAAGCAGCAGCTCGCGGACGAAGTCGCGGCGCACGAGGACAGCAACAAGAAGCACCAGCAGCAGATCGAAGATCTGAAGACCGAGCGGGGCAACGCGGAGAACGCGAAGACCTCGTTCGAGACCCAGCTCGCGGCTGCGCAGACCACGATCGGCAACCTGCAGGACGAGAACAAGCGCCTCGGCGCGCTCACCAGCTCGCAGGCGGCCGACATCAAGAAGTCGGTCTCGCTGCAGGAAGCCGCCAACACGCAGGCCAAGGCCGCGTTCGAGCAGGCGCAGGCGGCCTACCAGGCCTCGATCGACGCCCAGAAGGTGCGCGACGACGCGGTCCGCTCCAAGGACTCCGCGGAGTCGGAGAACCGCAACCTGAAGAACGACATCACCGCGCTGAACGAGACGATCTCGAGCAAGAACGAGATGATCGCCTCGCTCGAGCGTGACAACAGCGAGAAGGACCTGCTGCTCGCCGCCGCGAAGGTCCGCGGCTTCTCGGAGACGATGGCCGCGCCGAACCTCGCCGGCACGGTCACCAACTCGTCGGATCGTCTCTGCACGATCGCGATCGCTGACAACCCCGGCAACGTCGACATCCAGGACCAGATCAACCGGCGCCCGTTCAGCTTCGCGATCTTCGACGACAACGGCTACAAGGCCGAGGCGATCGCGACCCAGTACGTGCCCAGCGCGAACGCCGTGCTCTGCACGATCCGCGTCCGCAACGGCGGCGCCACCATCCGCACGGGCGACAAGGCGTCGACGCAGCCGTAAGGCGGTCGACCCCTCGGACCTGTTCCATCCAGAATCACCGGAGTTGAAACATGGCTGCTCGTAAGAAGAACCGTCGCGGCGCCGATGCGGGGCCCGCCCCGGAGGTCGAGTCGATCGACAAGCCCGGCATGGGCATCGACGAGGGGATCGTGCTGTTCACGACCCTCGCGCTGATCTGCGCGCTCACGTGCGTGATCATGGCGGGCAACGTCTACAAGTAGATCTACCCGTAGGCGCGCCTGTCGTCGGAGACGACCCCTGGCGACGTTCGTTCGCGAGCGTCGCGCGCACCCAGCAGCCCGACTCCCCGAGTCGGGCTGCTGTGGTTTTAGGCTGCTGTCGTTTGCTGCGTCGTTGTGGCGTTCGAAGCGGCGCGCGCGCCCGCCAGCGGGTCGCGGCGCGGCGCGTGTCTGCGCTTGCCGTGCAGCGGACTCGCCAAACGCTCGGAGGAATACGTTGCGACCGGAGAGGCGCTCGCTACGCTCTCGGGGTGCGCCGATTGGTCCCGGCTGCACGTGTCTGCTTAGGTCAATGGGTCCCGAGCCCATCACAACTCGGGAAGGCCCTGATGAGGGGCTTGGCATGCTGAAACCGTTCGAGTGGGTGATGAGCGGCTTCTCGGTCGATCTGGGGATCGACCTGGGAACCGCCAACACGCTGGTCTTCATTCGCGACAAGGGCGTCGTCCTCGACGAGCCGTCGGTCGTCGCTGTCCGGAAGGGCTCGACCGAGGTGCTGCTCGACGGCATGGCGGTGGGTGACGCCGCGCTCGAGTACCTCGGCAGGACGCCGCCTGGGTTCCAGGCCGTGCGCCCGATGAAGAGCGGCGTGATCGCCGACTTCGAGGTCACCGAGAAGATGCTGCGCTACTTCATGGGCAAGGCGTGCGGCAGCAAGCGGCTCGTCAAGCCGCGCCTCGTCATCGCGGTCCCGTGGGGGATCACGATGGTCGAGAAGCGCGCGGTCATCGGCAGCGCCGAGCGCGCCGGCGCGCGGCGCGTGTTCCTCGTGGACGAGCCGACGGCGGCGGCGATCGGCGCGGGCCTGCCCGTGCACGAGCCGCGCGGCACCATGGTCGTCGACATCGGGGGCGGCACCTGCGAGGTCGCGGTGATCTCGCTCGCGAACGTCGTGATGGCCGAGTGTCTCCGCGTCGCCGGCGACGACTTCAACGACGCGATCACGCAGTACATCCGCAACAAGTACAACCTGCTCGTCGGGGAGATCACGGCCGAGCGCCTCAAGATCGCGGCCGGCAGCTGCATTCCCCTCGAAGAGGAGATCCAGGTCGAGGTGCGCGGGCGCGATTCGCTCGTCAACCTGCCCCGGCGCGCCGTGATCTCTTCGGACGACGTCCGTGAAGCGCTGCAGGAGCCGGTGCGCAAGGTGATCGGCGCGATCAAGTCCGTGCTGGAGCGCACGCCGCCCGAGCTCTCTGCGGACCTGATGGAGACCGGGATCACGCTCTGTGGCGGCGGCTCGCTGCTGCGAGGGTTGCCGGAGCTGATCGCGCAAGAGACCGAGCTCGACGTGCGCGTCGCCGATCGCCCCCTGGAGGCGGTCGCGCGCGGCACCGGGAAGTTCCTGGAGAACCTCGACCTCTACTCGCAGCTGCTCGAAGGCGGCGAAGACCTCGGCTGACGCGCGTGGACTTCTGGAGCGGGTCCGCGGGTCGTGGGGGCGCCTGCGGGGACCCTGGAGCTCGCGCGCCGCGCGGGCGGGCCTCGCTCCCGTGTGGTGACGCTCCGAGTCGATGGTGAGCAGGTCGGCAGCCTTCCCGGTCGGTCTCTACGGCGTGCTGCTGTTCGCGCTGGTGTGGCTGACGGTGCCGTCGCTGTTCGCGCCGATGGAGCGGCTGCTGGTGGGAGCGGCGGCGGCGGTGCCGCGGCTGGCGTCGCTCTGGCTGGGCGTGCCCGCGCGCGCGGGCGAAGCGAGGGCGCTCGGCCGCGTCGACGAGCTGCGCGAGGAGCTCCGCGAACGCGTCGTGACGCAGGACCTCGGCCGCCCGGTGCCCGGCGTCCCGCGGGGGGCGGAGCAGGTGCTCTGCGGGGTCCTGACCGCGTCGGTGCGTGGCGGCGGCGGCCGGTTCAGCGAGCTGCTGCTGGACCACAGCTACGAAGAGCTCGGCTACGGCGCGGAGCTTCGGCGCTGGGAGCGGGTCGTCGTCAAAGGGGACCAGCTGATCGGCTTCTTGATGGAGCCGGGCCGGGGCCGGGCCGCTGACGACCTGCCGTCGGATCCTGCGCGCGTGATGCTCTGCAACCACCGCGCCGCGCCGCGCGTCTACGCCGGCATCGCGCGGGGCGCGACCGAGCTCCGGTTCGTGGTGCGCCCGGGCTCGGTGGCGGACCCGGCGCCGCTGCGCGTCGACCTCTGGGACGATCCGTACCGCGCGGCCCAGCTCGACGAGGTCGGCCTCGTCGTCCGAACCCGCGCGCTGGAGTTCGGAGAGGACCGCTACGGCGTGCCGCCGGGGCTCTCGCTCGGGCGCGCGCGGGTCTGGGGCTACGACGACCCGCAGACCTCGTCGGTGCTGGCGATCGGGGTCTACATCGAGCCTGGCTTCGAGCCGCGCGCGCTGTCCCACGTCGCCCTGTGGCGCGATCCGGCGCGCGCGCGCGCGCGGCCGGCCTCGCGTCTGCGCGCGCGCGCCCAGGTCTCGGCCGTGCTGTACGATCTGCCCGGCGCGGACCGTGGCCGCCACCTGCTGGTCTGCGACCGCGCCGTGCCCGACGGCGCCGCGGTGACCCAGCGAGGCGTCTTGGTCGGCGTCGCGCGGGGGCTGGTGCTCGGCAACGCGCTGATGACGTCGTTCCCTGCGTCGAGGCGGCGGTGGAGTCTGCTGTTCCTGCCGGACGAGCCCGGCGGGCGCGTGGTGGAGCTGAGCGGCGTGGTCGAGCGCGCGGCGGACGACGTCGCGTGGGTCCGCTGGGAAGGGCCGCCTCGGGACGAGGTGCTTCGGCTCGGCAGCGGCTTCCTGTTCACCGGCAGCAACGGTCGGTTCTGTCCGTCGGGCCTGTGGATCGGCCGCGCGACCGCGGACCCGTACGAGCGTGACTTGCTGGAGGTCCGGGTGCCGTCTGGTGCCGGGGCGCGGGCCGTGGATGTCTACGTCGACGACGGAGGGGCGCGCTGATGCGGTGGATCTGGTGGTTCCTGCTCGTGCCTCAGGGGTTCCTGTTGGTCGGCTTCCTGCGGGACCTGGGCCTGCCGCAGGTCGACATGGCGGCGCTCGCGGCGCTCTATCTGGCGTGGTTCGCGCAGGTCCGCGCGCTGCCCCTGCTGTTGGTCGGCGTCGCGATCGGACGCGCGCTGGTCGAGCAGGCTACGCTGCCGGTGCACCTGCTGGTGATCGGCGTGCCGGTCGCCGTGCTGCTGCCGCTGCGCACGATGTTCTTCGCCCAGCGGTGGCTCTGGCAGGCCTTCGCGGCGGCTCTGCTCGCGGTGCTGGTGCCGAAGCTGTCGTCGCTGTGCGGCAGGATGTTCGACCAGCCCGGGTCTGCCGCGGCGCCGGACGTCTGGGCGCTGCTCTGGGCCGCGCTGCTGCTGCCGCCGCTGCTGCTGTTGGTGCGGCTGCTGCCGCCGTTCCGCGCCTTCACCGAGCCTTCGGTGCTCGCGCCGGGAGGCTCGGCGTGAGCCGCGACCGCTCGACTTCGACGACGCGGATCGGCGTGCTGGCGGGCGTCTTCGGCGTCGCGCTGCTGATCGTGCTCGCGCACCTGTTCGGCCTGATGGTTCAGGACCGCGAGGTCTGGGCTCGCCGCAGCTACGAGAACCGCTGGGCGTTCCGCTCGGTGCCGAGCCTGCGGGGCCGGATCCTCGACCGGGACGGCGTCGTGCTGGCGCGCGACGAGGCGACGACGCGGGTCTCCGTGCACTACCTCCGCTTCCGCCTGTGGCACTGCGTCGGCGCCGCCGTGCACGGGGCCAGCGTGTGTCGTGAGCTCGAGCTCCCCGAGGGCACCTACGAAGACTGGGCCTACGACTACGGCGTCGGTCCGCGGGGCGCGCTCGCGGCGGCGCGGGACCTGTTCTCGATCCCGGTCGGCCTGATCGAGCCCGGCCGGCTGGACAAGAAGGTGACGGCGCAGCTCGCGACCTACGCGACGACCGTGCTCTCCCAGCTCGGGGACGTGTCCCGACGGCAGGCCTACCGGGCGATGCGCGAAGCCGCCCAGTCGGGCGCGCGCCTGGGCATCGGCGACGTGCTGGACGTGCCGCGCGAAGCGCTCGCCGCCCGGTTCCTGGGTCGCTACGAAGAGCTCCTCGGTCTGCGGGACCGGCTGCTCGCGGAGCGCAGCGCGCCGGCCGCGGGGGGGACGCCGTCGGCGGCGACGGGGGCGCCTCCGAGCGCCGGAGCCGGCGGCGGCGACGGACCTGACGACGCGGACCTGCTGGAGCAGCTGGAGGAGCTGCGGGTCGCGAGCTTCCGGCGCGAGCGCCTGCAGTGGACCGACGACGAGGGGCGGGCCCGCGAGGGGAGCCTGCGCGAGGAGCTGCGGGTCCAGATCGCGGAGGAGGTGTCGTTCGACGTGGCGGCCGCGCTGCGGGTCGACGGGCAGCGCTACGCCGGCATCGCCGTCGAGCCGTCGGTGCGCCGGGTTCGGAGCGAGGTCGGCGGCGCGGCGCTCGACGCGCTGATCGGTCGGGTCAACTGGTGGGACCGCACGCTGCTCGCCGTCAACCAGCTGGACGCAGCCCTGCGGGACGCGCCGCGACGGGACACCTCGGTGGCAGACTACGTCGAGCAGGAGATGCCGGCGGGCTGGGCCGAACAGCTGGTCCCCGAGGGCATCGTCGAGGACCAGGCGCGGCTGGCGATCGTCGACGAGGCGCGGCGGCGCTACGAGCGCGAGCTGCTGGTGCGCGAGCGGCGCGGCGTGACCGGCTTCGAGGCGAAGTACGACGACGAGCTGCGCGGCCAGCTCGGGATGCGCTTCGTGGAGCATGACGGCAAGCGGCGCGAGCACTCGCTGTGGAGCCACCTGGAGGTGGAGTCGGGCGCAGACGTTCGGGTCTCGATCGACGCCGACCTGCAGCGCATCGCCCAGGGGCTGGTCGAGGCCTTCCAGGTCGAGTTCGCCGACGAGTACCGCCGCAGCCCCGACCCGCAGCGACGACGAGACGCGCTCTACGTCGAGGCGGCGCTGGCGGTCATCGACGCCAAGACCGGCGACGTGCTGGCTTGCGCCGGCGCGCCGGTCTACTCGGAGAGCGCGCGGCACCTGCCGGGCGTGATGTGGATCGGCAACGGCTCGATCGGTTCGGTGGCCAAGCCGTTCGTGCTGGTCGAGCAGCTCGAGAGCGCGCGCCTCGGGAGACCGCACACGCCCTTGTCGGAGATCCGTCCGTGTGAGGGCGCCTTCCGCTACCAGGGGCAGCGGCTCGGCTGCGCGCGCGCGCACTGGGGCGGCGGTCAGACCCCGCGCTCGGCGCTGGCGAAGTCCTGCAACTGCTTCTTCTACCAGCTGGGGATCGGCCTCGGTGACGAGGCGGTGCGGCGCGCCTACGAGCGCTTCGGCCTCGTGGAGGCGGCGTCCGGCGCGCCCTACCGCGCCACCTGGCAGCCCAGCGTCGGCGGGATCTCCACGTCCCCGGCGTCGATCGACGGCCGGCGGCTGCTGCCGAGCCGGGCGATCGGCTACGGCGTCCAGGTGACGCCGCTGTTCGTCGCCCGCGCCTACGCCGGCCTCGCGACCGGCGCGCTGCCGCAGCTGGGAGTGCGGCTGGGCGAGGCGCGGTCGGCGCAGCCGATCGACGCGGCCCCGGAGACGCTCGAGCTGGTGCGCGCCGGCCTCGACGACGTCGTGCAGGTCGGCACCGCGCGCGACCGCGCGTTCCTGGCGCAGCTGGGCGTGCGCGGCAAGACCGGCACCGCGGAGCGCACGCGGCAGAAGGACAACAACGTCTGGTTCGCGGGCTACCTGCCCGCGGAGTCGGCCGAGGACATCCAGCTGGCGTTCTGCAGCGTCGTCTACTTCGTCCAGAACGAGAACCACGGCGGCGACACCGCGGGCGATCTGGCCGAGCGATTCCTGCGCGTCGTCGACTCGGACGCGGCGCTGCGCCGGAGGTATTTGCCGCGATGATCCTGCGCGGGGACCTGACGCTGCGCCGGCTGCGGCTGCTGCAGAACGTCGACGCCTGGCTCGTGCTGACCGTCGTGGCGCTGTGCCTCGCCGGGCTCGTGTTCATCGGCTCGGCGACCGCGGACGACGCGGTGTTCGGCGCGCAGCAGGGCCGCCAGGCGCTGTTCGTCTCGGTCGGGCTGGGCTGCGGGTTCTTCGTGCTGTTGCCCCATTACTCCTACGTGCAGCGCGGCGCGTGGGTGCTCTACGGCGGCGCGGTGCTGTCGCTGCTGGGCCTCTGGTTCTTCGCGCCGGAGATCAACGGGGCGCGGCGATGGTACGCGTTCCCCGGGTTCTCGGTGCAGCCGAGCGAGTTCGCCAAGGTCGCGGTCGTGGTCGCGCTCGCCGCGATGCTGCGCTTCAAGAGCCGCGCCAAGACGCTCGACGGGCTGCTGCTCCCGGCGTTGGTCGCCGCCGTGCCAGCGCTGCTGATCCTCAAGCAGCCGGACCTCGGCAGCGCGATCGTCTTCGGCGTCGTGCTGATGGCGATGTGCTGGGCTGCAGGCGCGCCCGGTCGGAGCGTGCTGGCGCTGCTGGGGCTGGCCTCCGTGGTGCTGGTGGTGGCCTATTTCGAGCTGCTGCACGACTACCAGCGTGAGCGGATCGACGTCTGGCTGCAGCACTGGGGCTGGAACGAGGGCAACATCCGGACGCACGAGGTCCAGGCCGTGCTGCGCGACGCGGGCTACCAGCCTTGGCAGGCGCTGATCGCGATGGGCGCAGGCGGGGTCGACGGCTTCGGGCTCGGCCAGGGGCCGCAGAACCGCTACGACTTCCTGCCCTACAGCAGCGAGGACTACGTGTTCGCCGTCGTAGGCGAGGAGACCGGGTTCGTCGGCGCCGTGGTCGTGCTCGGGCTCGTCGCCGCGGTCGTGCTGGGGCTGCTGTCGATCGCCGAGCGCACGCGCGAGCGCTTCGGCAAGCTGGTCTGCGTCGGCGTCGCGGCGTGGTTCGGCGCGCAGAGCCTGTTCCACGTCGCGGTGTGCGGCTGGCTGGTCCCGAGCACCGGCCTGCCGATGCCGCTGATCAGCTACGGCGGCAGCTCGACGCTCGCGATGCTGCTCGGGCTCGCGCTCTGCGTCAACATCGGCGCCCGGCGCGAGCCCGTGCTGGCGGGCGACGGCTTCCGCTAGCAGGGCGGGCGCCGCGCGCCGCTCAGCTCGCGAACGGGTTGTACTTGCCCGGGACCGGCACCGGGTAGTTGCCGTCCTCGCCCTTCACGCACGGCGGCACGGACTCCATGGTGTAGGTGTCGATGCCGGGCGTTAGGTCGCGGCCGCGCTCGAGCAGGTCGTCCCACTTGAGCACCTTGCCGGAGTAGCACGCCTCGCGTCCGAGGATCGCGCAGAACGTCGAGTGCGCGCCGTACTCACCCTCGTTGTAGATCTTGCCCTGCATCAAGGCGTCGATCAGGTCGTGCTGCTCTTGCTGGTGGCCGCCCGGGCTGCGGCCCTGGAAGCGCCACGCGTTGGGGCCCTCGATGCGTCCGGCGGGGATCGCGGTGCCCTGGGTGCCGTGCAGCGCCTCGCCGACGTTGTTCCAGCCGCCGCGCAGGTGGCGGCCCTGGCTGTACATCTTCGAGCCGTCGGCGAAGGTGTACTCGCAGAACGTGTGGTCGAAGATCTGCGACTTGCTGCGGTCGCCGCCCATGCGCTGCTCGCCGCCGCCCATGCCGTTGCAGGAGACGGGGTAGGCGTTCTTCGCCCAGCAGCCGACGTCCAGGTTGTGGATGTGCTGCTCGACGATCTGGTCGCCGCAGACCCAGTTGAAGTGGTACCAGTTGTTGCACTGGAACTCCATCTCGGTCATGCCGGGCTTGCGGTCGCGGTACCAGATGCCGCCGCCGTTCCAGTAGACGCGGGAGAGGATCACGTCGCCGATGGCGCCGTCGTGGACGCGCTTCATCGTCTCCATGTACTTCGGCTCGTGACGGCGCTGCAGGCCGATCGCGACCATGCGCTGCTGCTTCTTCGAGCGCTCGACCGCGGCGAGCACGCGGCGGACGCCGGGCGCGTCGACGGCGACCGGCTTCTCCATGAAGACGTGCTTGTTCGCCTGGATGGCGTAGTCGAACTGCTGCGGCTTGAAGCCGGGCGGGGTCGCGATGACGACCAGGTCGCACTCGCTGTCGATCGCCTTCTTGTAGGCGTCCATGCCCGAGAAGATCCGGTCCTCGGGCACGTCGACCTTCTCCTGGGCGTGGTTGGTGAGGTTCTTCACCGCGCCCTTGGCCTTGCTCTCGAACGCGTCGGCGACCGCGACCAGGCGGGTGACGCCCTTGGTGTTGAAGATCTGCGCCACGGCGCCGGTGCCGCGGCCGCCGCAGCCGACCAGGGCCACGCGGATCTCTTCGCGGCCGGGCACGTGCACGTTCGGGATCATCGAGGCGCTGAGGCCGGAGCCGAGCGCGGCGGTGGACGAGGTCGCGAGGAACTGGCGGCGGGTGGGCTTGGGCATGATCGGGGGATGCCGCGGTCGGACGAGACGGTGCGCGCGGGCTGCGGCGAAAGCCTGCGCACTGCCAGACGATGCTCGGGATCGTGGCTCGCGTCAATCCGCGGCCCGCGAATGCCCGCGACCGCTCGGAGGCGACGCTACTTCTTGCCGCCCTTGGCCTTGTTCTTCAGGTAGGCCTCGTAGTAGCGCCGGTACTTCGCCGGCACCTTCGGGCTCGCGCCCCGGTTCTTCAGGAAATTGAGGTAGGGCTGCAGGCCGCCCCATTCGCCCGCGCCGGTGCCGGGCTTGCCGGCGTCGGTCGCTCCCTGGGGCGGCTGGTTGCCGACGCGGTTCTCGCCGCCGTCGCGCTGCTCCTGTCCGCCGCGCGGTTGCCCGTCCTCGCCCGGCTGCTCTTGCTGCTGCTGGCCCTGCTGTTCTTGGCCTTGCTGCTGCTCTTGGCCCTGCTGTTGGCCTTGCTGCTCCTGGCCTTCCTGCTGCGGCTGCTGCACGAACTCCGGCGTCTGGTTCTCCCGGCGGTTCTGCTGCTGGCCCTGGCTCTGCTGCTGCTGTTGATCCTGCTGCTGCTGCTGGCT
>JBMHDP010000362.1:0-3236 GCA_049889335.1 Planctomycetota bacterium
GGGGCGCCGACCGCCTGGTTCCAGGCGGCCTCGAGGTCGTCGAGGTTCTGAGAGCGGGCTAGATGGACCAGTTCGTGCGTCAACTTCGGACCCGTGTGCAGGCGTGAGCGGCGGAAATCGGGCGGGAGACGATACCTGCTCCCTGTCCCGGCCGCCACCGTTCCGTCGACGATCCGCCGCACCCGCCGCGCCCGCGGCGCTCGCGCGGAGCGCTTCCCGGGGCTACTCGGCGAGGCGCGCGATCAGCGTGTGCACGCTGTTCGACGAGCAGGACTCGTCGTAGGCGGACAGCGGGATCTCGTCGAGCGAGTCCTCGTCGGCGACCAGGATGACGTAGAACTCCTGCCCGTACTGGGCGCGGAAGGCCATGATCTTCTTGAGGATGGGCGCCTTGGGGTCCTCGACCGCTTCGATCACGACGCCCTTGCCCTCGCGGCCCCGGCCGCGCAGCACGATCATGGGCGCGTAGGCCGCGACCATGTTGTCCTCTTCGTAGCGGATCTCGTAGTGCCGCGGGCTGTGGCTGTGCACGACGCCGGCGATGCCGAGCCGGTTGCACAGCTGTTGCTCCAGGCGGTTGGAGAGCAGGCGGCCGCCGCAGCGGCCGAAGCCGCCGCCGCCGCCGCCGTGGGCCATCAGCGGGTCGTCGTCGTCGACGCTGGCGATGGCGCGCGGCAGGAAGATCGATCGCTCCTTCGCCGGAGCGGAGCGGGACTTACGCGCTGCGGGCGGGGTCGCGACCTTGGCCGTGGCCTTCTTCACGGTCTTCTTCGCGGGCGCCTTCCTCGCCGGGGCCTTCTTGCCAGCGATCTTCGGCGCGGCGGTCTTGGCGCTCGCCTTCTTGCTGGCCGCCTTCTTCGTTGCGGCCTTCTTCGTGACGGCCTTCTTCGTCGCAGTCTTCTTCGGGGCGGCCTTCTTGGCCGTGGTCTTCTTCGCGGCGGCCTTCTTGGTCGCCTTTCGGGTTGGGGTCGTCGTCTTCGCTGCCATGGGGCTCCGGGATCACGGTCCTACCGGACCCCACAGAAGTTTGCGCTCGGACGCAAAAAGAGTGGCTTTCGCTGTGGGGTGCGGCCCAGCCTGGGGAGGTAGGGGCGTGCTCGTC
Source organism: Planctomycetota bacterium (assembly GCA_049889335.1). GTDB lineage: Bacteria > Planctomycetota > UBA1135 > UBA1135 > UBA2386. Next base: position 1,103 of record JBMHDP010000362.1, read on the forward strand.
TGGATGCGACATTAGCAGATTCTGCAGCCTTCGGAACCCCTGCAGCGCGCCTTGCCATGGGGCGTAGGCTAGCCCAAGCAACCGCACCATGACCGCGCCCGACAACGAGCGACTGCTGACCCTGCCCCTCGTCGCGTTCCTGCTCGCGGCCGGTCTGGTCGTCGGCGCGGCGGCCCTGACTCGCTACCCGTCGCCCGACCTGGACGGGTGCGTCGAGCTGCTCGCCGATGGGGACCTGGACCGCGAGGAGCGCGAGCACGTGCTCGCGCGCACGCTCTCGCTGGCCGCAGACGGCGACGCCCGCGGGCGCATCGCGGGCTGCCTCGCGGCCCTCTCGCTGCAGCAGCGCCGAGGCTTCGACGAGCTCGAGGGCGCGCTGGCCGAGGCCGGCCGGCTCCCCGAGGCGGCGCGGCGCTGGCTCGACCTGGGTGACCCGCTGCTCCACAACGTGCTGCGCGCGTCCTGCCTGCAGGCGGCCGATCCCGACGCGGCCGCGAAGGTCTGGTCCCAGGTCGCGGCCCAGGCGCGCATGGTCGGCAACGAGCTGGCGGCAGAGCTCGCGGCTCGCCGCCGCCGCTAGGTCTCCCCTAGGCAGTGTCCCTGAGCGGGCGCTGGCATCGGCCTTTTCCGCGTCGGCTCGCTAAAGCGCTGCGACGCCGCGCCGAGCATCAGCGTGAGCCGCGTGATCGAAGCCGGCTCCGCCTCCGGGCGAATCAAGCAACGGCAAAGGGGAGAGTCATGGGACTGAGAGTCAACACCAACATCGCGTCGATCAACGCCCAGCGAAACACCTCGCAGGTCACCGGTCGGCTCGCGCGCAACTACCAGCGTCTGTCGACGGGTCTGCGCATTTCTACGGCGGCCGACGACGCGGCGGGCCTCGCGATCTCGGAGCGGCTGCGCTCGCAGGTGCGCTCGCTGTCGCAGGCGTCGCGGAACGCGAACGACGGCATCTCGCTCGTCCAGGTGGGCGAGGGCGCGCTGAACGAGGTCAGCAACATCCTCGTCCGGCTCCGTGAGCTCGCGATCCAGTCCGCCAACGGCTCGTCGTCGACCGCGGACAAGAACACGATCAAGGAGGAGTTCGACAGCCTCGTCAACGAGATCAACCGGATCGCGCAGTCGACGGAGTTCAACGGCATCCGCCTGCTCGACGGGTCGTCGACCTCGGTGACGTTCCAGGTCGGCATCAACACGACGGTCGGGATCGACCAGCTCGACGTGTCGCTCACGCCGGCGCTGACGACGACGCTCGGGCTCTCGACGGTCGACGTCGGCTCGGGCGGCGACACCGCGTTCGCGATCGCGCAGATCGACACGGCCATCAACGACGTCTCGCAGCTGCGCGGCCGGTTCGGCTCGCTCCAGAACCGCCTGCAGTCCACGATCGCGAACCTCGGCGTCACGTCCGAGTCGCTGTCGGCCGCCGAGAGCCGGATCCGCGACGTCGACGTCGCCTTCGAGACCGCGCAGCTGACGCGGAACAACATCCTGCAGCAGGCGTCGATCTCGATCCTGTCGCAGGCGAACTCACAGCCGCAGGCGGCGCTGCAGCTGCTGCAGGGCTAAGCGCCGGCGGGGAGAGCGCGCGCCTCGTCGACGCCTAGTCGAGCTCGAGGCCGCGCTCTTCCTCTTCGGTGATGCCCTCGCCGAACGAGCTGCCGAGGTAGACCCTCCGGACCTGCTCGTCGGCGACCACGGACTGGGCGTCGCCGTTCGCGATCACCTTGCCCTGGTTGATGATGTAGGCGCGGTGGGTGATGCGCAGCGTGGCGATCACGTTGTGCTCGGTGATCAGGATCGCGATGCCCGAGCGCGCGAGCGCGGCCAGGATCTGCTGGATCTCCTCGACCGTGATCGGGTCGACGCCGGCGAACGGCTCGTCGAGCAGCAGCAGCCGCGGCTCGGTCGCGAGCGCGCGGGCGATCTCCAGGCGGCGCTTCTCGCCGCCGGACATCGTCTCGGCGATCGAGTCGGCGACGTGCGTCAGCTGCAGGTCCTGCATCAGCTCCGCGGCGCGCTCCTCGCGGGCCGCGCGCTTCATCCCGCGCGCCTCGAGCACGCAGCGGATGTTGTCGATCGCCGACATCTTCTTGAACACCGACTCCTGCTGCGCGAGGTAGCCGAGGCCGCG
>JBMHDP010000363.1:0-4368 GCA_049889335.1 Planctomycetota bacterium
CTCGTAGACCGGGGCGGTGACCTCGACGTGCTCGATCAGCAGCGCCGCGCCGCTGCGCGCCGCGTTGTCGACGCGCAGGTACTCGGACGGGTTGGGCAGGTCGCCCATCTTGTTGACGCCGCGCACCGAGTTGCGCGGGTAGATGCTCGGGATCGGCAGCGACCACTCGTAGACCGCGGGTGCGTCCTCCGAGGCCTCGACGACGACGTCCTCCTGGGAGACCACGACGTGCGCGCGCGAGTCGTTGCTCGCCTGCCAGCCGTAGACGAGGCGGATCCTCGGCGGGCGCTCGCCGCCGCGCTCGCTGCGCGCGGCCCGGATCCTCACCCGCAGGGTGCCGCGCTCGGGCACGCGGTCGCCGAGCTCGACGCGCACGCCGCGCTGCGGCGGCACGTGGGCGAACGTGTCGCCGGCCGGCGGCAGCGGCGTCAGCTGCTCGGACGGCGCCCACGCGAACTTGCCGCCGTTGTAGCCCCAGCGCGTGCGCGCGGTGCGGCCCGAGCTGCGCTCGACGTAGTGGACCTGGTTGCGGTTGGCGCGCAGCCGCTTGTCGAGCTTTTCGAGCTCCGCGGCCAGCTTGTCGGGGTCGCCGCCGTGCTTGTTGCGCAGCCCCTGGCGCTGGCCGTCCTGGTGCCGCCACTCGCGCGCGGCGAGCTGCTGCGCCGACAGCGACCACTGCAGCGGGGCGGGCTGCGCGCCGGACACGGTCGCCAGCTGCAGCGCCTTCCTGGCGGCGTCCAGATATGCCCGGAACCCGATCGACGAGATCTGCAGGGTCTCCGAGGAGTTGGTGAAGCCGTCCTCGGAGGGTGGGTCGGGCGGCAGGTCCTCGGTGAAGTCGTAGGACACGCCCAAGAGGTCCTGCAGCGCGTAGCTGTACTCGTAGCCGGCCATGCGCCGGAACGACGTGTGCGGCGCGGTCGCGCGGCGCGCTCGGGACGCGCGCTGGCTCTCGCGCGACAGCCAGTCGACGACGTGGGCCTGCTCCTGCTCGCCCAGCGGCTGCTCGTCCTCGGGCGGCATCTCGCCGTTGCTGACCACCGCCAGCACGTCGAGCCACCAGTCGACGTCGTCGCCCGCGAACAGGTCCGGGTCGAGGGTGTCGAGCCGCACGTCGCCCTTCTGGCGTCGTTCCCCGTGGCACCGAAAGCAGCTGCGCTCCAGGATCGGCCGGACGCGCTGGCGGAACGTCTCGAGGTCGGGCGCCGTCGCGGCTTCGTCCGCGTCCGCGGCGGCGGCGCGAGGCGCGCCCAGGTACTGGGAGCGGCTGGCTCCCTGCGCGCGCACGGCGGCCCAGTCGGTCGACTGGGCGGGCGTCGCGAGCGGGAGCAGCGCGGTCGCCGCCGAGAGGAGCCAGGTTCTGCGCAGGTTCGACATCGGTGCGGACGGACCTCACCGAGCATACCCGCTCGCGTCCGCGCGCGGGTCAGGCCGGCGGCAGCGGCGGGAAGACGTGTCGGCGCTGCGCGAACTGCTGCACGCGCCCCCGCTCCACCTCGACGCCTTCGTCTGCGAGCAGCGCGGCCTGACGGGCGGCGGCTTCGGGCAGCTGGCTGAGGCGCCCTCCCGCGGCGACGACGCGCCACCAGGGCACGTCGCTGCCTTCGGGCACGGCCGCCATCGCGTAGCCGACGTGGCGGGCGACGTTCTCGCTGCCGAGGGCGGCGCCCACGTCGCCGTAGGTCGTCACCGCGCCGGCCGGCACCTGCCGGACCTGCGCGAACACCTGCTCATGGAAGCCGCTGCCGACGATCCGCCGTGGGCCGTGGCGGCTGGGGTCGTAGGGGGCCATCGAGCGACCCCGCTACTCCATCCTCGCCACGTAGGCCTCGATCCGCGCGAGGAAGTCCTGCGCCAGGGTCGGGCCCTCGAGCGTGCACACCTGCTCGCCGTCCTCGTAGACCGGCGCCCGCGGCGCCTCGCCGGTGCCGGGCAGCGAGATGCCGATGTGGGCGGCCTTCGACTCGCCCGGGCCGTTGACGACGCAGCCCATGACCGCGACCTGCAGGTTGGCGGCCTGCGGCTTGTCCTTCTTCCAGGCGGGCATGCGCGCGACCAGGAACTGCTCGACCTCCTGGCTCAGCACCTGGAAGTAGCTCGACGTGGTCCGGCCGCAGCCAGGGCACGCGGTGACCTGCGGCAGGAACGGCCGGATGTCCATCGACTGCAGGATCTGCTGCGCGATCCGCACCTCTTGGGTCCGGGAGCTGCCGGGCTCGGGCGTCAGCGAGACGCGGATGGTGTCGCCGATGCCGTCCTGCAGCAGGATCCCGATGCCGGCCGTCGAGCTGACGATGCCCTTGCTGCCCATGCCGGCCTCGGTCAGGCCGAGGTGCAGCGCGTAGTCGCTGCGGTCGGCCAGCGCCCGGTAGACCCGCACCAGCTCCTGCACCCTGCTGATCTTGCAGCTGAGGATGATCTGGTCGCGCTGCAGGCCCAGCTCCTCGGCGGCCGCCGCGGAGCGCAGCGCGCTCTGCACCATCGCCTCGAGGAACACCGCCTGGGCGTCCTGGGGGATCGATGACTTCGCGTTCGTCTCCATCAGGTCACCGAGCAGCTCCTGGTCGAGCGAGCCCGCGTTGACGCCGATGCGCACCGGCTTCTGGTGGTCGACGGCGCACTGCACCATCGTCGCGAAGTTCTTGTCGTGGTTGGCGCCCTTGCCGACGTTGCCGGGGTTGATCCGGTACTTGGCGAGAACCTCGGCGCACTCCGGGTACTTCCGGAGCAGCACGTGGCCGTTGTAGTGGAAGTCGCCGACGATCGGCACGTCGACGCCCATGTCGTGCAGGCGCCGCTGGACCTCGGGCACGGCGGCGGCGGCTTCCTGGGTGTTGACCGTGACGCGCACCAGCTCGCTGCCGGCGTGGTAGAGCTCGGCGACCTGCTGGGCGGTGCTCGCGGCGTCCGCGGTGTCGGTGTTGGTCATCGACTGCACGCGGACCGGGTGGTCGGAGCCGACGGCGATGCCGCCGACCTGCACGGGCACGGTCGGGTGTCGTTCGGGCGCGAACATGGGCGGAGCACGATAGCCCTCGGGCGGCGCTGCGGCCAGCGCTTCGCTGCGTCCGGAGGAGGCGTCCCGTCGAACCGCCCGGCGTGCCCCGCCGCGCCCGTCCGAACACCCCGCCGCTGCCGTTCTCGGGGCCGGTGCACGTGGTCTGGTTCAAGCGCGACCTGCGGGTCCGCGACCACGAGGCGCTCGCCACCGCCGCCGAGCAGGGGCCGGTGCTGGCGCTCTACGTGTTCGAGGACGAATGGCTCGCGGCGCCCGAGGCCGACCGCGGCCACTTCGGGTTCGTGCTCGAGACGCTGCGCGAGCTCGACGCGTCGCTGCGAGGGCTCGGCGCGCGGCTGACCGTGCGGCGCGGCGCGCTGCCCGCGGTGCTGGACGAGCTGCAGCAGGACCTGGCGCCGTTCGGCGGCATCGCCCACGTCTACGCCCACCAGGAGTGCGGCAACGCGCACACCTTCGCGCGCGACCGGCGAGTCGCGAAGTGGCTGGACGAGCGCGGCGTCGGCTTCTCCGAGTTCTTCCAGGACGGCGTCGTGCGGCGGCTGCCGAGCCGGGACGGGTGGAGCGGTCGTTGGCAGCGCCGGATGAAGCGGGACCTGATCCCGCCGCCGGAGCGGCTGCTCGGCGTCGACCCCGAAGGCCGGCAGCTCGAGCACGGCCGCGTGCCGACGCTCGACGAGCTCGGGCTGAGGCCTACGACCGTGCGCGACGACCTGCGGCAGCGCGGCGGCGAGGCGCTGGCGCAGGAGACGCTGCGGACGTTCCTCTACGAGCGGGGCGAGCCGTATCAGCGGGCGATGTCGTCGCCGCTGGAGGGATGGGACGCGTGCAGCCGGCTGTCGCCGCACTTCGCCGTGGGCGCGATCTCGCTGAAGAACGTCCACCACGAGCTGAGCGCGCGGCAGGCCGAGCTGCGCGAGATGAGCAGGGAAGAGCGCGGCGCGTGGGGGGCGGCGACGCGCAGCTTCGCCGGTCGGCTGCGGTGGCACTGCCACTTCATGCAGAAGCTCGAGGACGAGCCCGAGCTGGAGTTCCGCAACCTCAACCGCGCGTTCGACGGGCTGCGCGAGAGCGAGTTCGACGCGGCGCGCTACGACGCGTGGCGCGAGGGGCGGACCGGTTACCCGATGGTCGACGCGTGCATGCGGTGCCTGGCTGAGACGGGCTGGCTCAACTTCCGCATGCGCGCCATGCTGGTCTCGTTCGCCGCATACCATCTGTGGCTGCACTGGCGGCCCGTCGGCATGCACCTCGCGACCAAGTTCGTCGACTTCGAGCCGGGCATCCACTGGAGCCAGACGCAGATGCAGAGCGGCGTGACCGGCATCAACACCGTGCGCATCTACTCGCCG
>JBMHDP010000364.1:0-2931 GCA_049889335.1 Planctomycetota bacterium
CTGGCGTCGCGTTCGCATCCCTGTTGGTGGCGGCGGCCCTCGCGGCGCCGTGCGCGGCCCAGAAGAAGGGCACGACCAAGCGCACGCTCGCGTCCGGCGGCGTCGAGCGTGAGTTCTTGCTGCACGTCCCGCGGCGCTACAAGCAGGCCTCCAGGAAGGCGCCGGTCCCGCTGGTCGTCATGCTGCACGGCCGTGCCGGCAGCGGCGAGGTCGCCGCGAGCCCGTACTACGGCTGGAAGCGGCTCGCGGACAAGGAGGACTTCGTGGTCGCGTTCCCGACCGCGCTCGGCAAGCCCACCAGCTGGAAGGGGGCGTGGCGGGGCAAGCCGACCGAGGACTCGGTGTTCTTGGCGGAGCTGATCGAGCTGTTGCAGGACGAGCTGAAGATCGACCCGGACCGCGTCTTCATGACCGGCCACAGCAGCGGCGGCTTCATGAGCTTCTCGTTCGCGGCGACGCACGGCGACCTGGTCTCGGCGATCGCGCCGGTCGCCGGCCTCGCGGTCGACCGGTCCAAGCCGTCGTCGCCGGTCTCGCTTATCTCGTTCCACGGCATGGCCGACGACGTGGTGCCCTACGACAAGAGCAAGTGGGGCACGCCCAACGCGCCGGAGTCGGCCGCGCTGTTCGCCAAGCACAACGGCTGCGGCGACGTCGAGCGCACCGAGCTCAACAAGGGCAAGGTCCACCTCGACCAGTGGAAGGGCGGGGCAGGAGGCGCCGAGGTCGCCTTCTACAGCATCGAGGGCTTCGGCCACGGTTGGCCGCAGGGCGGGCGCAAGTCCGTCGCGGCGACGGAGCTGATCTGGGAGTTCTTCGAGGCGCACCCGCGCAAGCCGCGCGCGGCGGACGGCGAGGGCGACGGTGAGCCAGGCCGCAAGAGCCGGCGCGCCCGCGGCAAGCGCTGAGCCCCCGCATCCGGCCCGGATCCACCGACAAGGGAGCGCGGCGCAAGGGCTTGGCGACCGCCGGCAGAGCATGTCCTGCCGGACGGACCCTGGGCTTGCGTCGTCGGCGCGTGGTCCGTGGCGCGGCTCGCTCGTTTCGAGCTCGAACGCCTGCGTGAGCCGATCGCTGGGTCGCAAAGGAAGCCTCAGGTCCACGATGCAGCCCGCCTGGGAAGCGCCTGCTGGATCGGCAGCGGCGCGGTATCCTGCGTGACGCACGATGAGCGAACGCAAGCAGGTCCTCCTCCATGCCGGGTTGCCCAAGACGGGGACGACCTATCTGCAGCGGTGCTTCGCGGACAACGCGGACTGGCTGCGGTCCCGCGGCGTCGCGTATCCCACGTTGGGGCGCGAACACCTCTACGGTCAGCACAACCTGTCGCGCTACCTCAACGGCGAGCCGCTCGTGAACGCCGACTTCCGCGGCCGGTCGCCGGTCGAGGTGTTCCGCGCCGCGCTGCAGGCCGAGGTCGGGCGCGTGCTGATCTCGTGCGAGCGGCTCGCGACCTTGACCGGCGCCGGCAGCGCGCAGCTCGGCGAGGCCCTCGAGGGCCACGACGTCTCGGTCGTCGTCTACCTGCGGCGGCGGAGCGCCGTCTGCGTCTCGATGTGGAGCGAGCTCGTCAAGCACGGCCTGCTCGCGAGCTTCGAGGAGTTCCTCGCCGGCGAGCTGCTGGGGACGAGCGCGTGGGTGCTGCGTCCCGAGGTCGTGCTCCGCAAGGTGCACGCGATGGTCGGTGGCGAGCGGATGACGGTCGTGCTCTACGACCACCTGGTCGAAGACGGCGTCGAGCTCAGCGGGCACTTCTGTGAGGCGCAGCTCGGCCTGGAGGTCGACGCCTCCTACGCGCTCCCGGACCGCGCCTTCAACCGGTCGGACGACCGGGCCACGCTGGAGGTCGTGCGCGCCGTCAACGAGGCCCGGGCGCGCCGCGGCCACGCTCCGGACATCTCCGAGCACCTCGCGCTGTCGGCGTTCTTACGGGCGGACCCGGTCGGCGCGCAGGTGATCGAGCAGGTGCGCGAGCTGACCGCCGCCCGCGGCGAGGACCTGGACCTGCGCCGACTCGACTCCGAATGGCTGGATCAGGACCGGTGGCTGCGCGCCGAATTGGGCGACCGCGTGCTGAACCCCGGCGCCGGCGAAGACCTCTTCCGGCCGCGCCAGGAGGCGAGGGTCCGGGTGCTGCGGCCGGCGCGGCTCTACGCCGCGGTCCCGGCGCAGGTCTTCGACGACCTCGCGGCGCGGTTGCCTGCGCCCCTGCAGCCGCAGGGCTAGCGCGGCGGGTCGCCGCGCTCGCGCCGGGCGCTGCGAGCGGCGATGATCGCGCGTCGTGCCTCCGCTCCTGCGCTTGCTGGTGTCGGCCGTGGTCGGCCTCGGCTTCTTCCTCTTGCCGGTGCAGGTCGGCGGGCGGTGGACGGTCGCGTTCGACGTCGTCGTCGGCTGGCTGCGCGCGCGCGCGCCCGCGGCCGTGTCGCTCTACGCGCTCGCCGTGATCGCCGCAGGCGCCGTCGCCAGCCTGCTGGCGCAGCGCCCCGCCGCGGCCGCGTGGCTCGGCCCGTTTCGGGCGCCCGCGACCTTCGTCGCCCTGCGCGTGATCGGGCTCGGCCTCGCGGTGGTCCTGGCCTTCGGGCTGGGGCCCGCGTGGCTGCACCACGAGGCGACGGGCGGCTTGATGTGGGGGACGCTGGTCGCGTCGGTCGCGGTCATCGTCCCGATCGGCGCCGTGATGCTCAACCTGCTGGCAGGCTACGGCTGCCTCGAGCTGGTCGGGGTCGTGATGCGCCCGCTGATGCGGCCCTTGTTCCGGCTGCCGGGCCGCGCGGCGCTCGACGACCTGACGAGCTGGCTCGGCAGCTACTCGGTCGGCCTCTACCTGACGCGCAGGCTCTTGGACCAGGGCCGCTACACGCGCCGCGAGGCGTTCACGATCGCGACCTGCTTCTCGACCGTGAGCGTCGGCTTCGTCGGCGTGGTCGCGAG
>JBMHDP010000365.1:0-11118 GCA_049889335.1 Planctomycetota bacterium
GGCTTCTCCACCTCCTCGCCGACGAACAGGAACATCGCCAGGTGGTCGCGCAGCGCGCCGTCGTCGACGGTCCGGTCGAGCTCGCGGAGCGCGTCGAGCACCGTGCCCGACTGCGGCAGGTCGGTCTTCTCCTGGCTGAAGAAGCCGACGCGCAGGTTGTGCGCGTGCTTGAGCGCGCCGCCCGCCGGCGAGCCGTCCCGCGCGAGCAGCTGCAGCAGGGTCGTCTTGCCTGCGCCGTTGCGGCCGAGCAGCGCGGTCACCTCGCCGAACCAGACCCGAAACGCGCCGCCTTCGATCAGCTGCTTGTCGCCGGCGCGCACGCGCAGCCCCTCGGCCTCGATCGCCGCCTGCCCGTGTTGGCCGCGTGTGGTCTGTCCGAACGTCAGCTTCATCTGCGCGCGCTTGCCCTTGGGCTTGCCGATCAGCTGCAGGCGCTGCAGCCGCTTCAGGCGCCCCTTGGCCTGCGCGGTCTTCTGGCCGGCGATGTTGCGCCGGATGAAGTCCATCTCCTTGGCGACAAACTCTGCCTGGTTCTTGCACTGCCGCTGCAGCGCGAGCAGCGCCTGGTCTCGCTGCTTGCGGTAGGCGGAGAAGTTGCCCTTGTAGCGCGTCGCGACGCCGTCGCTGACCTCGACGACCGCGTTCGCGACGCCGTCGAGGAAGCGCCGGTCGTGGCTGACGACCACCACCGCGCCGGGGTAGCGCCGCACGAAGTCCTCGACGAATTCGATCCCCTGCAGGTCCAGGTGGTTGGTCGGCTCGTCGAGGATCAGCAGGTCGGCGGGCGTCGTCATCAGGATCGCCAGCTGTACGCGCGACTTCTCGCCGCCGCTCAGCACCGAGACGTCCTTCTGGAGGTCGCCGTCGGGGAACCCGATGCCGCTCAGGACCTTCTCGACGCGGTGCTTGCGGTCGTAGCCCCCGCCCGCTTCGAAGGCCGCCTGCAGCTCGCCGTACGAGGACAGCGCCTCGTCGCTGCCCTCGGCCATCTCGGCCTCCAGGGTCCGCATGCGGGCCTCGAGGGCTGCGTGCTCGCCGGTGCCGTGCTGGACCAGCTGCTCGATGGTCGTGCCCTGCGGCATGGCGGGCATCTGGGCGCCGTAGGCGACGCGGAGGTGGCGACGGCAGTTGCGGTTGCCGGAGTCGGCGTCGTCCACGCCGGCGAGGATGCGGACCATGGTGGTCTTGCCCGCGCCGTTGTCCCCGACGACGCCGATGCGGTCCCCCTCGTCCACGCGCAGCGACAGCCCGTCGAGCACGGGGAAGTCGCCGAAGCGGCGCGTGATCTTCTCGAGGCTGACGAGCGTCATGGGCGGGCCAGGATAGCAGCCGGCGCCCGAAGTCGCGTCAGCTGCGCGGCGCCGGTGTCCGGTCCCCGATGGCCTGGAGCTTCGCGACCAGGTCGCTGCGCTGGAACGGCTTGGCGAGCGCGCCGCAGAACCCCGCGGCCTCGAACTGCGCCAGCGTGCCGTCGTCCGAGTAGCCGCTCACGGCCAGCAGCCGCGCGCCCGGGTCGCGCGCGAGCAGCGCCTCGGCCGTCTCCAGTCCGCCGAGCCCGCCCGCGACCTTGAGGTCGAGCGTCACCAGGTCGAACGGGGTCCCGGCGGCGCGGGCGTCGTCGTAGGCCGCGATCGCGTCTTCGCCTTTCGCGGCCTCGACGACCTCGCAGCCGAGGGTCTGGAGCATGCGCACCAGGACGTGGCGGACCGCGGGCTCGTCGTCCATCACCAGCACCTTGCCGTCGGCGGGGGCGCTCGCGGCGGGCCGCTCTACCTCGACGACCGTCTCGGCCGCGGCAACGGCCGGGAGCAGCAGGCGGAAGGTCGTGCCCTCGCCCGGTGTCGACGTCAGCCGGACCTGGCCGCCGTGTCGGGTGACCGTGGCGTGCACGACGCTGAGCCCGAGCCCGGACTGACCCTCGCGCGTGCTGTAGAAGAGGTCGAACGCGCGCTGCTGCTGCTCCACGGGCATCCCGGGGCCGTCGTCGGAGACGGTGAGCTCCAACCAGCGACCGGGCTCCTCGCAGGTCGCGGCCGCTGCCTCCCGGAGCGACAGCGTGAGGTTGCCGCCCGCGGGCAGATGGTCGCGGGCGTTGACCAGCAGGTTGTGCAGCACCTGCCGCATCTGGGCCGGGTCCACGTCGGCGTCCGGCAGCGCTGCGTCGAGGTCGTAGTGGACCCGGACGTCGCTGCTGGCCAGGGCGCGTTCGGCGACGTCCTCGAGGAGCCCGGCGAGGTCGGTGGGCCGACGAACCGGCGCGCCGCCCGAGGAGAAGGTCAGCAGCTGCCCCGTCAAGGAGACGGAGTGGTCGATCGTGTCCCGCGCCGCGGCGACGTTGTCCAGCAGCCCGGCGTCGAGCGACGCCTCCTCCGAGAGCAGGTCGAGGGTGCCGCGGAGCACGGTGAGGTCGTTGTTGAAGTCGTGCGCGATGCCGGCGGCGAGCGTGCCGACGGACTCCAGCCGCTGCCGGCGCGCCACCTCCTGCTCCAGCCGGGTGCGGTGGGTGACGTCTCGCAGCGCCGCGACGCCGCCGCGCGAGCGGTTCCGGAGCCGCGCGACGCAGCCCTCCACCGTCCGCACCCGGCCTCCGACGGTCACGCCGTCGAACCGGAACTCCCCTGACTCCGGCAGCTCGAGCGCGGGGAGCAGGTCGCTCCACCGACGTCCCAGCGCGCCGCCGGCGTCGACACCCGTCAGCGCTTCCGCGGCGCTGTTCCAGTGGAACACGACGCCGTCGGCGTCGGTCGCGACGACCGCGTCGCCGATGCTGTCGAGCGTGCACTCCATCTGATCACGCTCGCGCGCGAGCTCCAGCTGCGCGGCGCCGAGCTGGCGCGTGCGCTCCTCGACCGCCTCCTCCAGGCGGCGGGCGTAGCGGGCCATCCAGACGCACCGGCCGATCCGCCAGGCCATCAGGCACGCGGCGAGGCCGAGCAGCGGCAGGGCCCACCAGCGATCCAGGAAGGCGGGCGTGACCGTGACCGGCGGCGCGGCGACCTCGTCGCTGCGCTGGTTGTCGGCGCCCTCGATGAACGCCCGCAGCCGGTACTCGCCGGGCTCCAGATCAGAGAAGCGCAGCACGCGGTCGGGTCGGTCGACTGGCCCGACCCAGTCGTCGTGGAGCCCTTCGAGCTTGTAGTAGAAGCGCAGCTTGGCCTCCTCGAAGAACGAGATCGCGCGGAAGCGCGCGGTCAGGCTCGTGCGCGCCCGACCTCCTCCGAGCTCGTCCGGCTCGTGCTCGTCGAGGCCGAGGTCCAAGAGCTCCAGCGTCGGGCGACAGGCGGCGCTCCGGTAGCTCGCGCCGGAGACGCGGTTGAGGCCCGCGTCCGACCCGACCCAGAGCTCGCCGTTCGGATGACGCAGGGCGGCGTGGCGGTTGGTCTCGCGGCCGAGGAAGCCCGCGCTGCGGTCGATGCGGCGGACGCCCGCGCCGCGCGAGAAGATCACGCCGCGCGTCGTGCCCTGCCAGAGCTCGTTGGGGCCGACGCCCGGCGTCGCGAAGAACACCGGCTCACGGCCGAGCGACTCGGTGGCGGGAGCGAAGCCGCCCTCTTTGAGCTCCAGCAGCCCCGCGCTGGAGGCAGCCAGGACGCGACCTTCGGGGAGCAGGGTGACGCCGAAGGTCGACCGCTCCATGCCGTCCTTCGACGTCCACTGCGTGAGCGCGCCGTCGGGGTCCATCCGCAGCACGCCCTGGGTGACGGTCGCCATCCAGATGGCGCCGTCGGGGGCGCAGGTCAGGCTGCGGACGCACCGCGGCTGCAGCGGCCCCTCGAAGCGCTGCGGCGTGAACCGCCCGGCCTCGAACCGGAACAGGCCCGCCTGGCCGCCCAGCCAGAGCTCGTCGCCGCGCGTCGCCACGGCGTGCAGCTGCCCGAGGCCGGGAGTGGTCCAGAACACGACGCGACCCTCGGCGTCCAGGCGGGCGAGCCCCGCCCAAGCCGCCGCGATCCAGACCTGATCCGCGTCGTCCGTCGCGAGGTCCATGACGCGGGCGTGCTCCTTGGCCGGCGGGAAGGGGATCCGCTCGGTCCTGCCCGTTCGGAGCAGGCTCAGGCCGCCTTCGTGACCCAGCACGAGGTCGCCGTCGCGGCGGCGGCAGATCGCGGTGACCTCGTCTGCGAGCAGCCCGTGCTGTGACGTGAAGCACGCGATGTCCGTCGGCGTGAGCTTGCAGACGCCGTGGCCGCCGCACACCCAAACGTTGTGTTCGCGGTCGAGCGTGAGGCTGCTGACGCCGCGGACCGGCAGCGCTGCGTCGGCAGCGATCGCCGTGACGCGGCCCTCGCCGTCGACGTGATGGCAGGCGAAGGTCTTGGTAAAGGAGGTCGCCAGCACGGCGCCGCCGGCGCCGTCGCGGGTCATCGCCAGGTGCAGGAGCTCTCCGGGGTCCCGTGCCTCGGGCAAGCCGAAGGTCGCCACCCCGTCCGGCGTCCATCGGCCGAACCAGCCCTCGCCGGCCAGCCAGACGCAGTCGTCGTCGCTCGCCATGCCGTGGACCGGCCCCGGCAGGTCGGCCGTCAGCGTCGGCGGCTGCGTCAGGTCGGCTTCCCGGTAGCGCGCGAGCGCAGCGCCTGTCGCGACCAGCAGGTCGTCGCCGTGCTGCGCGAGCGCGCGCACCTGGCGGCCCATGCCCGGCGCCACGGGGAGCGCACGGAAGACGTCGCCGTCCCGCGCGATGACGCCGTGCTTGTAGGTGCCCACGTAGACGCGTCCGCGTCCGGTCGCCAGCAGCGCGGAGGCCCGCCCACGCGCGATGTCGGCTGGCAGCGGGTGCACGGACCAGGTGCCCGCGCGCAGGCAGTGCAGCTCGAGCTCGGCGAAGCGGTCGACGCACCAGACCGCGCCCTCGTCGTCGATCGAGATGTGGCCCTTGGGCCGCTGCACCTCTCCGGCCTGCTGCCACGTCGCGCCGTCGTAGCAGACGACCCCCAGGCGGTTGGCGAACCACATGCGCCCGTCTCGGTCCTGCGCCGCCGCGTAGGTCTGGCGACGAGGGAGCCCGTCCGAGTCGTGGTAGAAGTGGGCGCGGTAGTGCTGCGCCGTGACCGCGCTGCAGACCGTCAGCGCGAAGGTGACCGTGGAGAGGAGGGAGTGCAAGGAGCCGAGCTCAGGCGAAGGGGGGCACCTGCGCGCAGCCCGTAGGGCACAGCTGCGCGCGGGCCATTTACCTACGAATGCGGTCCAGGAGGTGGGATACGCAGTTGGGCGCAATTCGCCGCGTCGATGAGCCCCCGCGGGCGTTGTTCCCGAGGGTCGGTATGGCTCGGGCGGCGCCCAGCGCCGAGGATGCGGGCATGCACAAGATCTGCTCGATCCTGCTCCCCGCCATGCTCGCGCTGGCCGCGTCCTCGACGGCGCAAGGCGACGGCGACCCGGGCCCGGTCGCGATGGCCGGGCCCTGGGAGCGCGCCCACAAGATGCGCCTCGACGGCTCGGTGCTGCACTACCGATCGCTGCTCGACCACGTCGTGCTGCGCGACGAGGACGGCGCGGAGGCGGCGGAGCTGTGGCACGTCGCGTACTTCCGCGTCGACGACGAGGGCGAGCGCGACCCGACCCGGCCGCTGATCTTCGCCTACAACGGGGGGCCCGGGTCGGCGAGCTACTGGCTCCACATGGGCGTGATGGGGCCGCGGCGCGTCGTCACCCCGAACGTCGGGCCCCAGGCCGGGCCGCCGTACCCGGTCGAGGACAACCCGGCCTGCCTGCTCGACGTGGCCGACATCGTGATGGTCGATCCGGTCGGCACCGGCTTCAGCCGGGCGATCGGCGCGGGCGAGGGCGCGGACTTCTGGGGCGTCGACGAGGACGCTCGCTCGCTGGCGCAGTTCGTTCGGCGGTTCCTGAACCGCCACTCGCGCTGGAACGCGCCGCGGTTCCTGCTCGGGGAGAGCTACGGCACCACGCGCTCGGCGGTCCTCGCCCGTGAGCTGCAGCGGAGCAACATCGACCTCAACGGCATCGTGCTGGTCTCCGCGGTCCTGGACTTCCAGACGCTGCAGTTCGGCGCCGGCTCGGTGGTCCCCTACGTCGTCAACGTCCCGTCGTTCGCGCTCACGTCGCTCTATCACGCCGCGCTGCCCGTGCCGGCGCCCGCGAACCCGTCGCGGTTCATGAAGGAGGTCGAGCAGTGGGCGATGACGGACTACGCGACGGCGATCCTCGCGGGCAGCGCGGTCGCGCCCGAGCAGCGGCGCCGCGTGCTGCAACAGATGCACGAGTACACCGGGCTGAGCAAGGAGTACCTCGACCGCAACAACCTGCGCGTCACCGCGTCGCAGTACGAGCAGGAGATCCTGCGGAGCCGCGGCCTCGTGGTGGGCCGCCTCGACGCGCGGTTCACCGGACCGTCTGGCGACCTGCTCGCCGATCGTCCGTCGCACGACCCGCAGTCGAGCGCGATCAGCAGCGCCTACACCTCGGCCTTCAACGCGTATCTGCGCGACGAGCTCGGCTACGACGGCGAGCGCGAGTACGTGCCGAGCGGCCGCGCGCGGCCGTGGAGCTGGCGGCGCGGCGAGGGCGGCTTCGGCGGCGGCGCCGTCAACGTTGCGCCCGACCTCGCGCAGGCGCTGCGCCGCAACCCGGAGCTCGAGGTGCTGCTGGTCAACGGGGTCTACGACCTCGCGACGCCCTACTTCGCGGCGGTCTGGACGTTCGACAACCTCAACCTGCCGCCGGACCTGCGCGACAACATCCAGCGCGAAGACTTCGCCGCGGGTCACATGATGTACGTCGAGCAGGAGCTGCTCGGCCAGTGGCGGACGACGCTGACCGGCTTCCTAGCGCGCGCCGCCGGCCGCTGACGGCAGCGCGTCGCGGCGCGTTACTTCGCGCGCCGTCCTGGCTACAGTCACGCGCGCTGCCCCACAGCTCTCGCGCTCCCCGATGATCTTCCCCGTCTTGCTCGCGGCGCTCGCGCTCGCCGCGACGACGCCGTGCCCTGCCCAGAACAAGGGCAGCAGCGCCCTGGCCAAGGTCGGCCTCGAGGACAAGTTCACCGGCGCAGACGCCGCGGCGATGGCGCGGCTCGGCGTCGTCGGCTACGGCCCGCTCTCCTGGGCCGACGACAAGCGCACGACCGACATCGAGAAGGTGCTCGGGGAAGGGCGCGTCCTCTGGATGGAGACCGAGCACTTCAAGCTCGGCAGCAACTTCGGCTTCGCCGGGGCGCCCAAGGACTCCAAGGCGCGCCGTCTGCTCAAGGGCGAGCTGAAGCGGCTGAACCGGAAGTGCAAGCGGATCCCGTCGAGCGCGAGCAAGCTCGACCCCTGGCTCCGCATGCACCTCTACGCGCAGCGCGCCGAGGAGCTGTACGACGAGTTCGCCGACCTCGCGGGGAAGCCGCGCGAGGGCCGCCGCCTCGGGGAGAAGCAGAAGTTCCTGATCCTGCTGTTCGAGAAGAAGTCGGACCTCGCGCGCTACTTCCAGACGTTCTGCGGCCGCGCGAGCCAGCAGACGCAGCGCCACACTCACTACGGGACCGGGCACCTGTCGCTGGTGATGACCGCGGAGGGCGACGACGGCCCGCGCGACTCCGAGACCACGCACGCGCAGTTCCGCTACTTCGCGATGCAGATGTTCATGGACGCCGCGGGCGGCGGGCCGCTGTGGCTGCAGTACGGTCTGGGCCACGTCTACGAGCGCCAGGTCCCCTGCAACATGATCAACTGCGGCGTGCGCGCGGACGAGAGCGTCGACCCCGCCTCCCAGTACGAGTGGGGCAAGAAGATCCGCAAGCGCGTCAAGTTCGAGGGGCTCGTGGTCCCGTTCGAGCAGCTGACGACCCGGACGGACCTCGGCTACTACGGACACGTGCAGTCGTGGGCGCGGGTCGAGTGGCTGCTGCAGGACCGCGCGCGCTTCGCTCAGTTCTTGGGCGGCGTGCTCGGCGCGCCGTCGCGCGCCCGCCAGGTGTCGGCGCTGCTGCAGGTCTACGAGCTCGAGCCCGCTGCGTTCGACGAGGCCTGGCGCAAGTGGTGCGCCAAGCACTACCGGTAGCGCGCCGCCGCTGCCCCGCGCCGGGCGCGCGTCCCGGTCCGGGGGCTACATGATCCGGTACTCGACGGCGTGCGTCCCGCCGTCGCGCACGTACTCGACGAACAGGCGCGTGGGCCGCGGCCGCGCGACCAGCTTGCGCACGACCTTGAGCACGGCGCCGGCGCTCGGCACCGAGACGCCGTTGACCGTCGTGATGACGGCCTCCGCCGGGATCGCCAGCGGCGCGAGCGCCGCGGGCACGCGCGCGATCCGGTAGCCGGCGAACCAGGTGCCGTCGGCGCGCTGGCCGCGGAACGGGTCGCCGATGCTCTCGTTCTCCAGCGCGGCGACCGCGGCCGCGACGACCGCGTCGCGCTCCTCGCTCGGGTACAGCTGCACGATCGCGTCGTTGAGGTTGCGGATCGGCGGGAACAGGTGCTTGCCCGCGCGGTCGGCCCACGCGGTCAGGGCCGCGGGGTCGTCGGGCGGCGCGGGCAGGTCCTCGGGGCCGATCAGCTGGAACAGCTGGACGGCCTCGCCGCGGACGCGCTCGTCTGCGCCGGCGAGCAGCTGCCGGAGCCGCGGCAGCGCGGGCTCGAGCCAGGCGCTGGCGAGGTCCCGGCGCAGCTCGAACACCTGCCGCAGGAACCACAGCGCCTGCGCGCGGTCGAGCGGGTCCTCGACGTCCAGCAGCTGGAAGAACGGCGCGAGGCGCAGGCCGTGCAAGTGGTCCTCGTCGCGCGGCGCGCGCTGGATCCCGCGGGCCTTCGCGGCAGGCGAGCCGGGCTCGGGCATGTTGGCGACCACGACCGCGCGCTCCTCGTCGGTCAGGTCGCCGAACCGCCGCCCGAGGTGCGCGCGCAGGAACTCGACGGCCTTCAGGAGCGCGCGCTCCCGGACCTCCCGGACGGGCTCGCCCGGGATGTGGCCGATCAGCTCCATCACGTAGCCGATGTTGTCGCAGTAGAAGGCCGCGTAGAACGCGACGGTCCGCTGGTCGGCGTTGCGGTGAAGCCGCATCATCTGCGCGAGCATGCCGGCGTCGAGGCCGAGCTCCTGGACCCGCGCGTAGGCTGCCCGCCAGCCGTCGTTGTCGACGACCTGGCGGCCCTTGGCGTCGAACCGCGACCGCTCCGGCTCCTGCTCGGAGATGTTGCGCATGATGCGCAGGTTGCGGAACAGCTCGTCGGGCGGGGCCGTGATGTCCGTCGGGTTGCGGAACGGCGACAGCACGTCGCGCTCCGGATAGCCGCAGTTCAGCGGCTCTTGGGCGGTCGCGGCGGCGGCGAGGCCGAGGAGGCTGGCGCAGAGGAGGGCGTGGGGGGCGACGGTCATGGGGACGTCGGCACTAGTAGGGGTGGGGGGAGGCGTAACCGCGCGCTCATCCGCGCAGCCACAGGAAGCCGACCTGCACGGCGCCGATCAGCACGCCGAGCACGCCGCCGAGCCAGACGATCGAGCGCAGCTCGCGGCTCGCGACCTCGAGGATCAGCTTCTCGAGCTTCAGGATCTCGAAGGCGGCGACCTTCTTCTCGACCAGGGCGGGCACGTCGAGGCCCTTGCTCAGGCCCTTCTCGACCTCGTCGAGCACGTCCTCCCGGTGCTCCATGATGCTGTCGGTGATCGACTGCTTGATGTCGACGATGCGCTCCTCCGTGAGGAACCCGCCGATCAGCGGCAAGCTCCGCAGCTCCTGGATCTTGGGGCCGAGGCCGCGGTCGAGGACCTTGCCGAGGACGCCGCCGAAGTCGAGCTTGTTGAGGCTCTTGAGCACGTCCTTGTGCTCGACCAGGTGGTTGCCGACCACGCGCCCGATGGCCTTGGCGAGCTCCGCCTGTCGACGCGCGATCAGCCCGTGCAGCGTCACGAACAGCAGCCGGCGGGGCCGCACCGGCCGGAAGATCATCTTCACGGCGAGCCAGTTGGTGGTCAGCCCGATCAGGCCCCCGATGGCGGGGATGGTGATCCAGGTCCAGATGTCGGGAGCGGGTGGCATCGCGGGGGCGGAGAGTATGGCGAGGCCGCCCGGCGGGCTCAACGACGCGGCGGCGCGGGGGCGTCGATTCCGCGTCGGCTTGCGGTTCTCATGCCTGGATGAACACTCCGCTCCGCTCCCTCTCACGGCTCTCGGCGCTCGCCGCCGGGCTGACGCTCGCGGTCGCGCTGCCTGCGCAGGCCTACGACACCAACCCCGCGCCGCAGCTGGCCAAGCTGGAGCAGCTGGTCGGGGACTGGACAGGCCGCGGCAAGATGATCGAGCCGACCGGACAGGAGACGCCGTGGACCGCAGACATCAGCTACCGCTGGACGCTCGGCGGCCACTTCCTGCAGGAGGACTTCGCGGTCCGCATGGAGGGCGCCGCGATGCCCATGGTCATCCGCAACTACTACGGCTGGGACCGCGAGCGCGGTCGCTACGTCGCGGCGATGATCAACAGCAACGGCCGGGCCCGCGTCAACGAGGTCGCCGTCCAGCCCGACGGCGCGCTGACGACCCTGCAGCGTCATCACGAGCACGGCATCGTGTTCCAGGAGCGGGCGCGCGTGCGCGTCGACGGCGACCGCCTCGAGATGCGCGTCGACATGCTGATGCCCGAAGGTGACTCGGTCCAGGTCATCGAGGGCGCGCTGCGACGCGGCGGCGAGCGCTTCGAAGGGGACTGGAGCGTCGCCGCGTGGATGGGCGCGCAGCCCAACGAGGCGATGCAGGAGCTCGCGAAGATGGCGGGGAGCTACGAGACCAAGGGGGAGATGACCATGGCGCCCGGCATGCCGATGACCGCCATCACGGGCACCGACAAGTGGGAGATGGTCTTCGGCGGCGTCGCGATGCACGGTCGCACCGACGGTCAGGCGGCCGGCGCGCCCGACGCCTACGAGTCGCACGCGCTCTGGGGGTGGGATCCGGAGGACCAGTGCATGAACACGGTGTTCGTCGACAGCATGGGCATGGTGGGGGAGATGAAGTGCCGGTGGTTCGACGGCAAGCTGGTCAGCACGATGGCCGGCACCCAGATGGGGACGCCGACGACCCAGCGCTACGTCATCTACGTCGACGAGGCCGGCCGCGCGCAGCGCTGCACGGGACACGTGACGTTCGGCGCCATGGACCCGTTCTTGAGCTTCCGCGCGTCG
>JBMHDP010000366.1:0-5181 GCA_049889335.1 Planctomycetota bacterium
CCAGCTCAAGGTCGTCGTGCACAGCTCGCAGAAGGCGCTGGTCCTCAGCGGCACCGGCGAGCAGGTCAACGAGGCGCTCGAGCTGATCGCGCGCCTCGACGTGCCGGGCACGCCGATCAACGCGGACGCCAACGTCATCTACCTCAAGAACGTGCTCGCCGAAGACCTGGAGCAGACCCTCAAGCAGTTCATGCAGGAGGACAACCAGGCCGAGCAGCAGGCGCAGGCGCCCGGCGGCGCCGGCGCCTCGGCGGCCCGGCGCACGCGGCGGACCGTGATCAACTCGCACAAGGAGTCCAACTCGCTGCTGATCTCGGCGGCGGGCACGAAGTACAAGCAGGTGCTTGCGCTGATCGACAAGCTCGACCAGCGGCAGCCGCAGGTGCTGATCGAGGCAGCCCTGGTCGAGCTGACCACCGGGGACCTCGATCGCTTCGGCGTCGAGCTCGGCCTGCTCGACCTGCCGGCAGCGGGCTCCAACAACGACTTCACGCGCGGCTTCGGCTTCACCAACTTCGGCGCCTCGGCGTTCCAGGACACGGACGACGACGGCCTGCCGGACACGCGCCTGCCGGACTTCGACAACCCGCTGCAGGGCGTGACGGGCGGCATCATCTCGGGTGACGGCTTCTCGGTCCCGATCCTGATCAACGCGCTGTCGACCGACGACAAGGCCAACATCCTGTCGCTGCCGAGCGTGCTGGTGAACAACAACGAGGCGGCGACGGTGCGCACGACCGAGTCGCGCCCGACGCAGACCCAGAACCAGGGCACGGCGACGACGCAGTCCGGCGTCGGCACGCCGCGCGAGGCGGGCATCACGCTCGACATCTCGCCGACGATCTCGCCGAACAACTACCTCCGCCTCAACATCACCATCGACGTGAGCCGGTTCGTCGGCGCCTTCGACCCGAACTCGGTCACCGGCGGCGGCATCACGCTGAGCCGCTTCATCCAGACGCAGGTCACGATGCCGTCGGACGCGACCATGATCATCGGCGGCATCATCGAGGACTCGGAGGCCGCCAACAACGGCGGCATCCCGTGGCTCAAGGACATCCCGCTGCTGGGCACGCTGTTCCGCAGCAGCGAGAACACCAGCAACAAGACCAACCTCTACTTCTTCGTCACGCCGACGATCCTCGACGAGGACAGCTTCCAGGACCTCTACCACCTGTCGCTGCAGAAGAAGCTCGAGGCCCAGGACTACATCGGCGAGCGCCGGCTGCGGATCATCGACCGGCGCTGGTCGGGGACGAGCGGCGGCACCGCGCGCACCCTCGAGGACATGGGCGCGACGATCGAGGACCTCGACCTGCAGGGCGAGTACGAGATGCCGACCTACCGCCGCTCGCCGGGCCCGGCGGCGCCGAGCGCCCCGATCGAGCTGCCGCGCTGACGCCGGCGCCGC
The DNA here is from genome assembly GCA_049889335.1 of Planctomycetota bacterium. Classification (GTDB taxonomy): domain Bacteria; phylum Planctomycetota; class UBA1135; order UBA1135; family UBA2386. Next base: position 1,412 of record JBMHDP010000366.1, read on the forward strand.
GCCGCCGCCCGCCGAGAACCCGACGACGAGAACGATGACCGACACCACGCCCACCACCGACGCGTCCGCGGCCGCGGGCCTCCCGCAGGACGACCTGCGCCAGCGCCTGCTGACCCAGGCCGGCCTGACCGACGCCCAGATCCAAGAGGCGCTGCAAGAAGAGCGCGAGGGCGACCAACAGCTCGATCAGGTGCTGGTCCAGAAGGGCTTCCTGCAGGAGAAGGCCTGCCTGGAGCTCTTCGGCGAGGTCCTGGGCATCGACTACGTCGACAGCCTCGAAGGCGTCAACGTGCCGGACGCGTTCATCCAGGACGTCCCCGTGCAGTTCGCGCGCACCCACGCGCTGGTCGCGATCGACGCCGACGAAGAGCAGGACCTGGTCCGCGTCGTGACCCACCGGCCGCTCGACGTCCAGCCGATGGACGACCTCGCCACGATGATGGGCTGCGAGGTCGAGGCCGTGCTCGCGCGCCGCAGCGAGATCAACAACCTGATCAACCGCGCCTACCGACACAAGGCCGACGGGGTCGACGAGGCGCTCCAGGACGTCAAGGAGACGGACATCGTCTCCATCGCGGAGAACATCGAGGAGTCCGAGGACCTGCTCGACGCCAACAAGGCGCCGGTCATCAAGCTGGTCAACATGCTCCTCTTCCAGGCGCTCAAGCTGCGCGCCTCGGACATCCACCTGCAGCCGTTCGGCGACCGCCTCCAGGTGCGGATGCGCATCGACGGCGTGCTCTACGACATGGAGTCCATCCCGCGCCGCGCGCAGGAGGCGATCGTGTCGCGCGTCAAGGTGATGGGCAAGATGGACATCGCCGAGCGCCGGCTGCCGCAGGACGGCCGCGCGTCGATCCGCATCGGCGACGGCGACGTCGACGTCCGGATCTCGACCGTCCCGGTCGCCGGCGGCGAGCGGATCGTGTTCCGGATCCTCGACAAGACCACCAAGGTCTACGCGCTCGACGACATCGGCCTGGAGGAGGACGCCGAGCGCACGATCCGCCGCTACATCAACTACAGCCACGGCGTGATCTTCGTGACCGGCCCGACCGGGTCCGGCAAGACCACGACGCTCTACGCCTGCCTCGACGCCATCAACGCGCCCGAGCTGAACATCCTGACCATCGAGGACCCGGTCGAGTACAACCTCGACGGCATCAGCCAGGTCCAGGTCAACACCAAGAAGGGGCTGACCTTCGCCGCGGGCCTCCGCTCGTTCCTGCGTCAGGACCCCGACGTGATGATGGTCGGTGAAGTCCGGGACAACGAGACCGCCGACATCGCGATCCGCGCGGCGCTGACCGGCCACCTCGTGTTCTCGACGGTGCACACGAACGACTCCGCGTCGACCGTCACGCGCCTGATCGACATCGGCGTGGAGCCCTACCTGGTCTCCTCGTCGCTGCTCTGCGTCATCGCCCAGCGCCTGCTCCGCACCGTCTGCCCCAACTGCAAGGAGCCGGTCACGCCCAACGAGCAGCAGCGGTTCTACCTCGAGGACCTGCAGCTCAGCCCCGACCAGCTGACCGACGGCAAGCTCTGGGTCGGCAAGGGCTGCGACGAGTGCTTCCGCTCGGGCTTCGCGGGGCGCACGGCCATCTACGAGGTGATGCCGATCGACACCCACGTCCAGGAGCAGATCATCCACAAGGCCACGGCCAGCGAGATCAAGCGCGGCGCGCTCGAGCGCGGCCTGCGCACGCTCCGCATGGACGGCATCAACAAGCTCATGAACGGGATGACGACGCCGGAAGAGGTCCTGCGCGTCACCCAGCTCGACGTGTCCTGAACGGCGCCCCGCCATGCCGATCTTCGAATACAAGGCCATCGACTCGGACAACCGGGTCAAGAAGGGCATCATCGACGCGGACACTCCGCGGGACGCCCGCCTCAAGCTCAAGAAGGACGCGCTCTTCGTCACCGACATCAAGGAGTCGCGCGGCAAGAAGAAGGCAGCCGTCGCCATCAAGGGCGTCACCGGCGTCGACGCGCCGAACAAGGCCCGCACCGAGCAGGTCGCGGCGGTGACCCGCCAGATGGCCTCGCTGCTGCAGGCCGGCATCCCGCTGGCCGAGGCGCTGCGCATGATCATCGAGCAGGCGCCGGACAAGAAAATCGAGAGCGTCTTCCGCGACATCCGCGAGAAGGTGACGCAGGGCATGCCGCTCGGCGACGCGGTCCTGCAGCACCCGGGCTACTTCACCGAGCTCTACGCGAACATGGTCCGCGCGGGCGAGTCCTCCGGCGCGCTCGACAAGGTCCTGGTCCGGCTGGCGCAGTTCCTGCAGGCCCAGACCCGGCTCAAGAACAAGGTCGGCGCGGCGATGATCTACCCGATGATCATGATGATCGTCGGCGTCATCGTCGTCGCGATCCTGATGACCGCCGTCGTCCCGCGCGTGACGCAGCTGATCAAGGGACGCGGCCAGGAGCTGCCGCTGCCGACCCAGGTCCTGGTCGCCTGCTCGGACTTCCTGGTCAACTACTGGCTGCTGGTCATGGTCGGCGCGCTCTGCGTGGTGATCGCGTTCCAGATGTTCGTCAACAGCGACAAGGGCCGCCTCGCGTTCGACAACTTCAAGCTGAAGCTGCCGGTGTTCGGGGACCTCGCGCGTAAGCAGGCGATGGCCCGGTTCTCGATCACGCTGGCGACGCTGCTCCGATCCGGCGTCCCGGCGCTGCAGGCGATCTCGATCACCAAGAACGTGCTCGACAACCGCGTGCTGCAGAACGCGCTGCAGACCGTGCACGACCGCGTCGTCGAGGGCACCGACATCGCGACGCCGATGAAGATGTCCGGCGCGTTCCCTCCCACGATCTCCTACATGGTCGGCGTCGGCGAGCAGGCCGGCAACCTCGAGGAGATGCTGGAGCGGATCAGCTCGACCTACGACGAGGAGGTCGACCTCGCGACCTCGAAGCTCACCAGCATCCTCGAGCCGATCATCATCGTGCTGCTAGCGGCGGTGGTCGCCGGGATCGTGATCGCCATCGTGCTGCCGCTGCTCCAGCTGCAGCGCGCCGGCTGACCGGAGCCAGCTCGCCCGGCCGCCCCGCCCGGCCGGAGCACCGCCCCCTGGCCCGCGGAGATCGGCGTCCTATGCTTGCAGCGCGCCGCTGGCGCGCTCAACCGATCCGCACGACCCCCGCTGCCATGAAGCTGTCCTCGCTCGTCCTCTCCGCGCTCGCGCCGCTCGCCCTGCTCTCCTGCTCCGCCGAGAAGGAGACGCCGGCTGCGCCACCGATCTCGTTCGTCGTCTGGCCCGAGGACGGCTCCACCGTCTTCGCCGACACCGCCGTCTACGTCGGGGACCCGGCGAGCGTCGGCAGCGTCGAGGGCACGATCGCCGTGCTCGTCGGCGAGGACGGGGTCGCGCCCGGCGCCGCGATGCCGGACGGCGCGCAGACGTTCGCGCCCGGCGCGGTCTTCGGCTACGTCACGCTGCCGCTCGGCCAGCAGAAGCTCCACGTGCAGCACTTCGGCGCCGACGGCAAGGCCACCGAGAACCGCAAGACCGTCAGCTACACGGTCGAGGCCACGCCCGCCGACCTCGGCGTCGCCTGGCTCGAGCCCGCCGACGGCGCGACCGTGAAGTCGCCGTTCCGGGTCCGCTTCGGCGTGACCGGCGCGGACATGTCGCCCGCCGGACAGAACGCGCTCGACAAGACGGTCGGCCACCACCACATCTCGGTCGGCAAGGGCGTCGTCACGCCTGGCTACTCGCTGCCGATGGGCACCGGCGACTACCTGCACTACGGCAAGG
>JBMHDP010000367.1:0-3607 GCA_049889335.1 Planctomycetota bacterium
CCCCCGCGAGACGATCGTCGCCAACATGGACGAGATCGCCGAGTTCTCGGAGCTGCGCGACGCGCTCGACGACCCCGTGCGCACCTACTCCACCGGCATGCGCGCGCGCCTCGGCTTCGCGGTCGCGACGTCGCTCGAGCCCGAGGTCCTGATCCTCGACGAGGTGCTGGCCGTAGGCGACCGCGCCTTCCAGCAGAAGAGCCGGGCGCGGATGGAGGAGATGATGAGCAAGAGCAAGTGCATCCTGACCGTGTCCCACTCGGCCTCGTTCGTGCGCCAGGTCACGACCCACTGCCTGTGGCTCGACCACGGCGAGGTGCGGATGTCCGGGCCGACCGGCGAGGTGCTGCGCGCCTACGAGGCGGCGTCGGACGGATCTGCGTCATGATCCGGCGCCTCGCAGCGCTCCTGCTGGTCCTGAGCTCGTGCGGCGAGCGGAATCCACCTGTGCCTGCGCGAGTCGGGGAATACGTCTCGGTCCACGGGACCGCTACGGACGTCGACGCCGTCGCTGCGGCGAAGCGCGGTCAGTTCTCCGTGGGCAAGAAGGCGATCGAGCTCGCGGTTCCCGTCAACTGGTGCATGGATCCGCACGGAGACCGGACGTGGCGGTTCTTCCTCCATTCCTGGACGTTCTTGGAGCCCGTCGTGCACGCAGCTGTGGGTGGCGACGCCGAGGCGGCGCGGCTCTGCACGGACTTTGCGCTCGACTGGATCGAGCAGAACCAGCGCGGAGCGCCGGGCATCTCCGAGTTTGCCTGGTACGACATGGCCGTGGGCGCCAGAGCTCCGACGCTCGGTTGTCTCGCGCGACTGTCCCGCTCCAGCGGCGGCGACGCGAGGACGGCGCAGGTTCTGCTGCGGAGCGCGCGGGAGCACGGCGACTGGCTGGCGGACGACCAGAACTACAAGACCGCGCACAACCACGGGCTCTTCTAGGACGGCGGACTCGCGCTGCTCGCGATGCAGTTGCCGTCCGAGCCGCGGGCGCGCGCTTGGTTCGCACACGCGCAGCGACGCTTCGTCGAGAACGTCGCCGCGACGGTCAGCCGCGTCGACGCCGTGCACCTGGAGCACTCCTCGGCTTATCACTTCACCGTGACGTCGCTGGTAGATCGGATCCGTCGCGCCGCGAGGTTCCGAGATGCTGGGCTGCTCGATCTCGTCACTCGCATGCGGGCCAACGCGCCCTGGTTCGTTCATCCGGACGGGAAGTTCCTGCAGCTCGGCGACACGGACCTGACCCAAGCGCCTGCGTGGACGGCAGAGCAGCCGCGACCTGAGGGGCTCTGGTTCGCCAGGGACGCAGGAGTCGCCGCGGTCGCGGCCGAAGGCGAGCGCCTCGTCGCGCACGCCTGGTATCACGGTTTTGGCCACAAGCACAGCGACGAGCTCTCCTTCGTGTGGTTCGCGCGGGGCGCGAGACTCTTGGTCGATGCCGGCCGCTACGGCTACTACTACGACGAGCCCGGTCGACGCTACGCAGAGTCCGCGCGCGCGCACAACGTCCTCACGCGCGCCGGTCGAGACTTCTCGTTCCGCGGCCAGGCACCCTATGGATCCGGGCTGACGGGCGCGGGCTCTGGCTTTGGTTGGCACGTGGTGCTCGGGGAGAACCCGCTGCTTCGCTCGCAGGAGGTCGAACACCGCCGCCTTTGGCTCTACCGCCCCGGAGAGGTTCTCTTCGTCGTCGACCTGCTGGAAGACGGCGCGGTCACACCTTCGCCGTTCACCCGTCGCTTCCACTTCGGCCCGGCGATCGAGGTCGCCGAGGACGCGGATGGGAGCTGGCGCCTCTCGGCAGGCGACGACGTGCTCGCTCGGATGCGCGACCTCTCCGGAGCGGGAGTGCGCGTCCGAGCGGTCCGGGGGCAGCGGTCTCCGGAGCCGATGGGCGTCACCTTCCCCGGCAACCGCAGCTGGCAGGACATCTGGACGACGGAGTTGGTGTCGGCGCCAGGGCTCACCCAGCTTGTGACCGCGTTCACGTTGGGAGCTGGCGCCGTGGCGCCCGTCTTGCGACTGACGGAGCGGCAGCCGGGAGTCTTCGCCGCGGAGTTCGGGGCAGGGGTCGATTCGCCGGATTTGTTGCTGGGTCCTTCTGATGTCGACGGCGACCTGCAGGTGCGCGCGCTCCGCTAGGGCTCGCGAACGCGATGCTGCAGGGCTCCCGTCAACTTGTCTTGCACCGATGACCCGCGCTCATCTCGCGAAATGAAACCTCGGCTGAAGGTCACCGTTCGCCGCGCCGCGCTCGCCTGCGTTGCATCCGCCGTAGCGCTCGTCTTGGCGGAGCTCGTCATCCGCGCCGCCTTCGGCGACCGTTTCGCGCCGCGGCCGGCTTTCACCGTGCAGGACCGCCAGATCATCAAGCGGCTGACGCCGAACCTCGACGACGTGTTCCACGGGGCGGACTTCACGATGCAGATCCGCACGGACGATTTCGGCGTCCGCCTCGGGGAGCGCGGACCGATCGACTACGAGAGCGCGGACGTCGTGCTCGTCGTCGGCGACTCCAACGTGTTCAGCTGGGGGGTCGAGACCGACGACGCGCTCGTCTCGGCGCTCGATGTGCTCTGCCGGGAGCGGCCTCGCCTGAGAGCCGTGAACCTCGGGGTGGGCGGCTACGGCAGCCTGCAGGCAGTGGAGGGATTGCGGAGGTTCCTGGCCGCGACCCGCGTCGAGCGAGTCCGGGGCGTGATCTTTCTCCACATCACCAATGACTGCACCGACAACGAAGTGCTGCTGCTGTTCCAGCACGGCTTCATGGACTTCACCCCCAAGGCCGCGGCGTCGCTCCAGGGCAATCGCAGCCCGCTCCATGCGCTCAACCTGCTCCGGCAGCTGAGCGCTTCTGCGGCGGGTGCGGGCTCTGACACGGGTGGAGGGGGAGCTGGCGACGCGGCCTTCGTCGACGTGCTACAGACGACCGGCGTCTACTACACCGACAAGAAGCCCGCGGCGATCAAGCTGCCCAGCGGCCTGGTCGTCGATCCGGATCACGAGTTCTTCGACCGCCGCGCACACCGAGGGCGGATCCGGCGGCTGTATTCGCCGCGAGAAGAGGTCAGCGAGCTGCAGCAGCACCTGCTCCAGCTCGCCGTGGATCGGCTCGGGGAGGTCGTCGCCGAGCTGGGTATCCCGGTCATCCACACGGTTCGCTCACCGAACCTCAGCTTCACGCGCGCTGTCGAGACATCCGTGGCGCGCAGCCCGCGTCGTGGCAATCTGGTGCAGTTCCGCGAGATTCCTGGTCCCGCTGAGCCTCCGCGGAATCCGCACAGCGGCGGACACTACACGCCGGCATACAACCGGTTCCTGGCGTCGGTCTTCTTCGAGTGGCTGCGCCCCTATCTCTGAGCTTGCCGCTCACGCCGAGCGCCGCTGCGCAGGCCGGAGACAGCGCTGCATGGGTGCTTGCGGGCCGCGCCCTCTCGACGTCCGAGCGGGACGGCTCCCTCAGCGTCCGCCTCAGGACCAGCGCGCCTCGAGGGCTGCGATCACCCGCTCGGCGGTGTTCCCGTCCCACATCTCCGGGACCGCGTAGGACGACGGGTCGGCAGCCAGCGCCGCGCGCGCGAGCGCCAGGATCTTCTCGGGGTCGGTG
>JBMHDP010000368.1:0-17498 GCA_049889335.1 Planctomycetota bacterium
GGGGGCGACGAGTCCGGCCTGCAGGGGGGCATGGCCCGCTACCGCCGCGACCGGGGGCGTGGGGTGGCGGGGCGGGGGGGGGGGGCGGGCGGGGGCGCGGCGGGCCGCGACAGCCCGGCGCTGCGTCGCCTGGGGCGCAGCCTTCGGCGCGGCTGACGGGCGCGCCCTGCGGCGCCTACTTCAGCGGGGCGGCGAGCTGGCGGAGGTCGACGCGGGCGACGCGCTCGCTCCTCAGCAGGTGGTCGAGGTCGCTCGCCTCCAGCCACTCGTAGATCAGGTCCATCGGCGTGCACAGGCCCATGTGCGGCACGACGACGGGGCGGCCCTTGCCGTGCGTGTAGATCTTCGAGAAGACCCCGATCAGCTGGCGTGTGTCGGCGCGGTAGATGCCGCCGCCGGAGTTGCCGAAGTAGGTCGGCGCGTTGACCATCCAGTAGTTGGCGCCGTTGAGCTCGTTCCTGAGCGAGCTGACCTCGCCCGTGGACGGGACCGGGTCGTTGCCGAGCGGGCAGCCGACCGCGCACACCGGGTCCCACACGCGGACCTCGTCGACTTCGCCGCGGGGCAGGACGTTGGCCACGTTCGGCAGGCGCCGCTGCGTGTCCAGCTGCACCAGGGCTGCGTCGATCGTCGGTTCGCTCGCGACCATCTCTCCCTTCACGACGAGGTCCTCGCCGGGGAGGTAGACGGTGACGTCGAAGCCCTCGCGGCGCGCGCGCGGCGCGTCGGCGAGGATGTTGCGGACGACGTGGTAGGAGGTGAGCACGTAGGTCTCGACGCGGCCGCCCCGCTCCGGGTTGGGCCCGGAGAAGACGATCGTGCCCGAGCCGACGGTGTCCTCGCCGTTCAGCTGCACGGTCGGCAGCAGCATCCGGCGGGTGAGCTCGTCGCGGTCCTGGTAGAGCGTGCTCGCGAGCGTCGCGATCTGTCCGCGCGCCTCGATCCGCTCGAGCGCGGAGCTCGCCTCCGTGGCGCGCACCTCGCTCATGTAGGCGTCCACGAGCGCCTTGGTGCGCTCGAAGTCGGTCGACATCTGGCTGTGGAAGCGCTCGACGCCGTGCGCTGCCCGCTCCAGCTCGGAGGCGAGCCGGCGCGTCCGCTCGGAGCTCGCCGCGGCGCGGTCGAAGCTCTGCTCGAGGGACGCCATGCGCGCGTCCGTCTGTTCGACGAGCCGGCTGCGCAGGGCCTCGAGCGCTGCGCGCGTCGACTCCCAGCTTACGATCGCCTCGTCGAGGCGGCGCTCCAGCGCGAGGGTCTGGCGGTGCCGCGCGTCGACGCGCGCTGCGCGCGCCTCCAGACGGGCGTCCTCCAGATGGCAGAAGGCCCACGCGGCTGCGGCGGCTGCCGCCGCGAGCCCGCAGCAGACCATGACGGCTGTGCGCTTCATCCCTGTCGCTCCTCCCTGTTGCTGTGGGCAGAAGCACCTGCCCAACAAGGAGTTCGAAAGGACTCAGCGGCCTGCTGAAGGCAAAAGACGGCCCCGCTCGCGCCGCGCCGTCGGCGCTCGATGCCACCGTCGGGTCAGGGGACTTCCCGTAGCGCGGAAAGCACCCCGTCGCGGCGCTCGAGCGGCCTCCGCGGAGCGCCGCGCGCACGCTGCCCGCGGGGTGGGGCGACTACGGGATCGGGTGCGCTTCGCAGAGCTCCTGCACGACGGCGCGGAAGCTCTCCGGGTCCTCGCCGCGGACGAGCCCGACCACCACCTTCGCGGCCGCTTCGATCTCGGCTTCGCCGAAGCCGCGGGTGGTGACCGCCGGGGTGCCGAGGCGGAGGCCGGAGGTGACCATCGGCGGGCGGGGGTCGTTGGGGACGGCGTTCTTGTTGACCGCGAGGCCCGCGACCAGCGCGCGCTCTTCGACGTCCGCGCCGGTCACGTCGGTGCCCTGCAGGTCGACCAGCACGATGTGGTTGTCGGTGCCGCCCGACACGATCTTCAGTCCGGCCTGCTGCAGGCAGCTGGCGAGGTGCGCGGCGTTGGCCTGGACGCGCAGCTGGTAGTCCCGGAACGACGGCTGCAGCGCCTCTCCGAAGGCCACCGCCTTGCCGGCGATCTGCTGCATGATCGGGCCGCCCTGCGAGCCGGGGAACACCGACGAGTTGATCTTCTTCTGGAGCTCCTCGCTGGCGAGGATCATCCCGCCGCGCGGGCCGCGGAGCGTCTTGTGCGTGGTCATCGTGACGACGTCGGCGACGCCGACCGGGCTCGGGATCACGCCGGCCGCGATCAGGCCCGCGGGGTGCGCGATGTCCGCCAGCAGGTAGGCCTCGACCTCCGCCGCGATCTCGGCGAACGCCCGGTAGTCGATCTCGCGCGCGTAGGCGCTGCCGCCGGCGATCAGCACGTGCGGGCGGTGCTGCTTGCAGAGGTCGCGCACCTCGTCCATGTCGATCAGCCCGTCGCTGTTGACCCCGTACTGCGCGGGGTCGAAGAGCATGCCGGTGTGGCTCCTGGGGTGGCCGTGGCTCAGGTGTCCGCCGTCCTTCAGCGACATCCCGACGATGCGCCCGTTGGCGCCCGCCAGCGCCATCAGCGCGGACAGGTTGGCCGTGGTCCCGGAGTGCGGCTGCACGTTCGCGGCCTCTGCCTTGAAGAGCTCCACGGCCCGCGACCGGGCGAGGTCCTCGACCGCGTCGGCGACCTCGCAGCCGCCGTAGTAGCGACGCGACGGATACCCCTCGGCGTACTTGTCCGTCAGGCGGCTGCTGCCGGTCTCGCGCACGGCCGCAGAGCTGTGGTTCTCGGAGGCGATGAGCGTGAGCGTGGTGCCCTGTCGCCGGTCCTCCCGTCGGAGCCAGTCGGCCACTTCGGCGTCCTGGCTGCGCAGCGGGCTCGTATGCAGATCTTGCGTGGTCACGGGAGGTCGAGGTTACGTGGCGGGGGACCTCGGGACCAGCCTCCCCGCGCGCGCGCGCGACGTCACAAAATGTGCGCTGCCCCCTGCCCGGTCAGCGCAGGTTGCGGTGTAATCCCGCGCCAGCGCGGAGCGCGAGCAGGGCGGACCGCGCGTCGCGGCAGCCTGCGGACGGCAGCGCCGACGGACACGACCCCAGTTGAGCAACTCCAAAGAAGACCTGCGCGCCTGGACCGCGCGCGACAGCGCCGAGCTCTACCAGCTGTCGGCCTGGGGCAAGGACCTCTACGCGATCGACCCGCGCGGCCACCTCGTCGTCAGGCCCAAGGGCGAAGACGGCCCGAGCTTCTCGCTCCCGCACCTGGTGGAGGACCTCCGCAACCGCGGGATCGAGCTGCCGATGCTGCTCCGGGTCTCGGACGTGCTCGAGCAGCGCGTCCAGGCGCTCGCGGGGACGTTCGACGCGGCGATCCGCGCGTGCTCCTTCTCGGGGCGCTACCGCCCGGTGTTCCCGATCAAGGTCAACCAGCAGCGCGACGTCGTCGAGGAGCTGGTCGAGTTCGGCCGCGGCCACGCGCTCGGGCTCGAGGCCGGCAGCAAGCCCGAGCTGCTGATCGTGCTCGCGCACATGACCAACCCCGACGGCCTGATCATCTGCAACGGCTACAAGGACCTCAGCTACATCGAGACCGCGGTGCTGGCCAAGAAGATGGGGCTGCACACGATCATCGTGCTCGACCGCTTTGAGGAGCTGGAGACGGTGATCGAGGTCAGCAAGCGCCTCGGCATGCGGCCGCACCTCGGCGTGCGCGCCAAGCTCGCGTCACGCGGCGCCGGCAAGTGGCAGGAGTCGGGCGGTGAGAAGTCGAAGTTCGGGTTGACGGCGGGCGAGCTCCTCGAGGTCGTCGAGCGCCTCAAGCAGGAGGACATGCTCGACTGCCTGGAGCTCCTGCACTTCCACATCGGCAGCCAGATCACGGCCATCCGGGCCATCAAGGACGCCCTCAAGGAGGCGACGCGCTTCTACACGGAGCTCCACGGCCTCGGCGCCGGCCTCAAGTTCCTCGACGTCGGCGGCGGCCTGGCGGTCGACTACGACGGCTCCCAGACCAATTTCCACAGCTCCGCGAACTACTCGCTGCAGGAGTACGCCAACGACGTCGTGTTCGCCGTCCAGCAGGCGTGCGACGAGAAGGGCATCCCGCACCCGGACATCGTCAGCGAGTCGGGCCGCGCGCTGACGGCGCACCACGCCATCCTCGTGTTCGACGTCCTCGGCGTCTCGACGCAGCGCACGGACATCCCCGACGGCGCCGAGTCGCACGACAACCAGGCGGTCGCGGGGCTGCTCGAGATCCTGCGCGAGCTGTCGGTGAAGAACTTCCAGGAGAGCTATCACGACGCGCTGCAGCTCAAGGAGGAGGCGACCAGCCTGTTCGCGCTCGGCTACCTCGACCTCCGGGGGCGCGCGATCGCCGAGCGGCTGTTCTGGGCGATCTGTGACCGGCTGCGGCAGATCGTGCGATCGCTGGACTACGTGCCCGAGGAGCTCGCCGGCCTCGAGCGCGCGCTGGCGGACACCTACTACTGCAACTTCTCGGTGTTCCAGTCGGCGCCGGACCACTGGGCCGTGAAGCAGCTGTTCCCGACGATGCCGATCCACCGGCTGAACGAGCGCCCGACGCGGCGCGCGACGCTCGCGGACCTGACCTGCGACAGCGACGGCAAGGTGGACAAGTTCATCGACCTCCGCGACGTCAAGGACGTGCTCGAGGTCCACGCGATCAAGCCCGGCAAGCCCTACTACGTGGGGATGTTCATGGTGGGCGCCTACCAGGAGATCCTCGGCGACCTGCACAACCTGTTCGGTGACACCAACGCGATCCACGTGGCGCTCGACGCGGACCACGGCTACCGCATCGAGCGGGTCATCGAAGGCGACTCCGTCACCGAGGTGCTCGGCTACGTGCAGTACGAGAAGCAGGAGCTGACGCGCCGCATGCGGCGGCGGCTCGAGGAGGCCGTCCGCGCCCGCCGGCTCAACATGAAGGAGTCCGCGCTGCTGATGCGCCGCTACGAGGAGGGGCTCGCGTCCTACACCTACCTGGTCGACGACGACGCCGAGCTGGGCGAGGACGAGCCGAAGGGCGGCGGCGCGGCCGCCGAGGTAGCGGCCGGTGGTCGAGTTCGTGCTGGCGAAGGCGTGGCGGGCGGCGACACTGTGCCCGGTCCGGCGACCCCGTCCTGACGGCCCGTCGTCGGCCTGCTCGCGCTGACGCGCCGTCCGCGGCCGCGCGCCAGCGCCTGCGTCCGAACTGTCGTCTGTCTGAATCGTCCCATCTCGGCCCCACATGCACGCAGCTGTCTTCGTCGACTTCGAGAACCTGTTCCTGTCCCTGAAGAACCGCGAAGAGCTGAGCGGGCTGCGGATCCGGGAGCTCTCCCTCGGGATCCTGGAGCACCTGAAGCAGCGGCTGCGCACGGACGGCGCCCCGATGGTCTTGGGCAGGAGCTACGCAGCGTTCGACAGCTACCCGGGCATGGAGGTCGCGCACGACCTCTCGCTGATGGGCTTCGACCCGCAGTACGTGCTGGTCGGGCACGGCGGCAAGAACTCCGCCGACGTGCAGCTGGCGTGCGAGGTCTGTCGGGTGCTCTATCGTCGCCCGGACATCGACGCGATCGTGATCGTCAGCGGGGACCGGGACTTCATCCCGATCGCGCGGCAGGTGCTCGAGGAAAACCGCGAGCTGCGCGTCGTCGCGATCCCCGACACCACCTCGGGTGACCTGCGCATGCGGGTCGGCAAGGACCGGTTCTGGAACGCGCTGGACCTGATCGACGCCGAGTCACCGGCGGCGGGCGACGGCGCGGACCCGCGGCCGCGCGAGTCGAGCGGCGGCGCGGCCGAGGCGGTGGTCGAGCGCCCGGCGGCGCCCACCGCCGATCCGCACAAGGCGGAGATCGTCGGGCACATCCCGGTCACGTGGCGCACCGACCAGCTCCCGCAGGACGCCGACGTCGGCGAGCGCCTCGACCAGTGCATCGAGCTGATCCTGCGCGCCCAGGTCCGGCACGGCAGCCCGGAGGTCTGGCTGTCCCCCTTCCTGAAGGGGCCGATGAGCCAGCACTTCAGCGGGCTCGTCCACCCCGAGCGTCGCGCGCTCATCAACGAGCTGCGCCAGCGCGGCGTGATCCGCATCGAAGAGCGCGAGAACCAGTACGCCGACCACCCCTACTCCGTCATCGTGATCGACGCCGCGCACCCGATGGTCCGCGCGGTCGCAGAGCGCACCAAGAACCAAGGCGAATCGAACGGATGAACCGTCTCCTCCACGTCCTCTCTCTGTCCTGCGGCGCCGCCGCGCTCGGCGGCGCCTCGGCCTCCGCCCAGTCGTTCCAGGACCTCGTCGAGGCCCGCAACGCGGCGCAGCCCTACGCCTCGATCTTCCAGGTCGAGCTCGGCGCGATCGGGGCGTTCGCGGCGGGCAGCGACCCCAGCAAGGAGCAGCGCGGCCTCGACGACGACGTCAGCTGGGACGCGAAGGTCTACTACCGCGACGAAGCGTTCGGGTCGCGCCGCAACACGCTGGAGGCCTACGCGGGCCGCGACGGGCTCTACGCGGGCTTCACCGACGGGACCCTGATCGGAGACGACACGCTCACGCGGCTCGAGCTCAAGGTGCGCCCGTGGATGTTCTACCGGGACGGCTTCTACGAAGGCGGCGAGCTGCGGCAGAACGGCTTCTACGAGGGCTCGGACTACGAGGTCTACACGGGCTTCGGTCGCGAGGCCAACGACGGCATCTACATCGAGTTCGGGCCCTACTACCGCAAGCACGAGTTCAGCCGCTCGAACCTGACGCCGGTCACCTACACGACGCCGACGGACTACGACGCCTACGGCGGGCGGATGTTCATCGAGCAGCGCGCGGTGCAGATGGATCGTCGCCTGGGCATGCCGCAGCAGGGGTTCGTGCTCACCCTGATCGGAGAGCGTGAGTGGAACAACGCCTCGGGCGCGTTCGGCACCGCGCAGAACTCGACGGTGCTGCCCTCGGCGGTCTGGCGCGCGCGGGGTCGGCTCGAGTTCTACATCCCCGGCTCGGACGCGCTGACCTGGGAGCTGTTCGCGCGCGGCGGGATCCAGGACGAGCGGGACCGCGTGTTCAACTTCGAGGGCCAGCGACCGCTCGGGCACCAGTGGGGGGACGGCCAGGTGCGCCTGCGCTGGCTCTTGAGCGACAACATCACGCTGACGCCGTTCGGGCACGTCCAGTACTCGCGCGTCGCGACCGAGGACGGCGGCAGCTCGACGAGCGACGTCTTCTTCGGCGGCGGCCTCGAGACCTACTGGCACTTCGGCCAGATGCTCTCCCTGCACGCCTACTACAGCTACCTCGACAACGAGAACCGCCCGTCGATCCGCGTCGACCAGGACCTGCGCGGCGAGCACATGTTCTACGTCGGGATGATCGCGCGCTTCGGCGGCCGCCGCCGTTAGGCAGCGGGCGCCCGCCTCAGCGGTTCTGCCACGCCGAGAAGACCGTCTCGGAGACGCGCTGGTCGTCGTTCCAGGTCGTCCGGCGGCGGTGGGGGACGCGGGCGCCGTCGACCGGTCGGTAGTCGCTCCACTCCTCGCGGATGTGGACGAGCGTCTGGTCCTCCAGCTGTTCCCACGACTCGACGACCCGGATCAGGCGCGACTCGGTGTCGATGTGCACGCGCAGGCGGTCGAACTCGTCGCCGACGTCCTCGACGATGTAGTAGGCGCGGTCGCCGACCGTGCGCTGGGCGACCGGCCGGAAGCGGCGCTCCCCGCGCTGGTGCGCGGCGAGCAGCGTCTGCGGGTGCCGCAGCCACTCGCGCCGTAAGAGCCGCGCCTGCTGCGGCGTCAGCGCCTTCTCCGCGGCGTCCATGGTCTCGACGGCGCGGCCGTCGCCGGCCTCCAGCGTGGTCTTGACCTGCTGACCCAGCACGGTGCGGACCCGGGTCAGCGCGCCGTCTGAGCGCCACTCGACGACGTCTTCGGCGACCAGGCCCTGCTCCGACGTCGTCGTGGCCTCGGTCGAGAAGCCGGCGAGTCGGCGGTAGACCTCTTCGCCGCCGGTCGCGGCGCGCGCCTGCGCGAGCCACGGGTCTGCGAGCGCGAGGTTCTCGGGCGTCGGGCGGTTCTGCGTAGCCGTGTCGAACCCGGTCGGGAGCAGGTCGGTCGCCACCAGGCCGGGCAGCTCGTCGGGGCGGCCCGGGCCGACGGCGACGACCCACGCGGGCGTCTCCTGGAAGGCCTCGGCTGCGGCCGCGAGGTCCCACTTGCTCGGGTCGGCGAGCTCCGCGATCCGCGCCTCGAGGGCGCCCGGGCGCATGCCGCGGATGGTCATGTTGACGGCGAGGCGCTGGCTGTCGGTCGTCGCGAGCTCGGGCAGGCCGGCGTTCAGCGTGGCGCGCTTGAGCGCCAGCTGCAGCTCGGAGCGGGACGGCGGCACCGCGACCAGCGACTGCCGCGCGCGCTGGAGGAGCTGCCAGACCTTGACGATCTCTGCCGGGCGCGCCTTGGTCGTCATCACCAGCGCCTGGACGTCGGGGGTGCGTTCGAAGCGGGCGTCCCACTGCAGGTGGGAGAGACCCGCCTCGTCCTGCAGCTGCTCCAGCCGCCCGCCGACTCCGTCGAGCGTCAGGCAGGAGTGCAGCACCAGCCACTCCGCGGCCTCGGGCAGGGTCGCGTCGGGGAGCCGCAGCACGATCGCGCAGCGGGTGCTGCCGCGCTGTTCGATGTCCTCGCTCCAGTAGAGCCCCGGCTCGAACAGGCGCGGGACGAGCGCGCTCTGGCCCGGGAGCGGCGGCGCGGGCGCCCAGCGGCCGAACGCCTCGTCGCCCTCGGTCACCGAGGCCTGCACCCGCTCGGCGCGTCGCGGCGTGCGGATCGAGAGCAGCGTTCGGCCCGGGCGGTAGAGCCGCGAGTGGAACTGGACGATCGTGTTGGGGTCGAGGTCGAGCAGCGCGTTGAGGTGCGCGGCGGTGCTCTGCTCGGCCTGGAGCAGCGCGCGGGTCGCCGCCGCGAGCGGGTCGGCGACGACCTCCGCCGTGCGCGCGGCGATCAGGTCGTCGCGCATGCGGGTGATCTGGGTGCGCGACGTGGTCACGTTCTCGAGGGACTCCCGGAGGGCCTCCAGCGCGCGCGGGACGCGGCCGGGCAGCACGCGGATGTCGAACCACGTCGTCGTGAGCCCCACCCGCACCGCCACGGAGCCGCCGAGCTCGTGCACGCGCTGCTCGAGGCTGCGGCTGCTGGTGGTGGGATCGGTCGAGCGGAGCAGGGTGTAGGCGGCGAGCTCGGCGACGCCCGGCGCGACGAACAGCGAGCCGGCGAACACGCCGAACTCGATCTGCGCGGCGCCGCGCTGCGGCTCGGAGAGCACGTAGCACGGCATGCCGTTGGGCAGCGGCACGACGCGGACGTCGTCACCGGCGTCGGTCGCCGCGGCGTTCATGTCGCCGGGGCCCGGTCCCTCTGCCACGGGCGGGCCGCGGTCTGCCGGCGCGCCCGCGCACGCGCTGAGCAGCGCGCCGAGCAGCATCAGCGCGCAGGTCGGAGTGCTTCGGTTGGTTCTCATCGTCCCTCCACGATCGCGGGCTCGCCTCGGAACGTCGCGCGCAGCGCCGCGCGGACCGCGGCGCCCTGCACGGGCTTCGGCGGGTCCGGCGAGAGCTGGGCGTCCGGCTGCGCGAGCGCGCGCGCGGCCAGCAGGACGGCGAGCTCGCGGGAGTCGGTGGTGGCGGCGAACCACGCGCTGATCGCCTCCATGTTGGCGCGGTAGTAGCGGCCGTCGGGGAGCTCCTCTTCGGCGGCTGTGCGGCACGCCTCGACGAGGTCGCCGGCCAGCCCGTCGGCGCCGCCCGGGTCGCGAGCGTCGAGCCGCAGCAGGCCGGGATGCGCCCCGCCGGGCCAAGGCGCGGCGGCCGTGAGCTCCAGCTTCGGTCGCTCCTGGCGCAGCAGCTGCTTGAGCCGCGCGAACGCTCCTTCGGTGAGCCAGCGGGTCGCCACCTCCACGTCCCAGCGGTCGACGCCAGGCGGCAGGACCCAGGCGAGGGAGACGCTGTCGGCCGGCAGGCCGGGGATCACCGAGCGCCGCTGCGCGGCGAGCCGTCTCGGCGCGCGCGTCATCGGCTGCGCGGGCGTCGGCAGCTGGGTCTCGGCGAACACGAGCTTCAGCATCGCCGCGACGGCGTCGGGGTCGAACCCCCCGTAGAGCAGGTGAACGGTGCGCGTGGGGTGCTGGCTGGCGGCCCACGCCGCGAGCGCCTGGGCGCGACGAGGTGCCGCGATCGGCGGGGGCTCGAGCAGCGCGATGGTCGGCGACATCGGCGTGGTCAGCGCCAGCAGCTCGGCCTGCACGCGTCGCTCGGGGTGCGCCCGGTAGTCTTCGGCGCGCTGCATGACGTTCGGCAGCCAGCTCCGCGCCAGCCCGCGCAGCGCCTGCTGTTCGCGCCGTTCGAAGAGCATCCGGGCGAGCTGCGGCAGCGCGGGCGCGACCGTCGTCAGCGCGAAGACCGCGACGCCGCCGCGCTCGACGATCTCCGGTCGGTGCGCGGGCAGCGCGGCGAGCACGCGGCCGAACGCGCGCGGGTCGCACAGCGCGGCGGCGGCCCGGTCCCGCTGGACGAGCGTCCTGCCGTAGACCGCGTTGCCGGGGTCGGTCATGCGGTCCTGCCACGCGAGGTCGAGCGCGGCGAGCGCGGCCTGCTCGGCCGCCGGGTCCTCGCTCCCGGTCGACCAGGTCCCGTTGCGCGAGGCGCGCAGCGTCGCCAGCGTCAGCCCCGCCAGGTTCGGCGGGTCGTCGCGGCCGTCGATCCAACTCGCGAGCGCCCAGTGGGTCTGCCGCAGCTGCGGGTCCTGCACCAGGACGAAGCGGCTGCCGTCAGGCGTCGTCAGCGCGCGGGTGGTGCGCTGCATCGGCTGCGGTCGCGCCTTGGCCCCGTCCTGCTGGGCGGGAGCCGCGACCGTGAGCCACGCGCAGCCGGCGAGCCCGCCGACAGCGGGCCAGCCGACAGCGGGCCAGCGGACGGCCGCGCGCGCGCTACGCGCTCGCGACGTCAGCCGGCTCTTCGCGTCCCTCGCCGTCGCTCGGGTGGTTGCGCAGGCCCGAACGGGGGCTGCAGATGCCGCGCTTGCTGTCGGCGACGAACTCGACGATCTCCCGGCCCATGGGGTCGTGGTAGAGCGAGCTCTCGCGGACGAACTCGAGTCGTTGGTGCAGGGTTCCGGCACGCCAGAACAGTAGTCGGAAGACGCGCTTGACGAGAGCCTTCTGTTCGGCCGTGTAGCCGTTGCGGTTGAGCCCGACCTTGTTGACGGCGACGAGCTTCGCGCGGTCCCCTTGGATCATGGCGAAGGGCGGCGCGTCGTGGGAGACCATCGCGCCGGCGCCGACCATCACCAGCTTGCCGACCCGGGCGAACTGGTGGATGCCGACCATCGCGCCGAGGATCGAGCGGTCGCCGATCTCGGTGTGACCCGCGGCCATGGCGCCGTTGGTGAAGACCACGTGGCTGCCCACCGTGGCGTCGTGGCCGATGTGCGCGCCGACGAGCAGCATGTTGTGGTCGCCGACGGTGGTGGTGCCGCCGCCGAACGGCGTGCCGCCGTGGATCGTCACGTGCTCGCGGATCTTGTTGTGCGAGCCGATCCGCAGCCGCGCCGGGTCACTGGTGGACTTGAGCTTCTTGTCCTGCGGCGTCGTGCCCACGGAGCAGAACGGGTAGAGCTCGCACTCCTCCCCGATCCAGGTGTCCCCGTCCACGACGACGTGCGCGAGCAGGCGCGTGCCCGCGCCGAGCCGCACGTGTGGCCCGACGACGCAGTACGGCCCTATGTCGACGCCGTCGCCGATCTCGGCGCCGGGTGCGACGATCGCAGTCGGATGGATGCCCATGGAGGGTCGTAAGTCTCGCGCGACGCAGCGTGGAACGTCGCTCCGTCTACCCCAATGTCTACCCTGTCGGCTGGGTGCACGCTAGCCTTGGCTGCCCTGCGCGCCTGCGGCCCCGCCGCGCGCTCGTTCCGACCGGCCGTTGCGGTCGACGGTTCGGCGGCGCGCGCGGTCCGTACGCCTCCGAATCTCATGCTCGTGCTTTCTTCGATCCAGCCGCGCCCGCGCGTCCGCGCGGCGTTATCCGCCCGGAGCGCCGGCGCCCATGGTGACGGCCTCCTCGCGTCGTGCGTCGTCCGGGTGCAGCCATGACCGTGATCCGCGGGGAATGCGTCTCTCCGGGAGTCGCTGTCGGCCAGGTCTACCTGCGCGGCTTCGAGAGCCAGGGTGCGGGCCCTCGGATCGCCGCCGACGAGGTCGACGCGGAGCTGGGCCGGCTCCAGCTCGCCCTCGACGTCAGCCGGTCGCAGATGCAGGAGATCAAGCAGAAGCAGGCCGACAGCCTGGGCGAGGCTGAGCTGCGCATCTTCGACGCGCACCTGGCCTACCTCGCCGACGAGAGCTTCGTGGCGGAGATCGAGTCCCAGGTCGCCAACGAGCGCCTGTCCTGTCGCGAGGCGGTGCAGGGTGTCTTCGCCAAGTACGACCGGATCTACTCGCTCGTCGAGAGCGACCTGCTGCGCCGCCGCGCGAGCGACCTCCGGGACGTCGCCACCCGGCTGCTGCGCAACCTCAACGACGAGAGACTCCGCGGCGCCGACGCGCCCAAGGGCCCCTACATCCTGGCGGCCCGCAAGCTGACGACCGCCGACATGTTCAACCTCGACAACGAGCGCGTCGAGGGGATCGTCGCGGAGGAGGGGGGCATGAGCTCGCACGCGGCCATCCTCGCCCGCGGCATGGGGATCCCGACGCTGACGGGGATCCGCGACCTGACCAAGGAGCTGCGCGACGGCGACCTCGTCGTGCTGCAGGCGACCGCAGGCGAGCTCGTCACCGGCCCCAGCGACATCGCCCTCGCGTCGGCGACGGCCGAGGCGCAGCGCTGGCGGGAGAGCCGGTCCGGCGGCGAGGACCGCCCCGACGCGGCGACGCACCAGACCCGGGACGGCACCGACGTCCGGATCCTCGGGTCGTGCGGGAGCCCCGGCGAGGCCGAGCTGGTGCAGACCTTCGGCATGGCCGGGGTCGGGGTCTACCGGACCGAGCTGCAGTTCCTGTCGAGCGACCGCCGCCCGTCGGAGGACGAGCTGGTCGAGAGCTACCGCCAGGTCCTCGCGGGACAGCGCGGCGCGGCCGTGTCGTTCCGTCTGCTGGACGTGGCGGCGGCGACGCTCGACGCCGAGCCCGGACCGCCCGAACGCAACCCTGCCATGGGCCGCAAGGGCGTCCGCGGGCTGCTCTCGAACCAGGACATGCTGCGGCTGCAGCTGCGCGCGGTGCTGCGGGCCGCGCACGACGTCGAGGACGTCGCGGTGCTGGTCCCGTTCGTCACCAGCGTCGCGGACATGCAGCGGGTCAAGGCGGCCATCGTCGAGGAGCGGGTCGGCCTGATGAAGTCCAAGGTCGCCTGCGCGGCGTCGCTCGCGGTCGCGCCGATCATCGAGGTCCCGGCCGCGGCGATGGCCCTCGGCGCCCTCCTGAACGAGAGCGACTTCGCGGTCGTCGCGGTCGACGACCTGCAGGCGAACCTCCTGGCCGCGGATCGCGACAACGTGCGCGTGCGCGACTACTACGAGATGGTCCACCCTGCCGTGTTCGAGATCCTCGGTCGGATGGCGAAGGACGCAGCCCGCGCCGGCAAGACGGTCGTGCTGTTCGGCGAGAGCGCGGCGGATCCCGAGCGGGTGCCGTTCTACGTCGGGGTCGGCTACCGGAGCTTCTCCGTCGCGCCGGTCCGGCTGCGCAGGATGCTCCGGGTGCTGGCGCGCTACTCCGCCGACGAGTGCCGCCGGATCGCGGCGCGCATGCTCGAAGCGCCGCGGACTCTGGACGTGCAGAAGGTCCTGGTAAATCTCGATTTGGGATGAATTGTCCGCGCGCTTCGGGCGCGTGGGCGGAGGCGCGAGCGGGCCGTCGCAGCGGCCTTTCCCAAGCGGGGGGTCGGGGCGGTATGCTCGCGCGGCCCTGCGGATACGCCGCGGCGTGCTCGCTCCCACGTCGCCGCTGCGGCGCGCGGGATACCTTGTCACGCGGTCCGTAAACGACGCTCTCTGTCCGCGTCCCGGGTCCGTCCCAGAACCTCCATGCGCACCTCCGCCTACCTCGCCGCTGCGGCGCTCTCCGTCAGCCTGTCGGCCCAGACGACCCTGACCGTCGACCCACCCTCGTTCGACTCGAGCGCGGTCATCCTGACCTACTCGAGCCCCGGCGCGAACTTCTTCGACCTGACGGTCAGCGCCGCGAGCGGCATCACGCTGCGCGCGCTGGAGATCCCGACGCAGGAGCCCGCCGGCACGGCCGGTGAGATCCAGCTCTGGATCCACGCGACGGCGTCCAGCCACGTCGGCCTAGAGAACCCGCCGGCGGCGCCGGCGACCAGCGGCGACCCCAGCGGCTGGCAGCTGATGACGACCGGGCGCTACTCGTCGGGTGGCTTCAACGTCGCGACGCCGTCGTGCCAGAACGCCTTCACGGTCAACGTCCCCGACACGTTCCTCGCCGCGGGCTCCTACGCCATGGCGATCGTCTACGAGGACGTCGCGCACCAGTTCTACGGCGTGACGACCTACCCCGCGCCTGCGGGGACCTTCGCCGACGCGAACGTCGAGGTGTCGAACGGCGCCACCGCGAGCGTCGCGTGGGGCGCGCCGCTCGGGGCCTTCGCCTTCAGCGGCGTCAGCTACGCCGGCGTGATGCCGGACTTCGGGCTCGTCTACGACGTCGGCAACGTGCCGCACGCGTGCGGTGAGACCCAGCTCCTCGGGGCGGGCTCGGGCGCCAGCGTCGCGTCCTGGTACGATCACCTGCAGGGCGCTGCGGCGGCCCAGGCGACGCTGGAGGGCCGCGCGCTGCGCTTCGAGAACACCGGGACCGGCTACACGCTCTCCGAGGTCGGCGGCGCGGCGTTCCGCCCGGCGTCGGGCGCCGAGACCGTGCTGGCGCTGACCAACGACAACGACAAGCCGTTCGCCCTCTCCAACCTGACGGTGCCCTACCCCTCGGCGCTCGGCGGCGCGACCTCGACCGAGGTCTGGGTGCACGCCAACGGCTACTTCTCGTTCACCGGGGCCAACGGGCCGCTGCCGTTCGTCCCGGTCGATCCGCAGGCGGCGATGGACCAGCCGGCCTTCGCGGTGTTCGCCTTCTACCACGACTTCAACCCGTCCGAGGCCGGCAGCGGCCAGGTGTGGGTGGAAGAGGACCTCGCCGCGCAGCCGAACCCGACGCTGTTCATCACCTGGGACGGCGTCGAGAGCTACCCGGCCGGCGTCGTGAACCCCAGCACGGTCCAGGCGCAGGTCGACCTGGTCAGCGGGGACGTGGTCGTCGTCTACGAGTCGATCGACGGCGTCGGCGGCAGCGCGTTCGCCGGCGGTGACGACGCCCTGGTCGGGTGGTCGCCGGACGGCGTCTCGCCGCCCGTGCCGGAGAGCGACTTCGCGGCGCTCGGCGCGCCGGGTGCTGCGGGCAACTTCGTGGGCGCGCTGCCCGAGGTCATGCCGCTCGCGCTGAGCGTGACGGGCGCGCCGCTGCTCGGCAGCACGATCACGTTCGACCTCGCCCACGTGCCGGCCAGCGTCAACCTCGGCGTCACGCTGCTGTCGGACTCGCTGGTCCCGCCGCTGCCGCTCGCGCCGCTGGGCGCGGTCCCCGGCACGACCGCCTACGTCGACCCGACGACGTCGCTTCTCTTCCCGCTGACGCCGTTCGCGCCTTCGGTGTCGCTGCCGCTGCCGAGCAACGTGGCGCTGACGGGCATGGAGATCTTCGGCCAGTCGTTCTGGTTCGAGCCGCAGCAGCCGGCCGGCCCGCTCGTCGGCCTGATCGGCTCGAACGCCGTCGGCGTCAAGCTCGGCACCTACTAGTCTGCCTGCAGCTCAGCGCGCGCCGCCCAGCGCGCGCCGCGTCACGACCTCGTAGCGCGGACCGCGCGGCGTGAGCTGGCTCTCGTAGAGGGTCAGGCTCGGCAGCTCGAACGGCTTCGGCCGGAGCTCCTCGCTGCGCTCCGCCAGCTGGTCGATCAGCGCGAGCGCGCCGAACGGGCTCTTCACGCGGCCGAGCGTCACGTGCGGCGTGAAGGCGCGCTTGTCGCGCGGGACGCCCAGCGGCGCGGCCGCTTCCTCGAAGGTGTCCCGGGTCCGCCGCAGCGCGTCGACGTCGCCGTCGAGCCCGGCCCACACGACGCGCGGGACGCCGCGCGGCGGGAAGACGCCCAGCGGCTGGAGCTGCAGGGTGACGGCGGGCGCGTCGGCGCGCTCGACGGCGTCGGCCAGCGCGTCGACGACGCCCGCGTCGACGTCGCCGGCGAACAGCATCGTCACGTGCATCTGCTCGGGCGGGACCCAGCGGACGTCGAATCGGTCGCGCAGCGGCGCTGTGACCTTGGCCAGGTGGTTGCAGACCGGCCGCGGGAGATCGAAGGCGACGAAACAGCGCACGGAACGATGCTAGCCGCGACCCGGTGCGTGATAGAAGGAGCGCATGAGCACGACCCCATGCTTCCAGGTCGACGCGTTCTCCGGCCGCGCCTTCCGCGGCAACCCCGCCGCCGTCTGCCTGCTTGACAAGAGCCGCTCGGCCAGGTGGATGCAGGACGTCGCCGCCGAGATGAACCTGTCGGAGACCGCGTTCGTCGCGCCGCTGAAGACCGGCTTCAAGCTGCGCTGGTTCGCGCCGGTCTGCGAGATCGACCTCTGCGGCCACGCGACGTTGGCGACAGCGCACGTGCTCTGGACCGAGGGGGTCGCGCCGGCGGACGCCGAGCTTTCGTTCCGGACGCGGAGCGGCGTCCTGACCGCCAGGCAACGCGGCCGCGCCATCGAGCTCGACTTCCCGGCGCGTCCCGAGCTGCGCGGCGCCGTGCCCGCGGCTGCGCTCAGCGCGGCGCTCGGCCTCAAGCCCAAGAACGTCTGCAAGGTCGCCGACGACTTCGTGTTCGAGGCGGCCAGCGAGGCCGCGGTGCGGCGCGCCAGGCCTGACTACGCCGCGCTGGCGAAGGTCAAGATGCGCGGCGTCATCGTCACGGCCAAGGGCAGCGGTCGCCACGACTTCGTCAGCCGCTGGTTCGGCCCGCGCACCGGCGTCGACGAGGACCCGGTGACGGGCTCCGCGCACTGCGCGCTGGCGCCGTACTGGGGCGCGCGCCTCGGCAAGACCAAGATGAAGGGCTTCCAGGCCTCGCCGCGCGGCGGCGAGGTCGAGGTCGAGCACCTCGGCGACCGCGTGCTGCTGCGCGGCCAGGCCGTCACGGTCCTCCGCGGCCAGCTGACCTGCTGAGCGGTCAGCCTTCTGCGTGCCAGGCGGCCGTGAGGTCGCACCACATCGCGAGGCCCTCGAACGGCGTGGCGCCCTCGTAGCGCGCCTGGATCTCACGGTCGCTCGGCGGGTCGTCGGCGCCGTCGAACTCGGCGAGGCGCGCGCGGCACCAGCTGTCGATGGCGAGGTGCTGGTAGTGCCCGCACAGCCGCATCATCTGGCCGGCCGCGTAGGGCCCGAAGCCGCGCAGGCCGCAGATGCGTCGCCACAGCGCGTCGCTGTCGGGCTCGGCGAAGAA
>JBMHDP010000369.1:0-3065 GCA_049889335.1 Planctomycetota bacterium
GCGGTCTTGCTGACCTCGATGCCGGGGTTGATCCGCTGCACGAGCTCTTCTCGGCTGCCGTCGGGCAACAGCCGGATGAACGCGAGCTCGAGGATCCGGTCGTTGTGCACGTCCAGTCCGGTGGTTTCGAAATCGAGGAAGACGAGGGGGCGATCGAGTTGGAGGATCATGCTGGCAGAGCTCTCGGGTGACCGCGCGGGCTGACCGGCCCGTGACCGTCGCGGCTGGGTTCGCCCCGCCATTCTGCGCGGCGCGCGGTGAGGGGCAAGCACGGCCCGCCCCGCATCTGTAGAGCCCGCCGCAGCGTCAGTCGAGCCAGCGGCTTGCGAGCGCCTCGATCCGCTCGGCCCACTCGGATCTGCGCCCCCGCTCGTCCTCGAGTTCGCGAAACTCCTCGAGCCAGCTGAGCTGATCGTCGGCGCCGACGAAGCGCTCGCACGCAGGGAACAGCTGCTGCTCCTCCAACTGCTGGCGTCGGCGCAGTCGCTGGATCAGCGCGTCGACCGCAGCGGCGAAGCCGCGCTGCTCTTCGTCGGTCAGCTTCCCGAGCGGCTCCCAGAACAGCACCAGCGACTGCAGCAGCTCGTCGATCTCGTCGTGGAGGCGCATCAACTCCCCGACGAGCGCGGCGCTGTCGTCGTCCCCGCGCATGGCGACCGCAGGCGCGAGCAGGCTGTCCTCCTTCCGCATGTGGACGGCGACGACCCATTCGCGCAGGAACCGCAGCGCGGTGGCGACGTCCTCCGCCGGAAAGCGCGCGCCCGCTTCGACCTGACGACCCATCGCCGCCAGGCACTGCACGCCGAGCGCTGCCACCTCGTGGTCGTCGATCAGGTGCTGGGTCGGGCGTTGCATGCAGAGGGCGACGCTTTCCGCGCCGCGGTTGCAACCCTTCTGTCGGCGTTCGTATTTCGAGGCGGCTCACGCTCCTTCTTCCGTCGGGCTCCTAAAAAAACCCGAACGCCCTTGTTGACAGATCTGAACAGCGGACTAACATCGAGGCGAACAACAACCGAACAGAAACCTGAACCCAGAACCACAGATGGCCTCGCCTAGCCAACAAGTTCTCCCGCTCGAGAAGGGCATCCCCGCATCCTCGCGTCGGCCCGTCGCCGTCGCGACACGGACGTCGAAGCCCCAGCTCGTGCGCTGGGGGTCGGCCGTCGCGGTCTCTCCCAAGGAACAGCAAGCCGAGCATATGAAGCAGTTTACGGTGGGTCCCAAGAAGCCGAGGAAGACGACGGTCTGGACCGCCGAGGAGCTGGTGCGGGTCGAGCAGGACATCCGCGCCCGTCGGGGCCAGCCGGAGCCGAGCAGCCAACAGGATCCGCGCGTGGTCGAGGAAGACCTCTCGGAGGGCGGCCTGTTTGCGCGCAGCCGAATTCGGCACGCGTTCGAGCTGTTCGGTGCCTGTATGATGATCGCCGGCTTCCTCGCGTTCGCGATGTTTGCGTGACGTTCGGGAGTTGGCGGCGCCGGCGCGTGATGCACCGCCAGCGTCCTCGGCGCTGCTGCCATGACGGAGGAGATTTCGATGAACCTGATGCTCACCGAGAAGCAGATCCGCGTGCTCCGCTACTTTCGCGACTACCGGCAAGAGCACGGGATCGCGCCGACGCTGGACGAAGCTGCACAGGCGCTCGGGGTCAGCAAGATCACGATCCACGAGCACCTCAACCAGCTCTCCAAGAAGGGTGCGATCCATCGCGACCGCGCCAAGGCGCGCGCGGTCGCCATCCTCTACGACCCCGACGCCGAGATCGTCGAGCACCACGAGGACCCGATCCCGACGCTGCCGCTGGTCGGATCGATCGCGGCCGGACGGCCGATCGACGCCTTGGAGGATCGAGAGGATGTCAGCCTGACGGAGCTGGTCCCGACGGGCGACCGCATCTACATGCTCCGGGTCCGCGGCAAGTCGATGATCGAGGACCACATCGACGACGGGGACCTCGTGGTCGTCGAGCGTCGGGAGACAGCCAACGACGGCGACATCGTGGTCGCGATCCTGGAGGACGAGGAGGCGACCCTGAAGCGCTTCTACCGAGAGTCCAACGGCATGATCCGGCTCCAGCCGGCGAACAGCGAGATGGAGCCGCTGTTCACCAATCGCGTGCAGCTTCGCGGCGTC
The DNA here is from genome assembly GCA_049889335.1 of Planctomycetota bacterium. Taxonomy (GTDB): domain Bacteria; phylum Planctomycetota; class UBA1135; order UBA1135; family UBA2386. The sequence continues at coordinate 2,132 of JBMHDP010000369.1, forward strand.
GTGCGAGGCGTCATCCGGAAGTTCCGGTGAAGCCGCTTGGAACGAAGCCGGAGGACGCCGGGGTTTCCTGCCGCGGAGGGACCTGGGCGCAGGGAGATCTTGCGACGTGGCGGCGGCCTCGTGCCGCGGCGACGTCGCTGTTGTTTGTGTGCAGTCCTTGTGGGGTAGCTGTCGCTACCTGACGGACCGGGAGGTTGTAGAACGAGGAGGTGACCGACTCCCGTCCTCAACCTCCCGGCCACGTCTCAGACGGTCCGTTCGTCGATCGGTGCCCGCCGGGCAAGCACGCGTGGTGCCGCTGCGCGAAGAGCGGCCGCTATCCACTCTGCGACGGAACGCACCGCGGCTCCGATGTGCAGCCGCTCAAGGTGGTGTTCGAAGAAGCCCGGACCGTGAGCTGGTGCGGCTGCGGCCGAACGGGCGACGCTCCGTTCTGTGACGGTTCGCACGGCCGTTGACTCGGTAGGAAGGGGGGCGACATGGGGCCGCCGGGCGTGGGGGACGCGGACAGAGGGTCCTCGATCCGAGGGCCTTCGGACAGGGGCAGCCGTCTCCTGACGCCTCGCTTCCTGACGACCCTGGCCTGTCGCCAGGGGCGCGCGCCGTAAGCTGCGGTCAGGAGGCCGGGGCGCCGAGCCACGCTTCTCGCGCGCGCAGCTGGGCCGGCGAGGCGTCCGGCTCGCAGCGGACCTTGACCCGCCCTGGACTGGGGCCGGGCACGCACCGCAGCGCGCGGACGACGCCCTGGCGAGCGACCAGCAGCTCGACGGCTTCGTCGACCTTCGCGGTCGCGCGCACGACCTCGTTCCAGTTGGCGCTGGTGACGCGCAAGCCGTCGAGCGCGAGCACCTCGTCCCCGGGCGCGACCTCCCCCGCGAAGGCAGGCCCGCCTCGGACGACCGACGCGACCGTCGTCGACGCAGCTCGAAAGTTG
>JBMHDP010000370.1:0-7308 GCA_049889335.1 Planctomycetota bacterium
GGCGGCGTGGTAATCAAGCAGGGCGGAAGGGGAACACGTGCGGCGTCACGAGGACCGTGACCACCCCGAGCAGCAGCGTCAGCGGGACGCCTGCGCGGAGGAAGTCGACGAAACGATACCCGCCCGGACCGTAGACCATCAGGTTGGTCTGGTAGCCGATCGGGGTCGCGAAGCAGGCCGAGCCGCCCATCATCACGGTGATGACGAACGGACGCGCGTCCAGTCCGGCGGCGTCCGCCGTCGCGACGGCGACCGAGAACATCAACGCGACGGCGGCGGTGTTCGAGATCGCGGACGTCAGCACGGCGGTCGCCAGGAACGTGGCGACCAGCAGCCCGCGGTGCGATCCACCGCAGCAGCCGGCGACGCAGTTGGCCAGCACGGACGCAGCGCCGCTCTGCTCGATCGCCGCGCCGAGGCCCAGCGAAGCGCCGATGACCGTGAGCACGCTCCAGTCGATCCCGCGTCGGCCTTCGGTCACGGTGCAGCAGCGCGTCGCTACCATCGCGGCGGCGGCCAGCAGCGCGGCGACCGTCATCGGGTAGACGCCTGCGGTGGTGAGCGCGACCATCGCGACCAGGACCGCGAGCGCGACCGGGGCGCGCCGGTGGTTGCGCGGCGCAGAGTCCTCCAGGGAGCGGACCAGCAGGAAGTCACTCGAGCGCCCCGCCCGCACGTCGAAGCCCGGGTCGGCCTCGACCAGCAGCAGGTCGCCCGGCTGCAGCCGGATCTCGCCGATCTTCGCCCGCACGCGCGCGCCGTTGCGCGAGACCGCGATGACCGCGCCGTGGAAGCGCTTACGGAAGCCCGCCTCGCGCACGGTCGTGCCCGAGAGCACCGACGTGTCCGACACCACCGCCTCGAACAGGCGGCGACGGTGGCGCGGCGAGCTCAGCTTGAAGACCTGATCGGTCGCGACCTCGAAGCCGCGGGCCTGCACGAGGTCGCGGATCGAGTCCACGACGCCCGCGAACAGCAGCCGGTCCCCCGCGTGCAGCACGCGGTCGGGCGCCACGGGCGCGATCATGTCGGCGCCGCGCTCGATCTGGATCAGGAAGCCTCCGGGCACGTTGCGCAGCCCCGCCTCGTCCACGGTCCGCCCGGCCATCGGGCTGCCCTCGGGGACCAGCAGCTCCAGCGTGTACTCGCGCGCGTCGTCCATCGCGCCCGGGCCGCTCGAGTGATCGGGCAGCAGCCGCGGACCGAGCCACCACAGCACCCCGCCGCAGACGAACGCAGCGGGGACGCCGACGAGGCTGATGTCGAACATCCCGAGCGGCGTCATGGACGCGTCGGCCATCACCAAGCCCGCGACCACGAGGTTGGTGCTCGTCCCGATCAACGAGCAGGTGCCGCCGAGGATCGCCGCGTAGCTCAGCGGGATCAGCAGGCGGGAAGCAGGCACCTGCAGCCGCTTCCCCCAGTCCTGCACCGCGGGGATCATCATCGCGACCACGGGGGTGTTGTTGAGGAACGCGCTGAGGCCCGCGACCGGCGCCATGACCCGCACCAGCGCGCCCCGCTCGGAGCGCGGCCGCCCCAGCAACCCCGACGCGATCCAGTCGATCGCGCCTGTGTCGCGCAGCCCCACCACCACGACGAACAGCGCGGCGATCGTCAGCACGCCAGGGTTCGCGAAGCCCTGGATCGCCTCTTCGACGCCGATCACGCCGAGCTGCCAGCCGCTCGCGGTCGGCAGCGGAGTCGCCATCACGGCGGTGAGGGCGGCCATGAAGATGCCGTCCGGCGCCACCCGGGTGAAGCCCAGCAGCAGCAGCGCGCTCGCGAGCACGCTGAGGACGAAGCCGACCTCGAGCGTCATGAGCCTGGTTCAGCTCCGGACGGCGGCGGCGGGCCGCGTCGAGGGGGAGAGGACACCACCGCGCGCGCGCGGCGCGTGGTGCGCGGGAGGCGCGGGGAGCGGGACGGTCGGCTCGACGGAGGCGGGCGGCTGCTCCCCTCGCGCCAGCGCCTCGATGGCGGCCGCCGCAGCGCTCCAGCAGGACGTCTGCCGGACGTCGGACGCGCGCGCGCGGGCTGCCGCGCGCTCCTGCTCGAGCGCGGCCAGCGTCTGCTGGAGCTGCGCGGCGGCGCCGGCGGCGTCCGGCTCCAGCACCCAAGGCTGCGCCAGGAACGCGCCGGGCAGCTCGAGCGCTCGGCGCGTCGCGTCGACGAGTCGCGCTCCCGCGCCCCCCATTGACCGCGCGCTCGCGACGTCCCCGGTCGCGATCACAGGCAGACCGCAGGCTCGGGCCTCCCGCACCGGCGCAGCGATTTGGTCGCCGCGAGCAGGGTGCAGGAGGACGTCGCAGGACGCATAGAGCGACGCGAGCTCGGCGCGCGAGAGGTCCTCGCTCACCCGCAGCAGCGGCGGCGTGCCAGCCGTCGCCTCGAAGCGGTCGAGCAGGCCGCCGAGGTGCCCTGCGCCGAAGTCCTGCTCGGCGTCCATCTCCTGGACGACGACGACGAGCTCGTGGCCTGCCGCGCGCGCCGCGAGGACGGCGCCCAAGAAGACGTCGAGGCCCTGCCGCCAGACGAGGCCGCCGCAGAACAGCACGGCGGGGCGACCCGCCTTGAACGCCGTGATCCGAGCGTCGGGCGACGCCTCGGGCCGCATCGCGCGGTCGACGCCGTGCGGGAGGACGTGCGTCGACTCCGGGGCGCGCCCGGCCGCGCAGATCGCGCGGCGGACCTGCTCGCTGTGCACGATCACGTCGTCGGCTTCTTCGGTGACGTGCGGCGTGAGCTCGAGCGGCAGCGCTCCGTAGCCCCAGTCGACGCGCACCGCCCAGCGCCGGCAGTCCGGCCGATCCGCGCGCGACGGCCACCCGGCGGACACCCAGAGGTCGGCGCGGCCGGGGTCGCGCGACAGCCTCGACTCCAGGGCCGGGGCGCGATCCCGGAGCCAGGCGAGGCCACGCCGGAACGGGCCGCGCGGCACGACGCGCAGGTCGACGTCGCCGCGGGTCGCGAGCGCTTCGGCCGTGGCGATGGTCTGCTCCGCCGTCGCCGAGGCCTCGAAGATCGGACCTTCCAGCACCACGAGCGGACGCGCCGCGCGCAGCGGCGGAACGGCTGGCGGCGGCGCCGCGGGTCGTTCGTCGACGAACGAGGCGACGACGTGGCTCCGACCGCGCGCCCCCACGCTCGAGGGGACGGGCTCGCCGAGCGCCGCAGCCCACGCGGCCCGCAGCGCCCGCCGATCCGGGACGAAGTGCGCGCGCCCGACGGCGCGCTCGCGCGCGTAGCGACCGCCGACGGGGAAGGCGGCCTCGGCGCCGAGAAGCGGCGCCGTCGCCTCGAAGCGCGCGGCGACGACCGGGCGGCCCGAGGCCAGCGCCTGCACGAGCAGGTCGGGGGCCGTGAGCCGACGATAGGGCTGCACGACCGCCGCGGCGTCGGCGACGTGGGCCGGCCGGAGCGGCCCGCGTTCGACGTCGACGCGCTCAGCCGCCTCCCCGGCGCAGGCGAGCAGGTCCCGGACGGTCGCGTCCGACGCGTGCGGGAGCACGAGCCGCAGGCGCAGGCCCCGGTCCGCGAAGGCCGCCGCGAAGCCCTCCACCACCAGGTCGCTGCCGCAGGCGAACACGTCATCGGCGACGTGCACCACGCAGGTCGGCGTCGCCGCCGGCAGCGCGAGCCACGGCCGCAGGACGGGCTCCGGCAGGCCGAACGCAGGCGCGGCGACGCCGGCCCAGCGCAGCGCGGCCTGCACGCGAGCGATCAGGTCGTCGGTCGCGAGGTCCCGACCGGCGGGGATCACCGCGCACGCCTGCGGCCACGCGAGGCCGGCGAGGCGCGCGGCGTCTGCGCGCTCGGCGGCCGGGGCGAACGTGACCACCGGCGCCGTCGCCGCGACGTCGACGCTCGCAGCGGCGAGCAGCGAGGCGACCTCCGGCTCCTCCAGCCGCGTCGCGGTCCTCCAACGCCGCAGACCGTCTCCCACATCGACGGAGCGCTCCCCTTCGCAGGGATCGCGCGCAGGGACCGCGGCCAGCGACAGGCCCACGCGCAGCCCGCGACCCGCGGCGCGCAGCAGCAAGCTGCGCAGCGCGCGGGCTTCAGCCCCGTCGCCGAACGGGTCACCCTGCAGCCTCACGTGGGTCATCTCGCCATCTCATCGGCACTTTGTCGCTGTCGCTGAAACGAACAACTGACCTGTGGCACCTCGAGCGAGGCCGCGTCAAGATCGCGCGATGCCCACGTCGCCCCGACCGCACCCGGACCGGCTCGCGCCGACCCTGCTGCAGGTGCAGGCCGGGGCATCCGCCGCGGCCGGCGACTACAGGCAGCCAGGCCCGGGCAGCGCCGACTGCCGCATCGACCTCAAGCTGCAGCTCTACCGCGCGCGCCGGGCGGCCGCGGCCCACCCTGCCGCCGCGGCCCACCTCGAACCGTTCGGCGAGACCGAACATCCGGACCTGTGGGCCGGGACGGTCCCGGACGCCGTCGCGCGCGGCTTCGCGGCGCGGCTCGAGGAGGCCTGCTCGCTCGCGCCCGCAGCCCCGCAGGCGACGCACCTGACGGCAGACGCCGAGGTCCTGGAAGGCAAGCCGCTGCGGCGCAAGCGGGACCTCCTGGTCGCTTCGGGCGGCGCGCGCGCGCGGTTCACGCGCAAGACCGGCCTGCTCGTCGTCGACCGCGCGCGCGACGTTCACAGCGAGAACTGCCTCTGGTTCGAGGCGAGGCGCGACCTCGGCACCCTCGACGGCTTCGTCGGCGCGGACGACGAGCGTCCGCGGCTGTTCTCGGCGCAGTTCCTGCAGCCGCGGCGCTACGTCGTCTCGACAGCTGGCGCGCAGCTCGTGCTGGAGGGGCGGCTCGGCCGCGGCCCGACCGGCTGGGGCTGCCGCCTGACGCTCACCGGCGCCGCGGATCGCCGCGAGCTGGGCGTGGCGGTGGAGCTGGACGACGCCGCCGTCGGCTGGCGGCTGCGGAGCCGCTTCCTCGGTCTCCCGTCAGGCTATGTCCACCACGAGTGCGAGCCCGTCCGGGAGGTCGTCGACGGCCCGCGCGGCGGCTTCGTCGCGGACACGCTGATCCGATCCTGCGCGAAGCTGGCCGTCGGCGAGGAGCTCTGGGAGACGCCGGCCGCCGCGCGACCGGGCCCCCTCCGCCACCAGTTCTGGCTCGGCGGACCGGACGACAGCGAGCGGCCCACGACCCAGAAGTAGGGCCCGCCCGGGGCACGCGCTCGCCCCGTGACCACGTGGCGGCTAGGGTGGGTCGGCTGCCACCCGCACGCCCCCGAAGCCGTGAACGAGATCCTCTGGACCGCCCTGGGCGCCGCCGCAGGCGCTGCAGCAGCCCTCGCCATCGGCCGCGCGCGGCGCGCGCCGGCGCCGGCTGCGCAGGAGATCGAGACGAACGTCGCCCCGAAGACCCGCGAGCTGGCGCTGTCGATGGCCGAGGAGCTCGCGAGCCTCGTCAGCGCCGTCGAGGCGCGCGCCCACCACCTGATCGAGGCCGCCCCGACGCGGACCGACCTGCCGCACGCAGCCGAGGCGATGTTGACGTCCGTGGACCGCCTCCAGAACCTGCACAAGAAGCTCGTCGCCGCGGGCGGCGGGCGACCCGTCGAGGCCGGCGTCACCGACGTGTGCGAGCTGATCGGCAGCCTGGGAGAGGAGCTGCAGCAGCTGCAGCTCGGCCTCGAGATCCGCTGGGACCCGCCGCCCGAGCTCCCGGGCATCGACGCCCACCAGGACGCCCTCCGCGACGCGATGCTGTTCGTCTGCGCCGCGCTGCTGCGCGCCGAGCGCGGCGCGACGCGGTTGACGTTCTCGACCGAGCGCTCGTTCTCGCGGGAGCGCCCCACGATCAAGCTCGAGCTCAACCTCGAGTGGATCACGGCTCGACCGGGCCGTCGCGAAGACACCTCGCTTGACGGAGGGTTCGCGCTCGACTGGGAGGCGGCCAAGCAGCTGGTCCAGAGCCACGGCGGCGAGCTGACGCTCTCCCACCTGCCCGGCAAGGCCGTGCACGCCGTCGTCCGGTTCCCCGTCGCGGAGCCGGAGCCCGAGCCGGACGCGGCGCGAGCGCAGCGACCCGCGCCCGCGGACCCTTCGGGGTCGGGGCCCGTCGACCACGCCTTCGGCGGCGCGCTGGTGCTGGAGTCGGACCCGGCGCTGCGCGCGGTGCTGGCTCGCGAGCTCAAGGCGACCGGCCGCGCGGTGTTCGTCTGCTCCGACGGCGAGGCTGCGCACACGTTCTTGGAGGCGACTCCGGACCGCTTCGAGCTGTTGATCCTCGACGACCCGCAGGCGCTGCAGCCGCGGACCCCGCTCGCGCGCACGATCCGCGCCCATGCGCCCGCGCTGAAGATCTGCCTGCTGACGCCGACGCCGTCGCGCGACGCGCCGACCTGGGACGGGATGCGCACCTTGGAGAAGCCCTTCGGCGTCCACGAACTCAGGCGCACGCTCGCCAACATCCTGGCCGAGGCCTAGCCTGAACCGACCATCAGCCAAGAGGAGTCCACCCTGCCCCGCAAAGACAACCGCAGCCCGGAGCAACACCGGCCGATCCAGTTCACCCGCTCGTTCACCGACCTCCCCGGCTCCGTGCTGGCGGAGTGCGGCAAGACCAAGGTGCTGTGCACGGTCGGGATCCAGGACCAGGTCCCGCACTGGATGTACAACCGCCAGAAGGGCGGCTGGCTCACGGCCGAGTACTCGATGCTGCCCAACGCAGGGTCGCCCCGGAAGCCACGCGACGGCCGCACCGGCCGACCGCTGGACGGTCGCACGCAGGAGATCCAGCGGCTCATCGGCCGGGCGCTGCGCTGCGCCGTGGACCTCAAGCAGCTGCCGGAGGTGACGCTCTGGGTCGACTGCGACGTGCTGCAGGCAGACGGCGGCACGCGCACGACCTCGATCAACGGCGCGGTCGTGGCCGTCTACGACGCGCTGCTCTACATGGAAGAACACCGGCGGCTGCCGAAGTGGCCCATGCGCGGGCTCGTGTCCGCCATGTCGGTCGGGGCTCGCGGCGGAGACCTCCTGGTCGACCTGGACTACAAGGAGGACAGCTCCGCGGACGCCGACCTCAACGTCATCTGCTCCAGCGACGGCAAGCTGATCGAGGTGCAGGGCGCGGCAGAGACGGCGCCGTTCGCGGTCGAGCAGTTCCACGAGATGGTCGCCCTCGGGCAGCGCTCCTGCCAGGACGTCGACAAGCTGCAGCGGCAGGCCCTGGGGCTCTGAGATGACGCCGCTCTGGATCGGCACCAACAACGCCAAGAAGCTCGCCGAGCTGACGCGCCTGCTCGCGCCGCTCGGCGTCACGCTGCGCACGCCGAAGGACCTG
>JBMHDP010000371.1:0-8600 GCA_049889335.1 Planctomycetota bacterium
CCGGCACGAGCCGTCCCACCGCCGCCACAACCCAGTCCTCCTCGGCGAGCCCCAGCCGCGCGCGCGCCGCCAGCCGCGCGACGGCGGCGGGCGGCGCGACCGCGGGGGGCGTCACCACGAACCGGCTGCGGGACGCGACCCCGCAGGCCGCCAGCTCGTCCGCGCAGCTCTCGCTGACCGCGAACAGCAGGTCCGTACGCTGCGCGAGGCGGCGCTCGAGCCGCCGCAGCAGCGCCGAAGAGAGCGCGCCGAAGTAGTCCTGCAGGACGTGGCCGTGGAAGGTGTGCGCGACCACCGGCGCGCGCGCGGCGAACGCGGCGCGCCGCCCCAACGCGCCGGCCTTGCTCGTGTGCGTGTGCACGACATCGGGCGCGAACGTGCGCACCAGCCGGCGCAGCGCGCGCGCGGCGACCACGTCCCTGAGCGGGTCGACGCCCCGGCGGAGCGCCGGGAGCTCCAGCCAGCCGGCCTCGGGCCGCCCAGGCTCGACGCGCGGTATGCCGTGCTCGTCGGGCGGCAGCGCCTCCTCCTCGCCTCCGACCATGCCCGTGACCAAGAGCGTCTCGACGCCCTGCGCGCGCTGGCTGTGCCACAGCGCGATCGCCTGCCGCGTCGGGCCGCCGAGGTTGGGCCGCGTCAGGACGCGCAGCACGCGGAGCGGCGCTCCGGGGTCGACGGGCTCGGACGACATCGGGGACGCGATCATCGCCGACCGGTAGGCTGCTGTCATGATCCGCTTCGTCCCGCTCCTGTTCGCGCTCTGGGCCGGCTGCGCCGAGGTCTCGTCGCAGGACCGCCCCAACGTGCTCTGGCTCTACGTCGAGGACCTCTGCGACTGGCTGGGCTGCTACGGCGACGAGCTCGCGGCCACGCCGACGCTGGACGCGCTCGCCGCTCGGGGCGCGCGGTTCGAGCGCGCCTACATGCCCGCGCCCGTCTGCTCCCCTACGCGCTCCGCGGTGATCACCGGCTGCTGGCAGACCACGATCGGCGCGCACAACCACCGCAGCTCGCGCACGCCGGACGACCAGATCGCGCTGCCCGACGGCGTGCGGACGCTGCCGGAGCTGCTGCGGGACGCCGGCTACTACACGTTCAACCGCGGCAAGCTCGACTACAACTTCACGCACGACCCCGCGCAGCTCTACGACCACCACGACCCGAGCATGAACCTCGAGCGGCTGCGCGACGTCGCTGCGCTCTGGCGACCTGCCGCGACCGCGGACCAGCCGTTCTTCGGGCAGCTCCACCTGCGGGGCGGCAAGAACCGCGCGCCCGAGACGACCGACCCGGCAGCGGTCGAGGTGCCGCCCTACTACCCCGACACCGCGGCCGTCCGCGGCGAGATCGCGCACCACTACGACGTGGTCGCCAAGACCGACCGCGAGGTCAAGCGCGTGCTCGCCGCGCTGCAGCAGGACGGGCTGCTCGAGTCGACCGTGGTGTTCTTCTTCTCCGACCACGGCTACCGCATGCACCGCCACAAGCAGTTCCTCTACGAGGGCGGGGTCAAGGTGCCGCTCTTGATCGCGGGACCGGGCGTGGCGCCCGGCGTGCGCGAGGACCTGGTCTCGGGCGTCGACCTCGCCGCCACGGTGCTGGCGCTGGCGGGCGTCGACCGGCCCGCCGCGATGGAGAGCCGGGACCTGCTCGCCAACGACTACAAGCGGCCCTACGTGATCAGCGCGCGCGATCGCTGCGACTACACGATCGACCGGATCCGGGCCGTGGTCTCCGAGCGGTTCCGCTACATCCGCAACGAGCTGCCGGACCGGCCCTACATGCAGCCGCAGTACCGGGACGGCTGGGCGGTCACCAAGGAGGCGCGCCGCCTGGCGTCGGAGGGAGCGCTCGACGCGCAGCAGCTGCTGTTCTACGGCGCCGCGCGCCCGCGCGAGGAGCTCTATGACCTGGGCGAGGACCCGCACCAGCTCAACAACCTGGTCGGCAGCGCCGTCCATCGAGGGCCGCTGCTGCTGCACCGCGCCATCCTGGACAACTGGATCCGCGCGACCGGCGACCGCGGGCAGGCCCCGGAGTCCGAGGCGGGCCTGCGCGCGGTCCTGGAGCGCTGGCAGGACAAGTGCGTCGCCGAGGAGTTCGGCCCGGTGCGCGCGCGCGTCGACGCCGAGAACCGGAGCAAGCGCCGGGTGCTCATCCTCGGGGACTCGATCTCGATGGGCTACACCCCCGTCGTCAAGCGGCTCCTGCGCGAGGACACGCTCGTGGTCCGGCCGCAGGAAAACTGCGCCGGCACGACCAAGGGCGTCGCCAACGTCGACCGCTGGCTGCAGCTCGAAGGCGGCGGGTTCGACCTGATCTGGTTCAACTTCGGCCTGCACGACCTCAAGCGCGTGAAGCCCGACGGCAAGAACTCCAACGACCCCGCGGACCGCCGCCAGGCGCCGCTGGAGACCTACGAGCGCCAGCTGCGCGAGATCACCAAGAAGCTCCAGGCGACGGGCGCCCGGCTGGTGTTCGCCACGACGACGCCGGTGCCCGCAGGCGGCGTGCGTCCGCACCGCGACGTCCAAGACCCCGAGCGCTACAACGCGATCGCGCGCGAGATCATGCAGGCGCACGGCGCGGAGGTCGTCGACCTCTACGCGTTCGCGCTGACGAGGCAGGCGCAGATCCAGCCGCGCGTCGACGTGCACTTCACCAAGCAGGGCTCGCGCCTGCTCGGCGAACACGTCGCCGAGAAGGTGCGCGCCGCGCTCGCCAAGTAGTCGCCGCGACAGCAGCCGCAGCCGCGGTCCGGGGCGCGGTCAGCGCGCCTCGGCGGTGACGCCCGCGCGGGCGTCGGTGCGGAACGGCTCGGCCGGCAGGCCTTCCTGGTTGAACAGGCTGACCTGCGGCCAGTGCCGCCACGCGTAGCGCACGTGGCGCGGCGCGCCGGCCTCGCCGCGGACCACGACCGTGTCCCCGTCGATCACCGCCACCGCCGGCTCGAACTCCCCGTCCGCCGTCGCCACCTCGAAGCCCTGCAGCGCGTCGCCGCGCTGCACGAGGCCGCCGCCCAGGTGATCGAAGTGCACGCGCACGGCGTCGCCCTCGAGCGTGTAGTGCGAGAAGCGTGGCCCGGAGTGCACGAGCGACTGGCCGTAGGTGCCCGCCTGCGCGAGCAGCGCGAGCCGCCGGCCGACCTCGAGCTTGTGGGGCGGGTGGATGTTGCCCTCGAGGCCCAGGTCCACGATGCACGCCACCTCGGTGTTGGGCACCGCTCGGGCCATCGCCTGCGCCTCGCGGAGCTCGGCCCACATCCGCGGGTCCTGCCCCTTGGCGCGGTAGCCGGCGAGCTGCACGACCAGGAACGGGAACTGGCCATGACCGAACGCGTCGCGCCAGTCCTGGATCATGGTCGGCAGGAGGGTGCGGTACTGGAAGGCCCGCGTCGCGTTCGACTCGCCCTGATACCAGATCACGCCGCGGAACGTCATCGGCACGAGCGGCTGGATCATGCCGTGGAACAGACGCCCGGGGGCGTGGCGGTCGTCGGGGCCGGTCGGCGCGCGCGGCCGACGCGGCGCCTTCCTGCCCGCGGCCTTGGCCTCGGCGACCGACCGCTCCCACCTGGCCGTCGCCGCCTCGTGCGCGGCCGCGGCGGCCGGATAGTCGGCGTAGATCTGCTCCCATCGCGAAAGGATCGGCCGCAGCACCTCTTCTCGGGCCAGCGCGTCCTCGCGCGTCCACGCCTCGGCGCGGGTGCCGCCCCACGAGGTGTGCACCAGACCGACCGGCACGCCCAGCTCGGCGCGCAGGCGCCGGCCGAACCCGTAGGCGACCGCGCTGAACTTCCGCAGCGTGTCGGGGCCCGCGACCTGCCAGCGCGCGTTGACGCTGGCGAGCGGCGCGCGGCTGGCGACCAGCGGGAACTGCAGCAGCCGCAGCTGCCCGTCGCCGGAGCCTGGCAGCGCCGCCTTGGTGTCCTCGTGACGGTCCATCGACCAGTACATGTTCGACTGGCCGGAGCACACCCAGACCTCGCCCACCAACACGTCGCGCACCACGACCTCGTTCGAGGCCCGCACGGTCAAGTCGAACGGCCCCCCTGCGCCCCGCGCGGGCAGGTGCAGGAGCCAGGCGCCGTCGGCGCCAGCCGCCCCCTCGACGGTCACGCCGTCGAGCGCGACGGTGACAGCCTCGTTGGGGCCTGCCGTGCCCCACACCGCGATCGGCTGGTCGCGCTGCAGGACCATGTGGTCGGAGAACACCGACGCGGGGACGGCCTGGGCGATCAGCGCCCCGCAGGAGGTCAGGGCGGCGACGAGGACGGCGAGCGCGAGCTTGGACATGGCTCGGAGTCTGCCACGAACCCGCCCCCCGAGGCCAGCGCGCGGCGCCTGGGTCGCGGCGGCCGCTACGCTCAGCCCGGCAGGTGCTGGAGAAGGAACAGGTGCCAGCCAAGCAGCACCGTGTAGCCCACCAGCACGAAGGCCATCCCCCACCGCGCCGAGCGGAAGTGCTTGGCGACGATCAAGAAGCCGCACGCCAACCCGATCCCGACGGTCTTGAGCAGCAGGAACGGCCACGGGTGCCACTCGGACTTCAGCACCCACTGCACCAGCGGGTTCAACTCGGTGCCGCCGTGCGAGAGGAACAGCAGCGTGAAGAACGCGTCCAGCAGGTTGAGCGCCACGACGACGAGGACCAGCAGCAGCGACCAGGGGCCGTGGATGTCGACGAACGCGCCGTCGCGCTCTTCGTCGCGACGCACGTGCCGGCGGCGCCCGCCCCACAGCACGTAGCGGCTGAACATCGGCGTCGGCCGGCGTCGACGGTCGGTGATCGTCCGGCGCTCGCCGTCGACCTCAACCTCGATCGTGCGCGGCTCGTCGCAGCGCGCTTCGTCCTCGACGATGTTCGTCACCAGCGCACTCTATCGATTCCTCGTGAACAGAGGCGCAACCTGAATCGAGACTTCATCCATGCGTCCTTGGCAGCGGAGGTTCGCGCCCTGATTTGGTGACGTCTCGGGCCCCCTCGTCGAGACGGACGCGATCGGCAGCCTCGCCGGGTCGTCGCGCGGAGGCGACGCGCGTCCCGCGCGGACTGCAACAGCCCCACCTCGCGCGCGACGCGCCACGCCGCCGACGGCGCGCGCAGCCGTCGCCGACGAACCGGCCCCACGCGCGCCCCAGCTGTCGCACACCGCCACCCAGCGCGCTCGCGCGACCCCCTCGAAATCATGCTCCTGCCGTGAGTCAGCCCGCGCAGCCGAAGACCGACCCCTCACGGGGCACGTTCTTCGTCGCGCCGATGCGCTTCGGGCTCGCCGTCGCGCTCTGCGCCGGCGCGTGGATCGACCTCGTCGACGGCGAGCGCGGGGGCGGCTGGCGCCTCGTCTGCGGCGGCTTCGCCCTCTGGTGGAGCGGGCGAGTCCCGCGCGCCCATTGCCGAAGGACGAGCGCCGGGCCTAGGGCGCCGCGCAGCCGAGAGGCGGCGCCTACGCCGCTCAGACGAACTTCGTCACGCCGGGGATCGCGATCGGGTGCTCCGGCGGCTCGTCGTCCCACGTCAGCAGATTGGGCATCAGCACCTCTTGGCTGTCGTGCGCCTGCTCCCAGGTGATGCGCTTGCCGGTGTAGGCGGCCATGCGGCCCATGATCGCCATCAGCGTGCTGTTGCACATGTACTCGCCGTTGTTGATCGGCTTGCCGGCGCGGATCGCAGCGAACATCTCGTCGTGCTCGGCCTGGTACATGTTCCGGGACTTGTCGGCGTAGCGCCACTTGTCCTTGCCCGCGATCTGGTGGCGGAAGACGTTGGCCTTGCCCTCGGTGCCGTAGATGTACTCGTTCACGTCGCGCCAGCAGTTGTTCTGCTGACGGCACTGGGCGATGCCGCGGGTGCCGTCCTCCCACTCGTAGGTGGTCGCGAAGTGGTCGTAGACGTTGCCGAACTTCGGGTCGGTCCGCTTCTGGCGACCGCCGAGGGAGGTCGCGGCCTTGGGGTACACGTCACCCTTGATCCACGCCAGCATGTCGAGCGTGTGGATGTGCTGCTCGCCGATGTGGTCGCAGGAGAGCCACGTGTAGTAGAGCCAGTTGCGAACCTGCTTCTGGAGCGTGCTCCAGTTGTCCTCGACCGGGCGGAACCACAACTCGCCGGTCACGTAGTTGCCTTGCATCGTCAGGATCTCGCCGATCGCGCCCTCCTGCAGCTTCTGCACGGTCGCGCGGCGGCCGTCGTGGTAGCGGTAGCAGAGCCCGCTGACGACCGACACGCCCTTCTTCTTCGCGAGCTCGCAGGCCTTCTCGACGCGCCGGACACCGGGCGCGTCGGTCGCGATCGGCTTCTCGGCGAACACGTGCACGCCCTTCTCGACCGCGCGCTCGATCTGCATCGGCCGGAAGCCCGGCGGCGTCGCGAGGAGCACGGCGTCGACGCCGGTGGCGAGCACCTGGTCGAGCGCGTCGAGGCCGACGAAGCGCCGCTCGACCGGGACCTGGAACTGGTCCTTGCGGCCGGCTCCCTCCGCCGACTTCTGGATGCCCGCGAGGCCGCTCTCGAGGCGGTCGACGAACGCGTCGCCCGCCGCGTAGAGCACGTTCTCCTTGTCGGCCATGATCGACTGCACCGCAGCGCCGGAGCCGCGGCCGCCGACGCCGACGATGCCGACCTTCAGCTGGCCGCCGCCCTGGTGGACGGGCGACGCGGCGCGCAGAGCACCGAGCGAACCGGAGGCCACGACCGCGCCGCTTGCAGCGGCCGAGGTCTTGAGGAAGGAGCGACGAGAGGGCTGGGTGTTCGACATGGTGATCGGAGATCGGACGCCCCGACTCTAGCGGGACGGCCGCGATCGATGAAGCCCGGGCTCGGCGGCGTCGGACCGCAAACGCGGGCCAGCGGGACGCCGGGCTCGACAGCGCGCCGGGCGCGCCCGTATGGTCTCGATCCTCCCTGTCGGCGGCCGACCCCGCCGATCCGCCCGACGAGCCCACGATGCGCCGATACGCCCTCCCCCTGCTCCTGCTCTGCGGCTGCAAGACGACCACGCTCGAACAGCAGGAGATGCTGACCGCGTGCCAGCGCAACGCGCCGATCTACTTCGAGGGCGGCAAGCTGGAGCAGGCGATGATCCAGGCCGAGCGCGGCCTCGAGATCGACCCGAGCGACTACAAGCTCAACGCCATCAAGGGCGCGATCCTGCTCCGCGCGAGCGAGGACAACCCCAAGCTGCTCGACGACGCGACGGCCCAGTTGGCGCAGGTCTACGACCGACGCTCGCCGCGTCGCCACGAGCCCTACGTGCTGCTCTACTACGGCCTCGCCCAGCAGAAGCAGGGGCTCCGCAACCTCGGCGAGGCGATCCGCCTCGAGGACCGCGCGCGTCGGGTGAGCGAGAAGCGCGCGGAGTACACCGCCGACGCCGCCGAACAGCGGGCGCTGGCCGCGGCGCGCCTCGAGGAGGCCGACGAGCTGCTCGGCTACCTGCTGGACCTGGGCTCGCTGCTGCGCATCGCGCACAAGCACCGGCTGCAGATCGCGCTGCAGCGCGGCGACGACCGCGAGTTCGAGACCTCGGCGAAGGCGTTCCTCAAGGAGTCCGCCGACGAACAGGAGTTCGTTCGCGGCGAGGTCGAGCGCACGCAGGCGCCCGAGTACGAGGCCGAGCAGTACGCGTACCTGCGTGAGCTGCGCGCCGAGGAGATCGAGGTGCGCGCGCTCTACGCCAACTGGCTGTTCGACCGCGAACAGCTGGAAGGCACGCTCGCGCAGCTCAACCGCGTGCTCGAGCTCGACCCCAAGCGGAGCAACGACTACTACAACCGCGGTCGCGTGCTGATGGCGCTGCGGCGCACCGACGCCGCCAAGCGGGACTTCCGGATGTTCCTGTCGACGTCGAGCCTGCCCGACGACAACGAGCGCAAGACCTACGCGGTGCAGGCGCTCCGGAAGTGAAGCCGCGCGGACGAGCGGCGCCTGGGGCGACCCGGCCTGCGACGCTCCCGGGCACCCTGCGGCTCAAGACCCAGCGCGACTTCCGGTCCGTCTACGGCCGCGGGCGCCGCGCGTCGGGCGACTGGGTGACCGTCGTCGTCTGGCCCCGCCGGCCCGGCGAGGTGGCGGCGCCGCGGCTCGGGCTCTCGGTGAGCAAGGACCACGGCGGCGCGGTGCGGCGCAACAAGCTCAAGCGGATCCTGCGCGAGGCCTTCCGCCTCGAACGCGACCGCCTGCCGGCGAGCTGCGACGTGGTGCTGATCCCCCGACGCCGCGAGGACGACCTGCCGCTCGCCGCGCTCCGGAGCGAGCTGCCGCGGCTGGTCGAGAAGGCGTTCCACAAGCCGGCGCCGCGGCGGGGGCGGGGGCGCGCGCGGCGATGACCCGCTCTCCGCTCGCCTGGCTGCTCTCGGCGCCGGTGTGGCTCTACCGCAAGGTGATCAGCCCGATGAAGCCGCCGACCTGCCGGTTCGACCCGACCTGCTCGACCTACGCGCTGGAGGCGCTCAAGGTCCACGGCGCGCTGCGCGGCAGCTGGCTCACGGCCCGGCGACTCTGCCGGTGCCACCCGTTCTGCGAGCCGGGGTTCGACCCGGTGCCGCCCAGGCGGGATCGGGAGACCGGCGACTCGTCGCGCCCGCCGGCCGCGTAGGGAG
>JBMHDP010000372.1:0-9880 GCA_049889335.1 Planctomycetota bacterium
ACCAGCAGCTCGTCGGCGCGCTCCAGCGCGTCTGCCGGCGGCGGCTCGAACCAACCGAACGCGGCCGGGTCCCGGCCCGCGAAGGCGCGCACGGACAGCGCCGGGCCGCACAGGTCGACCCGCTGCACGTCCGGGAGCGCGTGGGCGCGCATCCCGCGCTCCTCCGCCGCGGACCAGAGCCGGTAGCAGCGCCCCGGCCCGGTCCGACCGGCGCGGCCCGCGCGCTGCGTCGCCGACGCGAGGCTGATCCGACCGAGCTCGAGCACGTCGACGCCGCGGCCGCGGTCGAAGCGGAGCTCGCGCGCGAGGCCCGAGTCCACCACCGCCGTCACGCCCGCGATCGTCAGCGAGCTCTCGGCGACGTTGGTCGAGAGCACGACCTTCCGGCCGTCGCGCGGACGGATCGCGCGCCCCTGCGCCGCGAGGTCGAGGCGCCCGTGCAGCGGCAGGACCTCGACGGCGCGGCGCCGCGCGAGGTTCTGCAGCGCGCGCATGCACCGCGAGATCTCGCCGACGCCGGGCAGGAACACGAGCACGTCCCCGCCGGTCTCGTCGAGCGCCCGCTCGACGGCGTCGCGCACCTGCAGCTCGAGGTCGTCGCTGGTCCCGCGCGCGTGGTGCGAGAGCTCGACCGGGTGCAGGCGCCCGTCGGCCTCGACCACCTCCGCTCCCTCCAGGAACGACTGGAGCGGCGCTGGGTCCAGCGTCGCGGACATGACGCAGAGCAGCAGGTCTTCGCGCACGGTCGCGCGCGTCTCCTGCAGCATCGCGAGCGCGAGGTCCCCCTCGAGGTGACGCTCGTGGAACTCGTCGAGGCAGACCGCCGCGACGCCCTCGAGGAACGGGTCCTGCACCAGCTGCCGCACCAGCACCCCCTCGGTCACGAAGCGCAGCCGGGTGCGACGACTCACCGAGCTGTCGCCCCGGACCTGGTAGCCGACGAGCCCGCCCAGCTCTTCCCCCAGCTCCTCCGCGACGCGCTGGGCCGCCGCCCGCGCGGCGAGGCGACGCGGCTCCAGCACGACGACCTGCGCGTCGGCGGGCGCCGCGGCGAGCAGCGCCGGCGGGACGCGCGTGGTCTTGCCGGAGCCGGGCGGCGCCATCAGCAGCGCCGCACGGGCGCGCTGCAGGGCCGCGAGCACGTCGGGCAGCGACGCGTCGATCGGCAGCGGCGCGCGTCGGCTCATCGCGTCGCCGTCACGACAGCGGCCGGCGCCCCTCGATCGCGTCCGAGAGGATCGACGAGCTGACCTGGGCGATGGACGAGCCCGCGGGGAGGCCCCGCGCGAGCCGGGTCAGCGAGGCGCCGCTCTGCTGGAGCTTCTCGGCCAGCACCTGCGCCGTGCCCTCGCCCTCGAGGTCCGGGTTGGTGGCGAGGCAGACCTCTCGGAACGCGCCCGCCTCGACGCGCGCGAGCAGCGGCCGGATGGTCAGGTCCTCGAGCTTGATGCCCTCGACCTGGGAGAGCCGGCCCTGCAGGACGTGGTAGACGCCGCGGTAGCCGACCTCCTCGAACCGCGCGACCTCGCGCGGATCCTCGACGACCAGCAGCATGTCGCGCTCGCGCCCCTCGTCGCTGCAGACGCTGCACGGGTCGCTCGCGTCCAGCTGGAAGCACACGCTGCAGCTCTGGACCGCGGCGCGCACGGCCTCGATCGCCCCGGCCAGCTCGAGCGCCTCCTGCTGCTCGACGCGGAGCAGGTGGAAGGCCAGCCGCTCAGCGGTCTTCGGCCCGACGCCCGGCAGGCGGTTGAGCCGTTCGATCAGGTTCTCGATGGTGCGGTCGCGTCCGGCCATGTGCAGCGTGGGGCAGGTCGCTGCAGCGTGGGCCGCGGCGCGCCTGCTTTCCAGGCCGACCGCGCGCGCTGCAGGCCTCCCCGCCTCAGAATCCCATGCCCGGCAGGTTCATCCCGCCGGTGATCTTGGCCGTCTCCTCGTCGCGGAGCTGCTTGGCGGCCGTCAACGCCTGCCGCACCGCCACCGTGACCAGGTCCTCGAGGGTGGCCACGTCTTCGGGGTCGACCGCGGCCTTGTCGATCTGCACCGACTGCAGCTCTTGGTTGCCGTTGACCACGGCCTTGACGACGCCGCCCCCGGCCGTGCCCTCGAGCGTGCGCGCCGCCAGCGCGCGCTGCGTCTCCTGCATGCGTCGCTGCATGTCCTGCGCCTGCTTCAGCAGGCTCTGCATGTCTCCGAATCCAGCTGCCATGTTCGGTCCTCCGGACGCATGATGCCGTCAGCAAAGAAGAAACGCGAACCCGCGCACGCACCGCGGACATCGCCGCGCCGGGCGAAAGCATCTTAGGGTGGGCACGACGCGCCGGAGTGGTTAGTCTGTTCGGCCCTCGTTCGGGGAGAAAGAGACGCATCGCGGCTCGGCTCTCGCCCGAAGTTCCTCAGGCACCTGACGTTTCGCTGCATCGTAAAGCAGCGGGAGACCCCAGCCGCAGACCGCAATGCCCAAGAACATCGAAGTCTCCACCCGCCCGTTCACGGTCTTCACCGAGAAGAACCTCGAGAAGATCCCGCAGCTGTCCCGCTTCAGCGCGGACCAGGTGCTGGCCATGCGCGCGGTCGCCAACGTGCTGCCGTTCCGGGTCAACAACTACGTGATCGACGAGCTGATCGACTGGGACCGGGTCCCGGACGACCCGATGTTCCAGCTGACGTTCCCGCAGCCCGGCATGCTCGCCGACGGCCAGCTCGACGCGATGATCGACCTGCTGCGCAAGGACGCGAGCCGCGATGAGGTCAAGGCCGAGGCGCGCCAGATCCAGCTGAGCCTGAACCCGCACCCCGCGGGCCAGAAGTCGATGAACGTGCCGAAGCTCGAGGGCATCGAGGTCGCCGGCATGCAGCACAAGTACCGCGAGACGGTGCTGTTCTTCCCTTCGGCGGGTCAGGTCTGCCACACCTACTGCACCTACTGCTTCCGGTGGCCGCAGTTCGTCGGCCTCGACGACATGAAGTTCGCGGCCAAGGAAGCCGACCGGATGGTCGACTACCTGAAGAAGCACCCGGAGGTGAACAGCGTGCTGTTCACCGGCGGGGACCCGATGGTCATGAAGACCAAGGTGTTCCGTCGCTACGTGGAGCCGCTGCTCGAGGCCGAGCTCGACCACATCGTCAGCATCCGCATCGGCACCAAGGCGATGGCCTACTGGCCGGCGCGCTTCGTCACCGACGACGACGCCGACGACCTGATGCGGCTCTTCGACGAGGTGCACAGCGCGGGCCGCAACCTGTCGGTGATGTCGCACTACAGCCACCCGGCGGAGCTCGACACCCCGATGAGCCAGGCCGCGGTCGAGCGCGTGCGCAACGCCGGGGCCGTCGTGCGCTGCCAGGCGCCGCTCATTCGCCACGTCAACGACGACCCCGAGGTCTGGGCGAACATGTGGAAGCGCGAGGTCACGCTCGGCGCGATCCCCTACTACATGTTCGTCGAGCGCGACACCGGACCGCGCCGCTACTTCGAGGTCCCGCTCTACAAGGCCTACGAGATCTTCACCGAGGCCTACCGCCGCGTCTCGGGGCTGGAGCGCACCGTGCGAGGGCCGTCGATGTCGTGCACGCCGGGCAAGGTGCTCGTCGACGGCATCGCCGAGGTCCAGGGCGAGAAGGTGTTCGTGCTCAAGTTCATCCAGGGCCGCAACCCGGACTGGGCGAACGAGGTCTTCTTCGCGAAGTACGACGAGGACGCGCACTGGCTCGACGACCTGAAGCCGGCCTTCTGCGACCGCTGGTGGTGGCAGGAAGAGATGGAGGCGATGCAGCAGAGCGGCTGGACCGGCGACTGGTCCGAAGACTCGCAGGTCGCCAAGACCGTCTCGGAGTTCGGCCACGTCTCCTTCGGGGCCTGAGGTCCTTCGGGCCTCCCTTCCTGCAGGCCTGCCTTCCTTCAGGCCTGCCTTCCTTCAGGGCCTGCTGCGCCGGGGGCTTGAGGCGGTCGGTCTGCTCCCTTCAGCTGCCGGCGCGACGGAGCAACGACGCGCCCACGCGCGCGCTACCCGAGGTCAGGCGGCACGCCTGGATCGAGTAGCTCGCCGCCGAAGTCGGGCTCGGACGACGGCGCGTCGCTTGACGCGCCGGGCGCCGGGTCGGCGCCGCGTCGCACCCGGTCCTTCGGGTTGACCTGGACGACGCGCCCGCCGAACTTCTTCATCAGCTGCGCGGCCTTCGGCCCTGGCTTGGGGTCTTTTTTGGCGGGCCTCGCAGCGCCGCCCGCGGCAGGCGGACCGGCCGCCGGTGCGCCGGCGACCCGGAGCTCGACCGCTACGTCCCGGGCAGCCGCCTCCCGGACGACCTCCCGCAGCTGCTGGTCGATGACCGGCGACTTCACGCGGTCGATGTACATCTTGCGCTCGGTCTCCAGGGTGACGACGACGCGGCCGTTCGCGTCCGGGCCTTCGAAGCTGCACAGCTCGAGCGTCGCCTGCAGCAGCTTGCGGTCGCTCAAGCGCGCGAGCGCGCGCGCCTTGAGCTCCGCGGCGTCCGCGACCGGCGTGAGCGGCCGCTGCGGCGCAGCGGCAGGCGCCGTCGGAGCCGCCGGACGAGCCGCCGAGGACGGCGTCTGCTGAGGTCGCGCGGCGGCCGCCGACGCCGGCGCGGCCGCCGCCTCGCCGGCGCCGCCTCCTGCTCGCACCTCAGCGAGCAGGTCGGAGAGCGTCGGCAGCGCGCCCGCTTGGGCCATCCTCACGAGCGCGATCTCGAACACCACGCCGCGGTCCTCGAGGCGCCGCAGGCGCTCACGACCGAGGATCCCCGCGCCGATCATGGCGTCGAGCCGCGCGCTGTCGACGTCGGCGGCGAGCCCCTGGACCCGCTCGCGGAGCGCGCCCGAGAGCGGCACGAGGTTCGTGTCCGGGCCGTCGATCTTCATCAGCAGCAGGCTGCGCAGCATCGAGGTGATCTCGCCGAGCGCTTCCCGCTCGTCGTGGCCCTGCTCCTGCATCGCGCGGGCGAACTCCAGGCCCTGCCGCGCGTCGTCCGCGAGCAGCGCCTGCACGACCTCGACCACCGCGTCGAGGCCGACCCGCGCGGTCAGCGCGCGGTAGGCGTCGAGGTCGAACTCGTCGCCCAGCTCGCGGGCCAGCGGCAGGATTCGCTCCAGCGCCGTCTCCGCGTCGCGCACGCCGCCGCGGACCGCCATCGCGATCTCCTCAAGCACGTCGTCGGCGAGCGCGACCTGCTCCTTGTCCGCGATCATGCGCAGCCGCTTGACGAGGTCGGGCTCGCCGACGCGCCGGAACGACAGGACCTGACAGCGGGACAGGATCGTGTCGGGCACCTTGTGGCGCTCGGTCGTCGCGAGCACGAACACCACCTTCGGCGGCGGCTCCTCGAGCGTCTTGAGGAAGGCGTTGAACGCCTCCTTGGTGAACATGTGCACCTCGTCGAGGATCACGACGCGGTAGCGCGACTGCATGGTCGCGAAGGCGACGCTCTCGCGCAGGCGCCGGACCTCGTCGACGCCGCGGTTCGACGCGGCGTCCATCTCGATCACGTCCGGGTTGCTGCCGTCCAGGATCGAGCGGCACGGCTCGCACGTCCCGCACGGCGACGGCGTCGGCCCTTGCTCGCAGTTCAGGCAGCGCGCCAGGATCCGCGCAGAGGTGGTCTTGCCGACCCCCCGGCTGCCGGTGAACAAGAACGCGTGCGGCACGCGACCCTGCTCGAGCGCGCGGCGCAGCGACTGCAGGACCTCCTCCTGCCCGACGAGCTCGTCGAAGGTCTGGGGCCGGAAGCGGCGCGCGACGACCTGGTAGGCCCGCTGCTCGCTCCCTGATCCGCTGTCGTCGCCGGCTGCCGCCATCGCTCCAGCATGCCGAATCGAGCCGCGCCGCGAAAGATCTTGGCGACCTTGCCTGCGGCCGCGCGGACAGCTAGCTTTCTCCGTCCCCTTTTCCCGTCCCGGCGCCCGCGAGGGCCGACGGACAGGACCGTGCGGAGGGGTGACCGAGTGGTTTAAGGAGCTCGCCTGGAAAGCGGGTACAGCCCAAAAGGCTGTCGGGGGTTCGAATCCCCCCCTCTCCGCCAGTTTTTCCCCGCGCGGCCCGCGGAGGTGGGGTCTGTCGGGTCCCGAGCAAGGGGGCAGTCGGCGCACCTGGTCAGGTCCGGAAGGAAGCAGCCAACGCCTGCCGTCTCTTGTGCCCGGGGTGCCTGACGGATCCCACCTCGGCGGGCTGCGCGCCCGCAGCCGGCCCGATGCCCGCCCCCGCCCCGCACGACCCCTTCCTCTGGCTCGAAGACGTCGACGGCGACGCCCCGCTCGCGTGGGTGCGCGCCCGCAACGCCGAGAGCGAGGCGGCGTTGGCCGCTGCGCCGCGCTTCGGAGCGCTCCGCGACCGGCTGCTCTCGATCCTCGACTCCGACGAGCGCGTCGCCTACGTCACCAAGCGCGGCGCGCACTACTACAACCTCTGGCAGGACGCCGCGAACCCGCGCGGGCTGTGGCGGCGCACCACCTGGGAGTCCTACCTGACCGACGCCCCCGAGTGGGAGGTCGTGCTGGACCTCGACGCGCTCGGCGCCGAAGAAGGCGAGAACTGGGTGTGGAAGGGGTCGACCTGGCTGCTGCCGGACCAGAGCCGCTGCCTGCTCAGCCTCTCACGGGGCGGCGCCGACGCGGCGGTGGTGCGCGAGTTCGACCCGGTGAAGAAGCAGTTCGTCGTCGACGGCTTCGCGCTGCCCGAGGCCAAGACCCAGGTCGCGTGGCGGGACCGCGACACCCTCTACGTCGGCACCGACTTCGGCGCCGGCACGATGACCGAGTCGGGCTACCCGCGCGTCGTCAAGCGCTGGCGTCGGGGCACCCCCATCGAGGACGCCGTCACGGTGACGAGCGGCGAGACCACGGACGTGTTCGTCGTGGCCTACAGCGACCGCACCGCGGGCTTCGAGCGCGACTTCGTCTTCCGCGGCGTCACCTTCTACACCAACGAGACCTTCGTCGTGCGCGGCGACGACCTCGTCCGGATCGACAAGCCGGACAGCGCGACGGCCACCGCGCACCGCGAGTGGCTGCTGTTCGAGCTCCGTGAAGACTGGTCGACGGGCGGCGAGCGCTACGCCGCAGGGTCGCTACTCGTCACCCGCTTCGACGACTACCTCCAGGGCGCGCGCGAGTTCGACGTGCTGTTCGCGCCGACCGAGCGTCGCTCGCTCAGCGGCTGGTCCGGCACGCGCCGCCACCTGCTGGTCAACGTGCTCGACAACGTGCGCAACGTCGTCTACGCGGCGACGCCGGGCGGCGACGGCTGGGCGCTGGAGCCGTTGCCCGGGCTGCCCGAGTTCGGCACGGTGTCGGCTTCCCCCGTGGACGCCGACGAGAGCGACGACTACTGGCTCACCGTGACCGACTACCTGACCCCCACCAGCCTGTGGCGCGGCGAGGTCGGCGGCGGCGCGCCGACCGAGCTCAAGAGCCTGCCGCGGTTCTTCGACGAGGTCGGCCTCGTCGTCGAGCAGCGCGAGGCGTCGTCCGAGGACGGCACGCGCGTGCCCTACTTCCTGGTGAGGAAGGAGGACGCGCCGCTAGACGGCAGCAACCCGACCCTGCTCTACGGCTACGGCGGCTTCGAAGTGTCGCTGACGCCGGGCTACAGCGCGACCGTCGGCGCCGCCTGGCTCGAGCGCGGCGGGGTCTACGCGGTCGCCAACATCCGCGGCGGCGGCGAGTTCGGCCCGCGATGGCACCAGGCGGCGCTGCGGCAGCACCGCCACAAGAGCTACGAGGACTTCGCGGCCGTCGCGCGGGACCTGATCGACGCGCAGGTCACGTCCCCGGAGCACCTCGGCATCCAGGGCGGCAGCAACGGCGGCCTGTTGATGGGCAACATGACCGTGATGTACCCGGAGCTGTTCGGCGCGGTCGTCTGCCAGGTGCCGCTGCTCGACATGCTGCGCTACCACAAGCTGCTCGCCGGCGCGTCCTGGATGGGCGAGTACGGTGACCCCGACCTCCCTGAAGAGTCCGAGTGGCTGCGGCGCTACTCGCCCTACCACAACGTCGCCGCCGACATCGCCTACCCGAAGGTGCTGTTCACGACGTCCACGCGGGACGACCGCGTCCACCCGGGCCACGCTCGCAAGATGGCGGCGCGCATGCTCGAGCAGGGGCACGACGTGCTCTACTACGAGAACATCGAGGGTGGCCACGGCGGCGCCGCCGACAACCGGCAAGCGGCGCACCTGTCGGCGCTGGCGTGGACGTTCCTCTGGGAGACGCTGCCTTGATCCGCGCGGCGGCGCTGGCGGCCGCCGTCGGCGCCGCCGCCTGCGGCGCGCTGCGCAGCGGCGAAGGGGAGGTCGACCGCGTCATGCTGCTGTGGTGGAAGACCCCGGCCGACCGCGCGTCGCACGCGCACATCGAGCGCGTCGGAAGTGGCTTCGTCGGCCGGGTCCCCGGGCTGACGCGGGTCTCCGTCGGCAGACCGCTGCTCGACGACCCGCAGCGGGAGCTGGACCACGACGCGGCGCTCGTGCTGAACTTCGTGGACCGCGCAGCGCTCACAGCCTTCGTCGAGCACCCTGCGCACGCGCGCGCGGTCATGGAGCTCCTGGCCCCCCACGTCGAGCGCGTGCAGATCTACGACGTGCTGCTGCGGTGACGCTAGCGCCCTGAAGCGGACGCGCTACCGTACGGCGATGGTCTACCTGTTCGTCCTCGGCATACTGCTCGTCGGCGTGATGGCCTACTTCAGCCATCTGCAGGAAAAGAAGCGGCGAGAGGACCTCGCGGCGCTGGCCAGCAAGCTCGGCCTCCGCTTCGACCCGAACCACGACAGCAGCCACGACGACGAATACGCGCAGTTCGAGATCTTCCGGCGCGGCCACTCCCGCGTCGCGAAGAACACGCTGACCGGCGCGGTCGAGCTGTTCGAGCGGAGCTGCCGCCTGGTCATGGGCGACTTCCGCTACAAGGTCACGTCGGGCACGGGCAAGGACCGCCGCACGACGACCTACAACTTCAGCTACCTGATCGTGCACCCGCCGTGGCACACGCCGCCGCTGCTGATCCGGCCGGAGGGCGTTTGGGACAAGCTCAAGGGCGCGTTCGGCTTCGACGACATCGACTTCGAGTCCGACGAGTTCAGCCGCAAGTTCTACGTGCAGTCGAGTGACCGCAAGTTCGCCTACGACGTGCTGCACCCGCGCATGATGGAGTTCCTGCTGCAGACGAGCCCCCCGATGATCGACGTCGAGGGCGGCGCGCTGTGCCTCAGCGGCGGGCGACGCCGCTGGGAGCCCGCCCGCTTCGAGAGCGCGATGGACACGGTGCGCGGGTTCTGCGAGCGCTGGCCCCGCCACCTCCTCAAGGAGCTCGACGCCTGATGGAGCCGATCCTGATCGTCGTCGCGGTCGTCGTGCTGGTCCCCGTGATCTGGTGGATCGCCGTCTACAACCGCATCACCAACCTCAAGAACACGACCCGGGAGAGCTGGTCTGACATCGACGTGGAGCTGAAGCGCCGCTACGACCTGATCCCCGACCTCGTCGAGACGGTCAAGGGCTACGCGTCGCACGAACGCGAGACGCTCGAGCGCGTCGTGGAGCTGCGCAACACCGCGATGGGCAACCGCGGCTCCGCCGAGAGCCAGGGCCGCGACGAGGGGCGCCTCGGGCTCGCCGTGCGCTCGCTGTTCGCCGTCGCCGAGGGCTACCCGCAGCTCAAGAGCGACGCCAACTTCCGCGCGCTCCAGGAAGAGCTCGCGATCACCGAGGATCGGATCGCGGCCGCGCGCCGGTTCTTCAACGGCAACGTGCGCGACCTGCGCAACATCCTCGAAGCCTTCCCCACCAGCCTCGTCGGCGGATCGATGGGCGTGGAGATGCCGACGTTCTTCGAGCTGGACGACGAGGGCGAGCGCGCGACGCC
>JBMHDP010000373.1:0-7099 GCA_049889335.1 Planctomycetota bacterium
GGCCCGGCGCGGCCGCTCGACCAGATCTTGGCGCCGAACAGCACGTCGTCGGGCGCGTCGCCGCGGTGTTCGCCGAGCACGGTCCAGTCGCCTTCCTGTCGGTGCGAGCAGACGACGAGGTCGCCGCGGCGCTCGAGCCGCAGCCAGCCCTCGTCCCCGCTCACCGGCTGCGGGTCGCTGAAGACCTGGTTGCTGAAGTTGGCGAGCACCTCGTGCGGCCGTTCGCCGGACGAGCGACGCATCGCGTAGTAGCGGAGCCCCGACGGCTGGTCCTGCGCGAACAGGCCCATGCACACCGCGGCGTCGCCGGGTAGCCACGCGCCGATCCGGTAGCGGACCGTCGCGCAGAAGTCGCCGCGCACGATCGCCGGCACGTAGAACCCCGACGACGTCACGTCGCCGAGGTCGTCCTCGTGCACGTGGATCCGCACGTGGTCGTCCTGCGCGGTGACGTCGACCGCCGCGCGCGCGGGGAAGCGGTAGTTGGCGAGCCCGCGTCCGCACAAGGCCTCGGGCGCTTGGGGGAAGACCCACTCCAGGCCGCCGCTGATGTAGGAGTTGAGCTCGACGAGCAGCACGCGCATGCGCGCGAGCGTCGCCTGGAGCGCCGCCTGGTAGCGCGCGAGCGCGGCCTCGTCGGGGGCGGCGTCGGCGGCCAGCGTGGCCCACTCGACGCCCGCTGCGCGGAGCTCGGCCTCGAAGCCGTGCCGCATCAGGGCGGCGTCCGCGCCTTCCTGACCCTCGAAGGACACGTCGAGCGCGCCCGGCGGACCGGTCAGCGCGCCGCGGATGTCCTGCGCGCTGCAGGCTTCGGTGAAGGCCTGCTTCAGGCGGTCGACGGAGCTCGACATGGAGGGTCGCAGACGGTGGTTCGCGCTCCGGCTACGTCTCGAGCTGCGGTCGGCGGACCTTGGCGCGGTGGCTGAACGACGCCTTGACGTCGGGCCGGCCCATGTTGGCGACCGAGCAGTTCTCGCAGACGTCGCGCAGCTTGAAGGAGTAGAGCTGGTCGCGCAGCTCGGTGAACTTCGGCCCGGTCCAGATCTCCTCGAACGTCTGCGTCTTGAAGTCGCCGAACGTCGAGAACTCGAACCAGCAGCCGCACGGGAACACCGTGCCGTCCGGGTTCACGTGGATGTAGTACCACGGGAAGTAGCAGGGTCGGTTGTGGTGGTCCTTCTGCTTGGCCTTGAGCAGGAACTCGCGGTTCTTGTGGTTGAGGTACTTGGCGACCTCTTCCGACGAGGCGCGGTCGGTCTCGTCGACGCCGGGCGCGAGCAGGGCGGTGCCGCCGCCCTCGTCGCTGCGCGCCTGGTTGGTGACCGGGCCCTCCTCGTTGAAGGTCTCCGCGATCGGGAACGGCAGCACGACGTTCATCCCGACCTCGTCGGCGACCGCGCGGGCCTCGGCGATCATCTCGTTGGCGAGCTTGGGGTCGTTCATCAGCGACTCGTCCTCGACGCCGAGGCCGCCCATGACCGCCATGTGCACGAAGTTCATGTCGCGCACGCCGCGGTCCTTGAAGAACCGGATCATCTGCGGGACCTCGCGGATGTTGCTGCGCATCAGCACGCAGGTCACCGAGACGGCCGGCAGCTCGCTGCCGCGCGCCTTCTTGCGGGCCGCGATGATGTCGAAGCGACGCAGGAACGGCTCCCACTTGCCCGGCTTGCGGATCTTCTCGAACGTCTCCTTGGTCGCCGCGTCGCAGCTGACCGTCAGCACCGGCATCTGGACGTCGATGATCGTGTCCATGATCGCGTCGGTCATCGCGAGGCAGTTGGTGCTGAAGTGGAAGTTCGGCACCCCGTGCTCGCGGCACAGCTCGAGCGCGCGCGGCAGCTCCTTGGCGAGCAGCGGCTCGGCGCTCGACGACAGGACCACGTCGTGCGCCCGCGGGAAGATCTCGGCGGCGACCTTCTCGAGCAGCTCCCGGTCCATGGTGACAGGGCTCTCCTTGAACTCCGGGTGCGCGAAGTGGCACATGACGCAGCGCAGCTGACAGCGCGTGACCATGTCCACCTTGACGCGGAGGAAACGCTCTTCTCGAAGTTTGGGCATCCGGTGAAGGAAGGGTAGCAGGCGATCCGAAGGGTGTCGTAGCGGCCCGCGCGGGCCCCGGTTGTTTTTCGGGGCGGACGCGAAGGCCGGCGCGCGCCGCGAGGCGCGTGCGCTACGCTAGGTATCGGAGTTCGAACGCATGCGCCCTGACGACTGCAAGTATCTACCCAGCCACGAGTGGTGCCGTGTCGCCGACGGCGTCGCTGCCATCGGCGTTACGGACCTCGGCGCGGCGATGATGCCGAAGCCCGTTTTCCTCGACCTCCCGGCCGTCGGCGCCCAGGTCGTCGCCGGCAGGCCGTTCGCCGAGTGCGAGACGCCCAACGGCATCTTCGACCTGATCTCGCCCGTCGCCGGTGAGGTCGTCGAGGTGCACCACGACTTGGTCGAGCACCTCGACCGGCTCCAGAGCGACCCGTTCGGGGAGGGCTGGATGGTCAAGGTGCGCGTCTCCGGCGAGGCGCCCGGCGTCACGGACGCGGCGGGCTACGAGCGCGCCTGCGCCGGCGGGGCCTAGCCGCCGCCGGCGGGCGCGCGCTACTCTTCGCCGAGCTTCTCGAGGGTCGCTTCCAGCACGCTGGTGAAGCGCGCGGCGTCGAAGTACCCGAACTCGCGCGCGATGCGGTCGCCGTCCCACTGCCACATCAGGTGCAGCGGGAAGCGGTGCACCTCACCCGTGGCCTTGCTCGTGCCTTGCCACACGCACCACGCGTAGGTCCACGAGCCGAACTGGGGGTAGGTGGTGGTGTTCATCGCGAGCTGGGTGAACTCGATGTCGCCGAACGCCTCGTGCATGTTGCCGGCGAGCGTGCGCCAGCCCGCGACGTCGAGCGGCTCCTTGGCGTCGGGCAGGACGAAGCGCGCGTCGGCCTTGTAGAACTCGTCGGCGTAGCTCAAGTCCCCCTTGGCGAAGGTCATCATCGCCTCCTTGACGCGCGTCGAGCGCGGGTCGTTCGTCTCGGCGACCGGCTGGTCAGCGGGCGCGCCGCTCGCCGCGGTCTTGTCGTCGTAGGGAGAGCTGCCCGGCATCCCGGCGGTGTCGTAGAGCCCGACCTCGTAGGTGAACCGGTTGTCCTCTCCGAGCCGCACGGAGAAGGCTCCGCAGCGTTCGTCGACCTCTCCGGTCTTGTACTTGGCGCGGAACTTGAGCCACGAATTGACCTTCTTGACGCCGTTGCCGTAGGTGACGCACTCGAAGTTGTAGTTGGTCACGACGACGCTCTCGACGCCTTCGTGGAACGCGCGGTGGATCGCCGCCAGGTCGTCGATCGGGTTGGTCGCGCCCCACTGGTTGTGGGTCCACTGCGCGTCCTCGGTGTAGCAGGCCCGCCACGCGTCGATGTTGCCGTCGGTGAACATGCGCACCGAGTGCATCACGGCGTCGATCTCCTTGCAGTCGGTCGAGAAGCCGCTCTGGTCGACCGGTTCGGGCGCCAGCTGCCCCGCGACCCTCACCGGCTGCACCCCCTCGGCGCCGGCGAGCTTGGACCAGTGCTCGGTCTTGCAGTGCCAGCGCCCGAACTCCTTGACGAAGGTCTGCGTCACCCGGGTCCGGTAGTTGGGGACCAGCGGTCCGCCCTTCACCTGGAGGCTCCCTTCGGCGTAGAAGATCGCGACGGCAGCTTCTCCGTCGACGAGCGGGACGACGTGCACATCGCGGGGTTGCACCGTCGAGACCGGAAACTCGACGACCTGCACCGGCGAACTGTGCGCGAGCATGCCGCCGTTCGAGTTGAACACGTGCAGCCCGTTGGCGCCGGCGAGCCCGCGTTGCTTGCTGCGCCAGTAACGGAACACGTAGTCGATGCGGTCCTCGATCGCGCGGGACATCTCGGACGAAGGCAGCGCGCTGCGGGCGCTGTGCACGATCGGCGGGGCGCCGCCGGCGCGGCGGGACTCCGACGTCTGCAGCGGCATGGTGGCGACGCCCTCCCCGCCGGTCATCGGCGAGTAGTGGGCCGTCTTGATGACCCAGCCGTCGTCGCCCTTGATCCAGGTCTGGGAGCAGCGCGTCCGGTAGCCCTGGATCATCGGGGCGCCGGCGAACTGGACCTCGCCCTGCGAGTAGAACATCGCGACCGCCGCCTTGCCCTCGACCAGCGTCGTGACGTGGATGTTGCTCGGCGTCAGGTTGAAGTGCTCGAAGCGCTGGGCTGTGATCGAGCCTCGGGGCACGTAGGCGAGCAGGCTGCCGTTCGAGTTGAGGCTGAACTCGGGGGCCTGCGACGGATCCAGCTGCTTGGTCTGGCGGATGCGGTTGAACGAGTCGAGCACCGCCTGTCGGACCTCGGCCTCGGTTGTGGCGGAGGTGGTGGCGCGCTGCGCCAGGGCGAGAGGGGCGAGCGACCACGCTGCGAGGAGCGCGGTCGAGAGAGAGGTCAGGGTGAGTTTCACGAGGGCTATCTCAGCGAGTGGAGTGTGGGGCCAACGTGCCCGGCGAAGGCGAGCACCTCAGCCAGTAAAAACTACCGGCTCTGCTGCGTGAGAACCCGTGAAGATGACGTGAGGCGCGGCCGAACTCCACGCGAGCCGCCCCGGCGCGCGGCGAAGGCGACGACCTCTACCCAGATCAACGCGTCGACGCAGAAGCGCATCCGGTTGTTCTCACCGGCCTCCAGCAGCACGCACGCGAGCGTCACGTAGCAGACGATCCAGGCGGACAGGCAGGCCGCGGGGTCCCCGCGGCCGCGCAGCGTCCGCACGCTGCGCGCGGCGCACAAGAGGAACGCCAGGGGCAGGAGCAGCGCGACGACGCCGGGCCGCTGGCCGCCGACGGCGGCGTGGGTCGCAGACTCGACGCCGGTCGTCAGCCGCTCGATCGGGCGACGGACCGGCCGGAGCGGCGGCCACGTCGACGCGGGCGAGCAGAAGCAGAGGTAGGCCCCCAGGACGCCGCGCAGGTAGCGGTCCGGGTGATCGCGCAGGATCGCCGCGGCGTCGGTCGCCATCTTCCGCGCCGCAGCAGAATAGACGGCGTGGTGGTAGTTGACGTCGCCGCCGAGCTTGCGCTCGCGGGCGCGCAGCGGGTGCAGCTCGGGCGGCGGCGCGTCGCCCTGCAGCGCCAGCCGCATGCTCGGGATGTCGGCGAAGCGCGGCGCCAGGATCACCGCGCTGGAGCGGCCGTCGAGCACCCGCGCGGCGCGCTCGTCGTCGGTCAGGCGGTAGGTCGTGAGGCTGGTCAGGCTCACGCCCAGCCAACAGCTGCTGCCGAAGGAGCCGTAGAGCGCGAAGTTCTTGGCGTGCACGGACGCGACCAGCAGCAGCGGCGCCGCAGCGCCTACGAGGACCGCGCGCCGATGCGTCCGAGAGCAGGCGACGGCCCCGAGCAGCGCGAGCCCGGTCCCGAGCTGGAACAGGTTGCGCAGCCAGCACAGCGCGGCGAACAGCAGCCAGAACACCAGCCACGACCGCGCCGTTCGGGCCGCGCACGCGTGGCCGAACGCGACCACCAGCCAGACCAGCAGCGCGGCGACGGGGTAGGTGTAGAAGACGTAGTTCTCGAACAGCACGGCCGCCGGCTGGACGGCGAACAGCAGCGCGGCCGGGACGGCGACGAGGCTGCGGACGCCGCGGCGCCGCAGCAGCTCCAGTACGCCGGCGGACAGGGCCCAGCCGGTCAGCAGGAACACCCCTCGGAGGACCGCGCCGGACGACGCGCCGCACTTCAGCGCCAGCCCGAGCAGCAGGTTGAAGCCCGGCGGCTGGCCGTCCATCAGCCAGAGCGTCTGGACCAGGTCGCCGCGCAGCAGGTCGACGTCGGCGAAGTGCATCATGCGCGCGACGTCCTGGTCGTAGAACCGCACGCCCGCTGCATGGAGCAGCCCGCGCGTGACCGCGAACAGGGCGAGCAGGGTGAGGTGGTCTCGGGCCAGGTGGGTGCGCATGGCGACGCGCCCAGGCTACTCCAACCACTTCGGCGGCACCGGCTTCAGCCGCCGGAGCACGCGGACCACGCGGACGACGACCCGTCCTTCGAGCTCCGGACACTCGCGCGCACACAGCGCGCGCAGCGCAGCGGGCGGGACCGGGTCCGGGTCGAACAGCGCGTCGGGCAGCTCCACGTCGACGAGCTCGCGGGCGACGTCGAGGTCGCGTAGGCCCAGGGTCGACACCGTGACCTCTTCGATCCCGGCGCCGACGTCGCGGACGCCGAGCACGCGGCTGACGGCGCCGACGCGGTCCTCGGGCGCGACCGTCGCGACGTGGCAGGAGCGGACCAGTCGCTCCTCCACGACCTGGCGCAGCTCCTGGGACGCGATGCCCTCGACCAGCGCCTGGACGAAGCCGCCGCACACGACGATGCCGTCCCGCCCGTAGCGCTGCGCGTCGAAGTGCACGGGGTGGGTGTTGCGGACCAGCGTCGTGAGCTCCAGGTTCTCGGACCACCCGATCGGGCGGACCATCGGATGCAGCATGACTTCGCCGGCCTCGACCGGCTGCGAGTCCGGCAGGAACGCGGCGGCGCCCGCGCCGCGTCGGGCGCGCTGGAGCACGGGGGCCGCGAGCGCCGCGTCGAACATGGCGTGCGACGCGCCGTCTCGGGCCCGCGGCAGGCGGTCCTCCAGGCCGGGGACGGCGTCGTAGTAGCTGTCCTTGGTCAGGACATAGACCGCCTCGTCGCGCTGATTGACGAGCGCGTGCGTCGTCACGACGACCGCGGCGTCGCCCGAGGAGGTGTTCCGCATCGCCTCGACGCGGATCCGGACCCGCAGGGTGTCGCCGATCTCCACCGGCCGGAGCTGCCGCGCGTCGCGCAGGCCGAGGTGGTAGCGGCAGGTCTGCGACAGCGGCTCGACGGACAGACAGAGGCACAGGTTGGCCAGCAGCGACGCCGGCAGCGGCCGCGCCGGCAGGCCGACCGAGCGCGCGGCGGGCGTCGAGGAGAGGACCGCGTCGCACGTCGGGAAGTGGGACGCCCAGCGGCTCCGCAGCGACTCGTCGACGGTGAGCACGTGCGGTCCGTCGAGCACGTCGCCGATCCTGGCGCGCGCCGTGTCGAGCCCGTAGCGCGGCAGCCGTCCGCGGCGCGCGGGTCCGC
>JBMHDP010000374.1:0-4046 GCA_049889335.1 Planctomycetota bacterium
TTCGACGACGCCGCGGACGTCCGACCGCTGCTCGTCGAGCCCGACGCCGCGCTCCACGCCGCGCCGGCTCGCGACGCCTGGTCGCCGATCGCCGCGGCGGTCCTGGCGGGCGCGCCGTGCGATCGCTGCGACTACCCGCGCGGCGACCGATCGTTCGGCTGCGCCAACATGCTCACCTACCGCCGCGCCGCCAACCTCTCCCTGTTCGAGGCCCGCGCGCTCCGGCACGAGGGGCGCGACCACGACGCCGTCCGGCTCACCCTGGCCGTCATGACCATGGGCGCGGCCTGCGTCGACGACGGCGTCCTGATCAACCAGATGGTCGGCGCAGCGATCGTCGCCATCGCCGTCGACGCCTGGTCGGACGACGCGCTCCGTCGCGCCGACGACGCCGCCCTGCGCGCGTTCGCCGCCGGCCTGGAGCGGCTCGACGCGCGGCTGCCGACGACGATCGACCTCGACGCCGAGCTGGAGCAGATGGCCGCGGCCCTGCAAGCCGTCCCCGAGCAGGGGGAGTGGTGCGGTCCGGGCACCTGGCGCTACGGCTTCTCGACCCGGTGGATGTGCGCGGACGCGTTCCTGGCGCTCGCCGGCGCAGCCGAGCGGCTCCGCGCGGCCGGCGACCGGCCCTGGCCCGCGCGCCGTCGCCTGTTCGAGCGCGAGCTGCAGGCGCTCGCCGACTCCCCCAACCCGGCCGCGCAGGTCATCGGCCCCAACCTCGACGCGTGCGAGCGGCAGCTGCGGTGGAACGTCGCGCACCTGCGGCTGCTCCGCCAGGCGATCGCGCTCCACCTCGGCGAGCCCGCCGCCCTCCCGGACCCGCTCGGCGACGGGCCGCTGCAGGTCACCCGCGACGGCGCCTGGGCTACGCTCGCGAGCGCAGGGGACGACGACCGCGGCCAGCGCCGGCGGCGGGCGCGACCGCGCGGTCAGTCCACCGGGGCGCGCACCAACTTGACGAACCGGTAGACGCCGAACGCGACGCCGCCGACCAGCAGCGCGGGCACGATCAGCCGGCCGAGGCCGCGCAGCCAGAGCAGCACGACGAAGGCGACGAAGACCGCGCCGAGGAAGTAGGAGCTCCCCAGCGTCCGGCCACGCCGGCTGTCCGCCCCGCCGCTCACTCGTGCGGACCGAGCAGCGGCTGCACGTCGCGGAAGCCCTGCCGCACGCCTTCCTGCCACGGCCAGCGCTTCTCCTTGTCGGGCCAGACCAACTGCACGCAGCGGTAGGCGGCGCCCTGGTAGGCCCAGGTCGCCGCGCCGAGGTGCGCGCGCGCCGCCTCGTCGGGGACCGCGAGGAAGCGCGCCGCGAAGCCGACCAGCAGGCCCTCGTGCTTCTCGCCGTGCGCGAAGCGCGCGCCCTCGGCCGCGGCGTCGACGACGCGCTGCAGCAGCTCCTCGGCCGCTTCGACCGCCAGCCCGAAGACGATCACCTCGGGCTGCTCGAAGTGGTGCCACAGGCCGACCGTGTAGGAGAACGTCGGCACGCCGTCGTCGTCGGTGACGTGCATGACGTGCGCCTTGTGCTCGGCGATGTGCTGCAGCAGCTCGCGGCCGGCGTCGGTGAGGTCGTCGGTGATCTCGCGCATCGCTACATCCGGAAGACCGGCGCCCGCCAGTCGGGGATCGGTTGGTTGAGGCTCGCGGCGAACGCCAGCGCCAGCGCGCCGCGCGTCTGCCGCGGGTCGACGACGCCGTCGTCCCAGAGCCGCGCCGTCGCGTAGAGCGGGTGCCCCTCGGTCTCGTACTTCTCGAGGATCGGCGCCTTGAGCGCGGCCTCCTCCTCGGCGGACATCGCCTGCCCCTTGGCCTCGAGCTGGTCCTTCTTGACCTGCGCGAGCACGCCGGCGGCCTGCTCCCCGCCCATCACCGAGATGCGCGAGTTCGGCCACGTGAACAGGAAGCGCGGCGCGTAGGCGCGGCCGCACATGCCGTAGTTGCCGGCGCCGAACGAGCCGCCGATCAGGACCGTGATCTTCGGGACCTGCGCGGTCGCGACCGCTTGCACCATCTTGGCGCCGTCCTTGGCGATCCCGCCGGTCTCGTACTTCTGGCCGACCATGAAGCCGGTGATGTTCTGCAGGAACAAGAGCGGCACCTTGCGCTGGTTGCACAGCTCGACGAAGTGCGCTGCCTTCTGCGCGCTCTCGGAGAACAGGATGCCGTTGTTGGCGACGATGCCGACCGGCATGCCGTGCAGGTGGGCGAACCCACAGACCAGCGTGTTGCCGTAGCGCTGCTTGAACTCGTGGAAGCGGCTGCCGTCGACGAGCCGCGCGATCACCTCGCGCACGTCGTACGGCGTGCGGGTGTCCTTCGGCAGCACGCCGAGCAGCTCTTCGGGGTCGTAGGCCGGGTCCTCGGGCGCCTGCATCGCCAGCTGGCCGGGCTTGGTCGTGTTGAGGTGCGCGACGATCGAGCGGGTCAGCTCGAGCGCGTGCGGCTCGTCCTCGGCGAAGTGGTCGGCCACGCCGCTGAGCCGCGTGTGCACGTCCGCGCCGCCGAGGTCTTCGGCCGAGACGACCTCGCCGGTGGCCGCCTTCACCAGCGGCGGGCCGCCGAGGAAGATCGTGCCGTTGCCCTTCACGATGACGCTCTCGTCGCTCATCGCCGGCACATAGGCCCCGCCCGCCGTGCACGACCCGAGCACGCAGGCGACCTGCGGGATCCGGCGAGCGGACATCTGCGCCTGGTTGAAGAAGATCCGGCCGAAGTGGTCGCGGTCCGGGAACACCTCGTCCTGCAGCGGCAGGAACGCGCCGCCGGAGTCGACCAGATAGATGCACGGCAGGTGGTTCTCGAGCGCGACCTCCTGGGCCCGCACGTGCTTCTTGACCGTCATCGGGAAGTACGTGCCCCCCTTCACGGTCGCGTCGTTGGCGACGATCATCACCTCGCGCCCCTCGACCAGGCCGACCCCGGTCACGACCCCGGCCGACGGCGCGGCGCCGCCGTAGAGGCCGTGCGCCGCGAGCGGCGAGAGCTCGAGGAACGGCGCGCCCGGGTCGAGGATCTTGTCGATGCGCTCGCGCGGCAGCAGCTTGCCCCGCTTGTGGTGGCGCGCGCAGGCCTCTTCGCCCCCGCCCTGCTTCGCGGCGGCGACGAGCGCGGAGATCTCCCCGATCGACTGCAGGTGGTGGTCGCGGTTGTCGCGGAACTCCTGCGAGTTCGGCTTGGCTTGGCTCTGGAGGACGTCGGTCATCGGGCGGATTCCTGGGCAGGGACGATACTGTCCGTCGGGCAGAAGCCCCAGCGCGGCGTGCGGTTCGACGCCGCGCGGCGCGCTCAGCGGACGACGCGCAGCGCGACCAGCGTCAGCAGCCGCAGGTGTCCGAGCACGACCCGGAGCACGCGCATCTTGCTGAAGCCGAGGAGCCGCGCCTCGAGGGTGCACGGGTGCTCGGCGACCGTGCCGCCGCGCCGCAGCACGCGCACCACCAGCTCGGCCGTGCCGAGGAACCCCGGGTTGCGCAGGGGCAGGTGGAGGACGGCGTTGCGGCGGTAGACGCGGAAGCAGCTGGTCCAGGTCCGCAGGCGGCTGCCCAGCAGGACCTGGTAGCAGCGCGACAGGGTGCGGGAGAGGAACAGCCGCCACCCCGGCACGTTCCGCACGCCGCCGTCGGGGTGATAGGGAGACGACGTGACCACGTCTGCGTGCTCGATCATCGGGACCATGCGCCGCAGCTCCATGGGATCGTACGACAGGTCCCCGTCGATCGACGCGACCAGCTCGGCGTCGGTCGCCTGCATCCCCGTCCGGATCGCGGCGGCGACGCCGCGGTTGACGTCGTGACGCACCAGCCGGAAGCGCCGCCGGTTGCGCGCGTAGCGCTCCAGCAGCGCCCAGGTCTCGTCTTCGCTGCCGTCGTCCACGACCACGAACTCGCAGTCTGCGACCTCGGCGAGCGCGCTCGACAGCAGCTCGAGCTCGACGAACAGCGACGCCACCCCGTCGGCCTCGTCCTTGAGCGGGATGATCACCGCCAGCCGCGGCCCGACGACCGCGGCTGCGGGCGGGCGCACAGGCGCCGCGGGCGGCGGCGG
>JBMHDP010000375.1:0-2624 GCA_049889335.1 Planctomycetota bacterium
CGGGGGGTCGCGGGGGGGGGGCCCGCGCCGCCGGGGGGGGGCCGAGCGCGGGCGGCCGGGGCGACGGGGGGGGGGCGGGGGGCGCGCGCGGGGCCACGACCGGCGCGGGCGGCGCCTTCGCGCTCGAAGGCCTGCTGCCCGACGACTACGTCGTCGAGCCGTTCGCCTACCGCGGACAGGTGGGCGCGGTCACGGCCGTGCGCGTGGACCGGGCCGTGGTGCCGTGCGACCTACAGCTCCGCGCGGTCCCTGAGGCGGCGCTGCTCGTGGTGAACGAGCGGGGCGAGGCGGCGGCAGGCATCTGGGTCGCGTCGAACCTCAACGGCGTTCGACGCGGGGTCGGCCAGGCGAATGTCGGCGGCGTCGTGAGCCTGCCGGTCTCCGACGCCGCGGAGTTCGAGGTGCGCACAGCCGACGACTTCGCGACGTGCGCGGTGCGCAGCTTCGACGCGAGCCGGTCGCCGGCGAGGCTCGTCATCGCCCAGCCCTGACGCGCTCGCGGCCTCAGGAGCGGCTGACGTCAGGGACCTGTGCGCCCTCGGCCTGTAGCGCCGCTCGCTGCGGCTGCGGGCGCTACGGCGCGCACGCTGCGCCCGGCGCCGCTACTGGGTCAGCAGCACGCCTGCGTTGCTGAGCGAGAAGCCCAGCGGGCTTGAGTCGATGACCGCCGCCTGCATCGAGACCAGGTAGCCGGGGAAGCCGGCCGGCACGGTGAAGAAGCTGACGCCGACGCCGCCGGTGACCACGAAGCCGCCGCCGGAGATCAGCGGGCCGGCGAAGGGCAGGTAGAGCTGGTTACCGGGCAGCAGCGCCGTGCCGACCGGGTCGAGTCCGATGGAGAGGAAGTTGGCGCCGACGCTGAAGGGGCCGGGCGCGTTGCTGTAGGTGATCGGCAGGGTCGCGCCGCCGGTCGCCGTGCCGGTGACGTCCAGCTGGAACGGCGCCCCGTTGACCGGCCAGCCGGTGCCGTAGGTCCCGGTCTGGCCGGGCGCCAGGTAGGTGACGCGGAGCGTGGGCGGCGCGCTGCCGAACTCGCGCGCGTACATCCGGCGCGCGGTCTGCGGGAACTGCTCGTCGGTCTTCATCAACCAGCCGAAGTTCCCCGTCGGGTTGTCCAGCCACGACTGCACGTCGGCGACCATGCCCGGCGCGACGAGCGCGGTGCTCGGCCCGATCGACGCGAGGTCGAACACGAAGCTCGGGGTGGGGTCGAAGTCCCCGCCGGGGTTCGTCCAGGTCGCGCTGGGGTAGTTGGTGTGGAGCCACGTCGTCTCGCCCGACGCCGACGAGCCGCCAGCCCCGCCAGCGCCCGGCGCGACCACCGAGCCCTCGCTCCAGTCCTGGGTCACGCGGTGCATGAACGTCTGGATGGGCAGGAACGCCGTCGACTGGGCGCTGAACACGTCGAACTCGACCGCCAGGATGCGCGCGCCCGACGGGATCTGGCTCGCGACGTCGAAGTGCATCAACGCGCGCCGCTTCCCGAAGCCGCCGGTGAAGCCGACGACCCCGCAGAAGATCGAGTCCCCGCCGCCGTTGGCGAGCGAGCCCGAGGAGGACTCGTAGAGCGTCGTGTCCTTGTCCGAGGAGATGGTGACCGTGGTCTGTCCCGAAGCGAGGGGGCTCAGGCAGACCGCGGCGGCGGCGATGACGAAGGCAGCGATCATGGGGAGGGAGGGGCGGGCGGCGGGGCGTAGGCGCCCCAAAAGGATAGCGGATTCCAGGCGCGTCGGCGGAGCCGGGCCAGGACCTGGCCAGAGCAATACGGCTGACGGTTACTTCTTCTTTCCGACGATGAAGACTTCGCCGTTGCCGATCGCGGCGAGGCTCGACAGCAACGCCTCGTTGGCTTCGCCGAGACCGACGCAGTGGAGGCGGATCCGCCGGAACGCGTTCATGCGCTTCACGTCGCGGAGCAGCCAGCAGTCAAGTTGTCCGCGCGACGGCCGGCCCTGGACGTTGGGGAACGCCGCGTAGGGCCCCGGATAGTTGATCTGCGGCGTCCGGTTGGCCTCGACGCCCGCTTCGACGTCCTTCATGACGCGACCCTCGCCGTAGTCCTGGTCGGTGACGTCGAAGCCGTCCCAGTTCGGGATTCCGTCGGACAGCAGGAAGATCGTGTCGCAGCCCTCGGTGAGCGGCTTGGCGCCGACGTAGACGGGCTCTTCTTCCGGGCCCTTCTTGGCCAGCGAGTAGGCGACGCTCAGCCCGTAGTGCAGGCTGGTCTCGCCGCGCAGCCGGTCCTTGCCGTCCTTGAACTCGGCCTGGACCGCGTCGAGCTCGGCGAGGGCTTTCTTGATGTTGCCCTTGGAGGCTTTGACGAGGCCCTTGGTCGAGCCGAGCGTGCCTGCGTCCGTCCCGAACCAGACGATCGAGAAGTACTTGTCGCTGCCGAGCCGCGACAGCGAGATCCGCAGCTGCTCGCGCGCGAGGTCCCAGCGGGTCCGGATCCTGTGCCAAGGCAGGTCGCTCTCGTCGAGAACCATGCTCTTCTTGCTCTTCTTCTTCTTGGGACCGGTGATCGGTCCCTTGGGCCGCGCGCTCGGAGAGATCTCCTTGAGCATCGAGTCGGACATGTCGAGCACGTAGCAGAAGCGCTCGCCCTCGGTCTCGATCCCGAAGAA
>JBMHDP010000376.1:0-9731 GCA_049889335.1 Planctomycetota bacterium
GCCGCGCCCGTCGTCGACGACCGCCGAGGCGACCGGCGCGCCGGCGTCGAGCACGCGCGCGATCGCCTGCCCTACGTCCCCCGCGCCCTCGAGCGGCGCGCCCACGGTGAGCGCGCGCACGACGTCGGAGGACCCCGCGTCGAGGGAGAGCACGACGCGGCCCGGATCGAGCGCGACGAGCGCCGGCGCGGGCGGCGCGTCCTGGCCGACGCTGACGTGCTGGAGGTCCGCGAACGCCGCCTCGAGCTCCGCGGCCCGTCGCTGCGCCCGCGCGAGCTCGGCCCGCAGGGAGACGTTCTCCCGGTCGAGCCGCGACCGCGCGCCCTCCAGCCCGAGCATGACGCGGATCCGCGCGACCAGCTCCTCGCGGTCGACAGGCTTCTGGATGTAGTCGACGGCGCCGAGCTTGTAGGCCGCGAGCTTGTCGGACTCCGCGCCCATCCGGCCGGTCAGGAAGATCACGGGCACGAACGCCGTGAGCGGATCGTTCTTGAGGCGGCGGCAGACCTCGAAGCCGTCGATCCCCGGCATGACGACGTCGAGCAGGATCAGGTCGTAGGCGCCGTGCATCGCGCGCTCGATCGCCTCGAGGCCGCTCTTGGCCGACTCCACCTCGAACTCGGTCTCGCGCAGGTACAGCTCGATCAACCGGATGTTCTGCGGCGTGTCGTCTACGACGAGAATGCGCGCCATCGCGTCCCAACATACGCTGTCTGCATGCAACAGCAACCGCGCCTGCCGCTGTGGTTCCTGGTCGCCAACTGGGTGTTGATCGTGGCCGCCTTCGCAACGGGGATCTACCTCGGCCGCGCCCGCGCCGACCGGCTCCCGGAGCCGCAGCGGTCGGCCCTGGAGATCGTCTACAACGAGGTGCTGGAGTCGTACATCGAACCGATCGACGAGCACGAGCTGCTGGAGCGCGCGATCGCGGGGATGGTCGACGGCCTGGACGAGTACAGCCGCTACATCCCGCCGAGCAACGTCGCGGGCTTCGACGAGTCGAGCAGCGGCAACTACTCGGGGATCGGCGCGGTGATCACCGCGCTGGGCGACGAGGTCGTCGTGCACTTCCCCT
This sequence comes from Planctomycetota bacterium, assembly GCA_049889335.1. GTDB lineage: Bacteria > Planctomycetota > UBA1135 > UBA1135 > UBA2386. The sequence continues at coordinate 1,076 of JBMHDP010000376.1, forward strand.
TCGAGGACAGCCCCGCAGAGGCCGCGGGGCTCCGGCCCGGGGACGTCGTGCTGGCGGTGGACGACGAGGCGGTCGACACCGCTGCCGAGCGCGCCGACATCAGCCGACTCGTCCGCGGCGCGGCCGGGAGCGAGGTCCGCTTGACCGTGCGCCGGGGCGCCGAGCAGCTCACGCTGACCGTCACCCGCGGCGACGTGCAGCGCCCCTGCGTGAAGTGGACCCACTACGCCGACGAGGAGGCGGGCCTGGGCTACGTCTACCTGGCGGACTTCCACCCGACCGCGGCGCCGCAGCTGTTCGCCGCGATCCGGTCCCTCGAGCAGCAGCGCGATCTCCGCGGCCTCGTGCTCGACCTCCGCTTCGACGGCGGCGGCAGCCTCGACCAGTGCCTCGCGATCGCGCGGGGCTTCCTCGACGGCGGCGTCATCGCCACGCAGCACCGCCGGAGCGGCGGCGACGAGGTCTACGAGGCGAAGCCCGGCGAGGCGCTGTGGCCCGACCTCCCGCTCGTGCTGCTCGTCAACGAGCAGTCGGCGAGCGCGAGCGAGGTCCTGGCCGGCGCGCTCCAGGACCACGCGCGCGCCGCGGTCGTCGGCGCGCGCACCCACGGCAAGGGCTACGTCAACACCGTCTACTCGTGGCAGGACCGGGACTTCAAGCTGAAGCTGACGACCGGCAGCTACCGCACGCCGAGCGGACGAAACATCGAGCGCAACCACGCGACGGACGGCAACCCCGCCGACCGGGACAACGGCGGCGTGCCCCCCGACGTGGCGGTCCCCGTCGACGAGGACGCGCGGAGCGCGCTCTACGGCCGCCTGCACCAGATCCAGGTGCCCCCGCGCCACCTCGACGCGTTCCGCGCGCTCGCGGCGGCGCGCGGCCTGGAGGTCGCCGCGCCGCCCGACCCCGGCGCGGACCGGCAGCTGGCGGCCGCGCTGGAGCGGCTGCGCGCGGCGCTTCGCTGACGGCTGGATCAGGGCTGCGACAGCGGCCATGCTTGACGACGTGGGTCAGCTCATCCTCGGGATCGAAACCAGCTGCGACGAGACCGCCGCGGCGGTCGTCGAGGACGGGCACCTCGTCCGCAGCAACGTGATCCACTCACAGGTCGACCTCCACAAGCGCTGGCGAGGCGTCGTCCCAGAGGTCGCGAGCCGCTCGCACACCGAGCGGATCCTGCCCATCGTCGACCAGGCGTTCGCCGACGCCGGCGTAGGGCCGGAGGACCTCGACGCGGTCGCGGTCACGCACCGCCCGGGAATGGTCGGCTGCCTGCTGGTGGGCATGGCGGCGGCCAAGGCGCTCGCGTGGCGCTTCGACAAGCCGCTGATCGGCGTCGACCACGTGCAGGCGCACGTTCACACCGGGCTCCTCGCCGACCCGCAGATGCCGCTGCCGGCGCTGTGCCTGGTCGCTTCGGGCGGGCACACCGCGCTCTACAAGCTGTCCGCGCCCGGACGGACCGAGCGGCTCGGCACCACCCGCGACGACGCCGCGGGCGAGGCCCTCGACAAGGGCGCCGCGCTGCTCGGGCTGCCCTACCCCGGCGGGCCGTCGATCGAAGCAGCGGGCGCCGACGGCGACCGGAGCGCCCACCGCTTCCCGCGCACGCTGCTCGACCGGGACTCGCTCGACTTCTCCTTCTCCGGGCTGAAGACCGCGCTGCTCTACCACCTCGAGCCGCCCGGCGGCCCGCAGCGCAGCGCGCCGCCCGACCGGCAGGAGGTGCGCGACCTGGCCGCCTCCTACCAGGAAGCGGTCGTCGACGTGCTCGTCACGAAGCTCCGCCGCGCCGCCGAACGTGACGACTTCCGCGCGCTCTGCATCGGCGGCGGCGTCGCCAAGAACCTCCGGCTCCGCGAACGGCTCGGCGCCGACCCGCGCCTTGGCGCGCTGCAGCTCGTCCTGCCGCCGCTCGCGCTCTGCGCCGACAACGGCGCGATGATCGCAGGCCTCGGCGCGATCCAGCTCGCGCGCGGCGAGACGGCGTCGCTGGACCTCGACGCCGTCGCCACCTCGAAGACCGGCTCCAAGGCGCCCGGGCGCAGGAGGGTCCGGCGGTGAGCCGAGACCACGAACAGCAGCTCCGCGACCTGCTCGAGGAGGTCCAGCGCGGCGCCCGCACGATCGACGACGCGCTGGCCGCGCTGCGCGTCGCGCCTGCGTCCGGACCCGGCGTGCCCGACGGGCAGCTCGGCTTCGCGACGGTCGACCACGACCGACGCCGCCGCTGCGGCTTCCCCGAGGTCGTGTTCTGCCCGAACAAGACGCCCGCCGACGCCGCGGCGATCGCGCAGGAGATCCTGACGCGCGCCGACCGGGTCCTGCTCACCCGCGCCGACGACGCGCAGGTCGAGGCCGTGCGCGCGGCGATCCCCGAAGCGGTCCACCACGAGCGCGCGCGGTGCCTGACGATCACGCCCGCCGAGACCGCGCGACGCGGCGAGGTCGCCGTCGTCAGCGCCGGGACCGCCGACTTGCCCGTCGCCGAGGAGGCGGCGGTCACGCTCGAGTTCGCGGGGGACCGCGTGAGCCGCTACACCGACGTAGGCGTCGCCGGCATCCACCGCCTGCTGGCGTGCGTCGACGACATCCGGCGCGCCCGGGCCGTGGTCGTCGTCGCAGGCATGGAGGGCGCGCTGCCGAGCGTCGTGGCGGGGCTCGTCAGCAGACCGGTCATCGCCGTCCCGACCAGCGTCGGCTACGGCGCGTCGTTCGCGGGCTTGTCCGCCCTGCTGACCATGCTCAACAGCTGCGCCGCGGGCATCGCCGTGGTCAACATTGACAACGGGTTCGGAGCGGGCTACCTAGCGTCGCAGATCAACCGCCCTCTCGCCTAGCGACCCAGCACCTTGACCACGCCCCCTCGCCCTGCTCGCCCGCCCGCTCGTCTCGTGCTCGAGGACGGGACGGTGCTCGTCGGGCGGGGGTTCGGAGCGGCGCAGGACGGCTTCGGCGAGCTGGTCTTCAACACCTCGATGACGGGCTACCAGGAGATCCTCACGGACCCCTCCTACCGCGGGCAGACCGTGCTGCTCACCCAGCCGCACATCGGCAACTACGGCGTGTCCGGCGAGGACGAGGAGTCGGGCAAGCTCTGGCTGTCCGCGCTCGTCGTGCGCGAGGCCTGCTCGCGGGCGAGCAACTTCCGGTCGGGCAGCGAGCTGCACGACTACCTCGACCAGCACGGCGTGCCGGGGATCGAGGGGCTCGACACGCGCGCGCTCACGCGCAGGATCCGGGACGGCGGCGAGCAGCGCGTGCTGGTGACCCGCGACATGGAGTCCAGCGAGGCCGAGCTGGTCGCCAAGGTCCAGGCGTCGCCGCGGGTCGGCGACGTCGACCACGTGCTGCGCGTCACGACCTCCGAGGTCCACAGCTGGGACCGCGGCTACGAGTCCGAGTTCAGCGCCAAGCCGCCGCACCTCGGCGGGGAGCCCAAGCGCCACCGCGTGGTCGCCTACGACTTCGGCGCCAAGCGCAACATCCTGCGCTCGCTCGCCACCTGCGGGCTCGACGTCACCGTGGTGCCGGCCGACACGCCGGCCGAAGCGGTGCTCGAGCGGCAGCCCGACGGCGTGTTCCTGAGCAACGGCCCCGGCGACCCCGAGGTCTGCGCCTACGGCGTCGCGGCCGCGAAGAAGCTGGTGCAGGCCGTCCCGGTGTTCGGCATCTGCCTCGGGCACCAGATCCTCGCGCAGACCTTCGGCGGCAAGACCTACAAGATGCCGTTCGGGCACCACGGCGGGAACCAGCCGGTGATCGACCTGACGACCAGCAAGGTCGAGATCACGTCGCAGAACCACAGCTACGCAGTCGACGGCGACTCCCTGCCCGACGCCGTGGTTGTCACGCACAAGAACCTCAACGACGACACCGTCGAGGGGCTGCGCCACCGCGAGCTGCCGGTGTTCTCGGTCCAGTACCACCCCGAGGCCGCGCCCGGCCCGCACGACGCCCTCTACCTGTTCAAGCGCTTCGTCGAGCTGCTCGACGGCACCCACGCCTGAGCGCGCGGCGCGGGGCCGAACACGTGATCGAACAGCGCATCGCGCAGGACAACAGCGGCCGCCGCCTCGACGCCGTGGTGCGGGAGGTCGCCGGGCTGTCCCAGAAGCAGGCCCGGCGCCTGTGCGCGCTCGGCGCCGTGTCGCTCAACCGCGTCCGACGCGAGGGCACGGCGCGCGTGCGCACCGACGACGTCGTCCGCCTAGACGACCAGCTGGCCTCGTGGTCGCTGCGTCTGGGCGTCCCGGTGGCCTACGCGGACGACGCGGTGCTCGTGCTGCACAAGCCGCCCGGGCTCGCGGTCCACGGCGGGCCGCTGGTGGACGGCTCGGTCGCCGACGCGCTGCAGGCGGCCCTGCCCGGGAGCGGCCTCGCGCATCGGCTGGACCGCGACGCGTCGGGGCTGCTGCTGGTCGGCGTCACGCCGGACGCCCTGCGCGCGCTGGGTGAGGCGATGGAGGCGGGCGCGGTGCGCCGCGGCTACGAGGCGATCGCCGTCGGCGAGCTCGCCCGCGACCACGCGACCGTCGACCTGCCGCTGCGCGTGACCGACGAGCCGCGGGGGGACCGACCCAAGACCGTCGTGGACGACGACGGGCAGCCGAGCGTCAGCCACGTGACGGTGCTCGCGCGGCGGGCCGGCTTCAGCCACGTCCGCGTCGACCTCGAGACCGGGCGCACGCACCAGATCCGCGCGCACATGCGCGCCATCGGTCACCCGCTGCTCGGCGACGCGCGCTACGGCGCGGCGGCCGTCAACGCGCGCGCGCGCGAGACCTTCGGCGTCCAGCGCGCCCTGCTGCACAGCGCCGAGCTGCGCTTCCCGCGGCCGGTCGACGGCGTCGAGGTCGTCGTGCGGGCGTGCGTCGAGCCCGACTTCGCGAGGCTGTTCCGCCCGCGCAGCTGAGGCGGCGCGCGCGGGCCGCTATCCCCGCTGCGCGTCGAGCGCCGCGCGGACCCGCGCGACGACCTCGTCGGCGCGGCACGCGACCTTGTCCAGCCCCTTGCGGACCACCAGCTCGACCTGGCCCTCGGCGGCGTTCCGCCCGACGAACACCTGGACCGGGAGGCCGATCAGCTCGTGGTCCTTGAACTTCGCGCCGGGCGACATCGCCCGGTCGTCCAGGCACGCCTCGACGCCGGCGTCGAGGAGCTCGGCGTAGAGCCGCTCGGCGAGCTCGACCTGCTCCGCGCGCTTCTTGTCGAGGAAGCCGACGACGCACTCGAACGGCGCGATCGGGACGGGCCACACGATTCCCTTCTCGTCGTGGTGCTGCTCGACGGCGGCGGCGGGCGTGCGCGAGACGCCGATGCCGTAGCAACCCATCACGAACGGCGACGGCTTGCCGTTCTGTCCCATGAAGGTCGCGCCCATCGCCTCGGAGTACTTGGTGCCGAGCTTGAAGATGTGGCCGACCTCGATCCCGCGCGCCTCCTCGAGCGGCGCGCCGCTGGTCGGGTCGCCTTCGCCGGCGCGCGCCAGCCGCAGGTCGTGGAAGGAGGGCATGCGCGCGTCGCGCCCCAGGTTGACGTTGAGGCAGTGGTAGCCGGTCTCGTTGCACCCGGTGAGCAGGTTCGCGCGGTCCTTCAGCGACTTGTCCGCGAGCAGAGTCACCTCGTCGGCGAGCCCGACCGGCCCCGCGAAGCCCGTCTCGGCGCCGGTCGCCGCCTGGATCTCCTCGTCGGTCGCGAGCTCGACGTGGAGCGCGTCGAGCGCGTTGACCAGCTTGACCTCGTTGATCTCGAGGTCCCCGCGCTGCATCACCGCGACGATCTTCTCCTCCTCGGCGAACGTCGCCTTGTAGAGCACGGTCTTGGCCATCCGGCCTGCCGGCCAGTCGCCGAAGAACTGCTCGAGCTGCGCGACGGTCTTCACGCCGGGCGTCTCGTGCTTCTCGAGCGGCGCCACGTCGCCGCCGTCCGGCGCCTCGGGCAGCCGGCTGGTCGCCTTCTCGACGTTGGCGGCGTAGCCGCTCTCACGGCAGAACAGGATCGCGTCCTCGCCGCTGTCGGCGATGACCATGAACTCCTCGCTGCCGGCGCCGCCGATCGCGCCCGAGTCGGCCTGGACCACGGTGTACTCGACGCCGCAGCGCGCGAAGATCCGGCAGTAGGCGTCGCGCATCTTCTGGTAGGCGACGTCGAGGCCCTGCGCGTCGGCGTCGAACGAGTAGGCGTCCATCATGATGAACTCACGCCCGCGCATGAGCCCGAACCGCGGCCGGATCTCGTCCCGGAACTTGTCCTGGATCTGGTAGCAGTTGACCGGCATCTGCTTGTAGCTGTTGACCTGCGAGCTCACGAAGTCAGTCATCACCTCCTCGTGGGTCGGGCCGAGGCACATGTCGGAGCCCTTGCGGTCCTTGAGCGTGAACATGATCCCGTCGCTGACGTAGCGGTCCCACCTGCCGCTGGACTGCCACAGCTCCTTGGGCTGGATGATCGGCAGCATCACCTCGTTGGCGCCCTCGCGGTCGAGCTCTTCACGCACGATCTGCGCGAACTTCTTGACGACGCGCCACATCAGCGGCGCGTAGGTGTAGACGCCTGCGGCGGTCTTGACGATGAAGCCGGCGCGCGCGAGCAGCTTGTGGCTCGGGATCTCCGCGTCGGACGGGTCCTCGCGGAGGGTCTGGATCAAGATCTGGCTGAGGCGCATGAGGCGCAGCAGCGTAGCGCCGCGCCAGCGCGACCGGAAGTTCAGCGCGGGAACGGCGCCGCGCGCAGGTCCCGGATCCACGCCCGCCCCTTCTCGCTGGGCTCGAACAGGTCGACGAGTCGGTCGGTCACGTCCACGGTCACGACGCCGGCCGCGCGCGCGAGGTTGACCCGCTCCAGCCGGACGACGCCGGCGGCGGCGCAGAGACCTGCGAGCTCCGGAGCCACGAGCTCGAGGATGTCGTCGACGTCCGCGCCTTCGAACGTCTGGGCGTGGAGGCGCTGCTGCTGCGCCACGGCGCGCCCTCCGAGCGCGGCCATCTCCGCCTCGTCCTGCCGGTCCGCCGCTGCGTCGTGGGCCGCTCGCAGGGCGCGCAGCCACGCCGCGAAGCGGGGTCCGTTGGCGTAGGCGACCGCGACGGCGCGGCCGTCGTAGGTGCCGACGCGCGGCCCTGGGCGCGACGCGTCCGGCGCCGGCGGTGGCGCTCCGCAGCCCGACAGCGCGAGCACCAGCAGCCACTTCGCGCACCTCGTCATGCCGGCAAAGACGCTAGCACGACGCAGCGCAAGCGCCGAACTGCCGCTGCCAAGGCCGCCCTGGACGAACGCCGGAGCGTATGACGCTCGGCCGCACAACCCGTTTGCAAGAAATGTGTTATGATGCTGCGCCACGGACCATTCCGCCGCCCATGCGCCGCCTCCTCGCGATCACCTCCCTGACCGGCCTGCTCTCGGCGCAGGCCAACCTCACCGTGCAGACGACCGAGCCGGCGGCCTACGGCAAGCTCGGCGTCTTCGACCCGGTCGTCGTGACGTTCGCGCAGCCCGTCGACCCCGCGACGGTGACGGCGCAGAGCTTCACGCTGTTCGGCTCCTGGACCGGCGTCGTCGCGGGCTCGGTCCAGCTCGACGCGACGCAGACGGTCGCCACGTTCCGCCCGACGGCGCCGCTGCTCCTCGGCGACTTCGTGCGGGTCGACCTCCACAACACGATCACGGCGGCGAACGGCGACGTGCTGATCGGCGGCTACCACTTCGAGTTGTCGGTGGCGAGCAACCCAGGGTCCGGCAGCTTCCAACAGACCGGGACGATCGACTTCCGCATGCCCGGCGAGGGCCAGATCGGCACCTACGGGATCCACGCGGGAGACGTCGACCGGGACGGCGTCGCCGACGTCACGGCGATCAACGAGATCAGCCACGACATCCGCGTGTTCAAGAGCGACGGCTGCGGCGCCGTCGGGCCGATGACGCTGATCTCGGACGGCTACAACTGGCCGAGCCCGCACGACAGCGCCGACTTCAACGGCGACGGCTGGATGGACCTCGTCACCGGCGACTACATCGCGGGCAACATCTCGATCTTCCTGAACGACGGCGCCGGCAACTACCTGCCGCCCGTCGGGCTCTCGGGCAACGCGTTCATCCGCAGCATCGCCGCCGCCGACCTGAACGGCGACGGCGCCTACGACATCGCGGCGGGCAACGGCCTCAGCACGCTGATCTGGCTCAACGACGGCACCGGCAACTTTCTGCCGTCCACCGGCTACGGTCAGCCCGGCGCAGAGATCAACGTCGTCGACGTCAACGGGGACGGCTGGTGGGACATCGCGGGCTGCAGCGTCAGCCCCGCGGCGGTCCACGTCCTCCTCGGCCAGGGCGACGGCACCTTTGCGCCCTTCGGCCCGCCGGTGACGATCGGCGGCAACCCGTGGGCCACCTGCGCCGCGGACATCGACAACGACGGGCACGTCGACCTGGGCTTCGCCGCGCTCTACCCGATGCGCTTCACGTGGCTGCACGGGGACGGGACCGGCGCGTTCACGGTCGGCGGCCATCTGCCCGCCGGGTCGTGGCCGACGTCGCTGCACTTCGCCGACCTCGAAGGCGACGGCGACATGGACGCGGTCACGTCGCACTACTCGTCGGCCGACTTCTACATCTACTGGAACGACGGCACCGGCAACTACGGCGCGCCGACGGTGCT
>JBMHDP010000377.1:0-5035 GCA_049889335.1 Planctomycetota bacterium
CGCATGGTGCTGATGCTCGCCAAGAAGTAGCGCCGAGCGCGGTCTCCGCGCCCGTCGGCTGGCGCCGCCGCGACCGCGCGGCCGACGCGCGGCCGGGAATCCGCCGTACGGCCCTCCTGCCGCCATGCAGGCGGCGTTAGCCTGAGAATCGCAGACGTTGGCCCATGCAAGCTCCTGATTTCGAAGAAGTGTTCGGCCTGAACGCCGCCTACGCGGAGAAGGTCTACGGGGACTACCTCGACGCCCCCGAGTCGGTCCCTGCCGAGTGGCGCAGCTGGTTCGAGACGGAGCTGCCGCCCGAGCAGCGCGCGGTCGCGGCGGCGCCAGCCGACGGGCGCGGAGACCGCGCTCGGCGCTACTTCTTGGCGAGCATCAGCACCATGCGTCGGCCTTCCTGACGCACCGGCGCCTCGACCTTCGCGACGTCGGAGAGGTGCTTGACCACCTCCATGATGACCTGCTCGCCGACGTCCTTGTGCGCCATCTGGCGCCCTCGGAACAGGCAGCAGACCAGGACCTTGTCGCCGCCTTCGAGGAACTCACGGGCGCGCTTGACCTTCGTCTGCAGGTCGTGTTCGCCGGTGCCGGGGCGCACCCGCAGCTCCTTGACCTGAACCTGGTGCTGCTTGCGGCGGCTGGCCTGCTCCTTCTTCTTCTCCTCGTACTTGAACTTGCCGTAGTCCATGATGCGGCACACGGGCGGCCGCTGGTTGGGGGCAATCTCTACGAGGTCGAGCCCTTTTCGGACCGCCAGCGCGAGCGCGTCGGCGGTCTCGAGGACGCCGAGCTGTTCGTTCTCCTCGTCGATGACGCGGATCTGGCGGATGCGGATCTGGTGGTTGATGCGCGGGCCCCGGTCCTGTGGCGGACGGCGACGCGGATCAGGCCTGGGCATGAGGCCTCTTGCTGTGCTGCAGTTGGATGTGATTCTCCTTGGAAACGGATCGATCGGGCGCCGCGGCCGGAGGCCGAGCGGCGGGGCCAGAGGGTAGGTCCCTGGCTGCCCCATCGCAACGGCGTATCGGCCTGTCGCGCCCCCCGAATGTAGGAATCCGGGCGATCGCGCGGCCCGGCCACGCCCGCACAGCCGCGCCCGCCCCGCCGCTTTGGCTAGCGCTGCGCGGACAGACGACGGAACGTCCGCAGGGTCGCCCGCGCGAGCTCGAGCACCTCCCCCGCGGGGCGCTGCGTGAACAGCTCGATGGCCTCCTGCACGCTCGTGACCGCCTGCACGGAGAAGGTGTCGGCCTCCACCGCCTGCACGACGTCGACGTCGAGCATCAGGTCGCCGACGTTCGCGGCCGGCAGGACGACCCCCTGGCGCCGGTTCAACTTGCGCGCCTTGCAGAGCCGGAAGAAGCCCTCGATCTTGTCGTTGACGCCGGCGACGGCCTGCACCTCGCCCTTCTGGTTGACGCTGCCGGTGATCGCGAGGTCCTGCAGCAGCGGCACGTTCGCGAGCGAGCTGAGCAGCGCGAGCAGCTGCGCCAGCGACGCGCTGTCGCCTTCGACGCCGTTGTAGAGCTGCTCGAAGCAGATCGTCGCCTGCATGCAGAGCGGCCCCTCGTCGCCGAACTGCTGCAGCAGGAAGCCCTCCAGGATCATCACGCCCTTGTCGTGGATCGGGCCGGACAGCTGCGCCAGCCCCTCGATGTTGACCAGCCCGGAGCGCTGCGCCGTCGCCACGCCGGAGTTGCAGGTGATGCGGCACGGCCGCCCGAACTCGATCGTGCCGGTGTCGAGCACCGTCAGCGCGTTGACCTGTCCGACGACGGCGCCGGTGGTCGTCAGCTCCATGTAGCCCGCGGCGTAGCCTCGCTCCGTCAGCTCCTGCGCGAGGTCGTGGCGCTGACGCTGCATCGCCAGCGCCTGCTCGACGTGGCGCCGGGTCACCAGCTTGGCCCGCGCCAGCGCGGCCTGGTAGGCCGCCTCGCGGGCGAGGTCGCCGATGTCGCTGAACCTCGTGATCAGCCGGTCGCGCCGACCCGCGCAGCGCGCCCCGAACTCGGCGATCGCCGCCATCGCGTCGGCGGACAGCGCCACCAGCTCCTCGCTCTCGGCCAGCCACTGCAGGTAGTCCGCGTAGCGCCGCAGGCTGTTCTTGCGCACCGGGATGGTGCTGTCGAACTCGGCGTGGATCTTGAACACCTGCGGGAACTGGATGTCCTCGGCGGCCAGCGTCTCGTAGACGCCCGGCTCGCCGATCAGCACGACCTTGAGGTCGACCGGGATCGCCTGCGGCTGCAGCGATCCGGTGTGGGTCCCCGCGCCCTGGTCGAACTCGCGGATCTCGAGCAGGCCCGACTGCAGCACGCGCTTCAGCTGGGTCCAGACGCCGGGCTCAGCCAGCACGTCGAGGCAGCGCAGGACCAGGTAGCCGCCCTCGGCCCGGAGCAGCGCGCCCGGGTGCACCCGCGTCGGGCCGACGCCGCCCTCGGCCCCGCCGATGGTCCCGAAGAGGTTGCCGAAGCTCGGGTTCGTCTCGATGACGACGGGGCACTCCTCGCCGAGCGACGTCTTGACCACCTTCGCCTGGAACTCGGCGAGGTGCGCCTCGTCGCCGGGCTGAGGCGCCTCGACCGCTGCCCCCTCTTCGTCCACCTCCACTTCGGCGCCGACGAACTGCGGCAGGTTCTGCTCGATGAACTCGCGGGCAGCGTCCAGCCAGTCCGCGACCTGCGGCTGCGGCCAGCGCCGGACGAAGTCGCGCTGGTGCCGCTCGAGGATCTTCCAGGCCAGCTGCCGGTCCATCGCGCGGACCTCCTCTTCGGCGCGGGAGAACTCCTCGTGGATCCGCTCGCTGACCTCGTCGAGCCGCTCCACCAGCTGGTCTCTGTGCCGCAGCAGCGCCTGCCGCTCCTCGTCGGAGATCTTGCCCTCGAACACCAGCGCCGACAGCGCGTCCAGGGTGACCGGCTCCCCGTCCACGACCGGGTAGATGTCGGCCGTCGACGTGCCCGCCTGCGCCTGGAAGGTCACCACCGCGCAGCCCTGCTTCTGCGCCTGGCGCTGCAGCGCGTCCATGATCCGCCGCTCCCGCGTCGCGCTGGCGCGCCGGACGACGCGCCGCGACATCCGGTGCGGCCGCGACCGCAGGGCGCTGATCAACGCGCCGTGCATCCCCTGTCCGAGCGCGAGCAGCTCGTCGCGGAAGGCCCGGCCCTGCCCCGCCGGCAGCGAGACCAGCAGCGGGCGGTTGGGCTCGCGGAAGTTGTGCACGAACACGCGGTCCGGCACCTCGCGGCACGACGGCTGCAGGTCGCGCAGCAGCATCTCGACGACCGCCGTGCGGCCGGAGCCCATCAGCCCCGAGACGAACAGGTTGTAGCCCTGGGCGTGGATCGCCAGCCCCGCGCGCAGCGCCGCCATCGGGCGGTCCTGGCCGACCAGAAAGGTCGCCGTCGGCGGCTTGCCGGACGGCTCCAGCGGCTTGCAGGTCCAGCGCAGCTTCTCGACCGGGACCGGGCCGCCCCGGCCGCTTCGACGCGCGCGCGGCGGCGAGATGCGGCGACTCCGATCCCCCGGCTCGCTGCGGCCGCTCACGCGCGCGCCACCAGGACGGGGCAAGGGGCAGCCTTGAGGATCTCGCCGGCCGTGCTGCCGAGCAGCGCCTTCATGATGCCGGTGCGGCCCTGCGAGCGGACCACGATCAGGTCGACGCGCTCGACCAGCGCCTCTTTCAGGATCTGCTCCTCGACGTCTTCCGAGAACGTCAGGTGGCCCAGCGCCTGCACGCCGGCCCGCGCGGCCTCGTCGACCAGCGCCTGCAGCTTGGACTGGACCTCGTTCTTGAGCTCCTGCTCGAAGCCGCTGCCGCGACCGGCGCTGCCGTGGTGGCCGATCAGGTTGAGCGTCGCGGGCGTGTCGATCACGGCCAGGAGCAGCAGCTCCGCGCGCAGCTGCGCCGCGAGGCCGATGGCGTAGCCGAGCTCGGGCTCCCGCGCCTCGGCGAGGTCGACGGGGGCCAAGATGCGTTGCACCACCGCGGTCATGTCTGGATCGTATGCACAGGCGCCAGCAATTCGAGGGGTGGTCCGCTATCCTCCTCGCCCCTGCTGCCGCAGGATTCCGCCGTGGACCTCCAGGACCTCAAGATCGAGCGCAAGCCCAAGTCGGCGCGCCGCCGCCGCAGCCCGTGGCCGACGCGGGCCCTCGCGGCAGCCGTGCTCGGCGTCGTCGGCTGGCTCGCCTCCCCCTCGCTGCTGCGCCTCTACGACCAGCTCAACCTCCCCGAGGTCCAGGTGATGGTCGTGACCGAGTCCAACCCCGCGACCGCCGCCTCGGTCCGCGGCACCGCAGCCAACGGCTACGTCGTGGCCGCGCGACGCGCCGCGCTGTCCTCCGACGTGCCCGGACGCATCGTCGAGCTCAACGTCCAGGAGGGCTCGGTCGTGCAGAAGGGCGACATCGTCGCGCGGCTGTTCGCCGACGACTTCCGCGCCGCCTACGAGCAAGCCCAGGCAGCCGCCGACGCCGCCGGGAGCGAGTGGCTGCGGGCAAAGGCGAACCAGGAGGTCGCCGCCGCGCAGATGACCGAGGCCAAGCGAGCCTACGACCGCGCCACCGCGCTCCGAGACGAAGGCGCCGAGCAAGCCAAGTTCGCGCAGTCCGAGCTGGAGCGGGTCCGCGCCCTCGCCCAGGCCGGCATCGAGGGCGATCGGGCCGAACAGCTCGCGGAGCGAGACCGCGACGCGGCCCGCGCGCGGCTGCAATCGCTCGAAGCCGGCGTCGCCGCGGCAGCGGCCGCCACGAGCACGGCAGAGTCACGCGCCGCCGCCGCCGTCCACGACGCCGCCGCCAGACGCAGCCAGCACCACGCCGCGTTGGCCGCGCGAGAGCAGGCCAAGGCCACGCTCGACAAGACCGACGTGCGCGCCCCGTTCGACGGCGTCGTCGTGCTCAAGGACGCCGAGGTCGGCGAGGTCGTCTCGCCCAACGCGCAGGGCGGCAGCAACGCCCGCGGCGCCGTGTGCACGATGGTCGACTTCGACTCGCTCGAGGTGCAGGCCAACGTGCCCGAGAACACGCTGAAGTC
>JBMHDP010000378.1:0-7333 GCA_049889335.1 Planctomycetota bacterium
CCGAGGTCCACGCCCCGACCTGCTCGCAGCCCGCCTCGTGCGCCGCCACCAGGTCGCCGGCGAACACCCCGGCGAGCTCGCGCGCGTGCGTGATCGCCGCGTTGACCAAGAAGTCGCAGCCGACCTGCTGGGCGACCAGCAGGCCGATCTCGTGGCACGGGTTGCCCTGCATCCGGCCCTCGGTCGCGAGAGGGTCCCCCATCACGCGGTGGCCGTGGAAGCGCTGCACCGTCTCCAGGTCGACGAGGCCCGGGCAGATGCCTTTGCGGCCGCCGGAGTAGCCCGCCATGAAGTGCGGCTCGATCAGCCCGGTGACGATCTTGAGGTCGGCCTCGGCATAGAGGCGGTTGACGCTCACCGGCGGGTCGTCGCTGACGCGCACGTGCGTGTCGAGCCGGTCCGCCTCGTGGTCGACGACGCGCACGCGGCGCAGCAGCGCGTCGCCCAGCATGATCTGGCGCTCCCGCTCCGTCGACGGGCGGTGCATGCCGGTCGCGATCAGCACCGTGCACGCGGAGTCCTCGACGCCGGCCGCGTTGAGCTCCTCGAGGATCGCGGTGATCAGCAGCTCGTTGGGCACCGGCCGCGTGATGTCGCTCATCGTGATGCAGACCGAGCCGGGCTGCTTGGCCTGCGCCACCTCGCGCAGCGGCGCAGCGCCGACCGGCTCCCGCAGCGCCGCGCGCACGGCCGCCGCGGGCGCCGCTGCGCGCGGGATCTCGGGGCCGCGCAGCACGACCGCGTGCTCGGGCAGGCGCAGCGGGACGCGGCCCGTCCCGAAGAGCAGTTCGGCAGTGCGAGGCATCGCGGCAGCGTAGCCGACGGCGCGCCGCTGTCAGCACCGGGGCCTGCGCGGCGCTCAGCCCGGCGGGCGCTGCGCGCGGCGCTCGCGCAGCAGCTGCTCGGCCTCGTCGCGGTGCATCTCGGCCGGGTCCACGCCCAGCGCGCAGATCTTCTGCGCCAGCTTGGGCGAGCACAGCCCGACGGCCTTGCGCTCGCGCAACCGCTCCTGGATCGCCTCGGCCTGCCGGCTCGACAGCTGCTCGGCGCGCTCCTTGGGCAGGCCCGCTTTCTCGAGGTAGCTGCGCTGCTTGTCGGTGGCGCGCGCGCCGCCGCGGGAGCGTCGCACGTAGAAGTCGACGTCGATGCCCACCGCCTGGAACGGGTCGCGCTCGCGCAGCTGGTAGCTGACGGTGGCCTCGCGCGCCTCCTGGGCCTGCTGCGCCAGCTCCAGGACCCGCTCCAGCGCGAGCGCCTCGCCCTCCTCGCTCGCGGCCTTGGCGACCGCGCGCGCCTGCTCGCGCACCTCCTCGTCGACCGACGCGAAGATGTCGACCGCGTGCGCCAGCGAGTGCCGGCAGTTGGTCGGCACGAAGTCGAGCACCAGCAGGTCCTGCTTGCCCTCGGACAGCCGCGTGCCGCGGCCGACCATCTGCGCGTAGAACGAGCGCGACAGCACCGGCCGCGCGATCGCCACCAGCGCGATCTGCGGCACGTCGAAGCCCTCGGTGAACAGCGAGCAGTTGACCAGCACCTTGACCTCGCCGCGCTTAAACCGGTCCAACACCGGCGCGCGCACGTCGTAGGGGCTGGTGCCGTCGAGCGCCGCGGCGAACTCCGGCTCGCCGGTCTGCTCGTTGAACACCCGGCACAGCGCGTGCGCGTGCGCGACCGACGCCGCGAACACAATCGCCGGCCGCTCGCCGCGCTCGCGCAGGATCGGCGTGACGATCTCGACGAGGTGCAGCTCGCGCGTCAGCACGTCCTCGACGTCGCGCGTCGCGAGCTCGCCCGCGACCTTGCGCACGTGCGAGAAGTCCGCCTGGGTCTGCACCAAGAAGGACCGGATCGGACACAGCCAGCCGTCGGCGATCGCCTGGCGCACGTCGTAGGCGAACGCGACGGTCGAGAACACGTCCCCGAGCGGCGCGCGATCGCTGCGGTCGGGCGTCGCGGTCACGCCCAGGAGCCAGGCGTCGAAGTGGTCGAGGACCTTGCGGTAGGAGTCCGAGGTCGCGTGGTGCGCCTCGTCGACGACGACGATCTTGAACGCGTCCCGCGGCGCCTGCCGGAGCCGCTGGCTCAAGGTCTGGATGCTCGCGACCGCGATCTTCGGCCGGGTGCCGTCGGGCTTGGTGAAGCCGCGCTGGTCGGCCATCTCGACCGCGACCACGTCGTCGCACCAGTTGGCGATCTTCTCGCGGGCCTGCTCGACCAGCTCCTGCCGGTGCGCGAGGACCAGCACCGGCCCCTTGGCCAGCCTGCTGATCTCGGCGAACAGCACGGTCTTGCCGGTGCCGGTCGGCATGACCACCAGCGCGGAGCGGTGCCCCTGACGGTAGGCTTCGCGGACCGCGCGCAGCGCGGCCTGCTGGTAGGGCCGCAGGCTCATGGCCGCGGCGCTCGCTCGGATCGGACGTCCACGATGTTCCCCGGTATACGGGGGACCGACGCCCTGCAGAACGCGCCGTCCGAGCGGGAGCGCTCGTCGGCAGGATCAGACCGAGCCGATCGTGATGCTCAGCGCGTTCGACGTGCCGAACAGCAGCGGCAGCACCGCGCTGCCGCCGGTCGCCTGCACGACCAGCGAGGACCCGACCAGCGACGAGGTCGCGGGGATCGCGACGCCCAGCGACGACGTCCCGCCGCTGATGACCGCCGTCTGGAAGCCGATGTTGGCGTTGGTGTAGATGAAGCAGCCGGTGCCGCCGACCGAGGTCAGGTCGACGCCCGGGTTGATGACCGTGTCCCCGAAGAAGAACATCCCGAACGCGCCGGCCGGGATGTTGGTCTCGGTCAGCGTCCAGGTGGAGCCGATGACCGGCGCCGTCGACGCCAGCGTCAGCGGCGTCGACGGGGAGGTCCCGTCACAGCCGCTGCCCACCGACGTGATGGAGTGGGCTTGCGCCGGGAGGGCGTGCACGAGGGCGGCAGCGAGCACCGAAGCGGCGAGGGCGTTCTTCATCATCTTAGATATGGGTAGTTTTTGCGGATCTATGCCGGACAGGGTCGGCATGGGTAAAACTACGTAGTCGGGCGAGGGCGACAAGGCGCCTGGACTCCGAGCAAGCCTGGGCCGCGAGCGCGCCAGCCGCGGCGTGCGCTGGCCTGGAGCCCTTGCCATCGAACGGTCGGGGCCGTCAGGAGCGCGCGAACGCGCGGTCGAGCGGCTGCTGGGTCCACGACACTTCCCCCGAAGCGTGCTGCCAGATTCCGAGCTGGGGCGAGGATCCGGGCGACGGCGCCAAGAGCACGAGGCGGTCTCCGGAGCCGTCCTCTCCGATCGCGATCGCCGCCGACGGGAAGCCCCCGAGCAGCCGCGCGAGGTCCGTCTGGCGGCAGACGTGGTCCCACGTCGGGCCGATGCGCCGCGGATCGCTGGCGTCGGCGACCGGGTGCAGGTCCCACCACTCGCCGTCGACTTCGACCTCCCCGCCGTTGCAGGCCAGCAGCCAGGCGCGGTAGCTGGCCGGGAACGTCACGCCCAGGTGCTGTTCGGCGGCCGCCACGTATTCTTCTCCGACCGGTTCGAGCACGCCTGCGGTTCGCTCCAGCCTGCCGGCAGGATGCGGAGGCGGGCTGGCCTAGTCGACGTCCGCGCGATCCAGCAGCGCGTACTTGACCCAGCCCCGGCCCTCGTCCGTGAGCTTCCAGCGGCGGTCGTGCACCTCGAACAAACCCTTGTCGCGCTTCTGGTTGAGCGTGTCCGTGATGTTCTTCGGGGGCTCCTCGCCGGCTTCGCCGAGGGCGTCGACCACGTCGCCGCTGCGCCACTCCGTCCGCCCGCAGTGCGCCTCCAGCCAGAACGCCACCACCCCCGCCTTGTCGGCGTGGGTCCTCGCCGACGAGCGCTTGAGCAGGTCGGCGACGCTGACGGCGTCGCGCGGATCGCGCGCAGCCATCAGCTCGGGCAGCGACCGCCGCAGGGAGCGGAGCACCCCGTCGAGCTGGTCCGGGTCGACGTCGCCCCGGCAGGTCAGCTCCACGGGTCCGATCTTGATCTCGATCTGGCTCGACATGTCTCTCGGTCCATCGGCGACCGCGGCGAGGATCTTTAGCTGTCCCCCTAGAAAAACTCGCGCGGCGACGGAGGTGCCGGCTCGGCCTCACTCGAGAGCGACAGCCGGCAGCCGAACAGCTGCAGCGCTTCGACCGCCCGGCGCAGCCGGTCCTGCATCTCGGGCGCCTCGGTCGCGGCGCGCCTGGCGAGGCTCTCCATGTCGCCGAGCGCGAGCTGGAGCTGGCGCCGGATCCCGGCGCGACGCGACCGTGCGAGCGCGTCCTCGGGCGCCTGCGCGCCCCGCAGCAGCCGCAGGACCTCCTGCTGGCGGGCGCCGCCCGGCGCGGACTCGACGACAATACGATCGGATCGAAGTTCTTGGCTCATGTTGGTCTCCCTACCGCGTGTGTTTGGCGGAGGCCCCTCCCCCGCAAGAGAGCCTTCGGATCCCAGCTCGCCCGAACTGAATAGAACCTGCTAGAAAAACCGAGCCGAGCTCGCCCGCGCTCAGAACACGAACGCAGGCAGGTGCCCGTCGCCCTGCATCAGGCTCTCGCGGCGGAGCTCGGCGCCGCGGGCGCGCAGCTCGGCGACGCTCTCGACCCCGACGAGCCGCATCGCGCGGTCGAAGTCGGAGCGGAGGATCTCGAACGCGCGGCGCAGGCCGTCGGCCCCGCCGGCGCCGATGCCGGCCACGGTCACGCGGCCGATGCCGACCGCCTTCAGGCCGTAGGACAGCGCGATCAACACGTCGGTGCCGTTGCGCACGCCGCCGTCCATCATGAAGTCGAGCCCGGAGTCTGCGACCTTGGGCATCTCCTGCGCCACGGTGTGCAGCACTGGCGGCACGCGGTCCTGCTGCCGGCCGCCGTGGTTGGACCACACGACCCCGGTCGCACCGAGGTCCGCGGCCCGACGCGCGTCGTCGGCGCAGTGAACGCCCTTGACGATCAGGGGCAGGTCCTCGCCCCACGCCTCCTTGACCCAGCGCAGGTCCTCCCAGGTGACCGCCGAGGACGCGAGCTGCGTGCCGATGTCCACGTAGGGCATCGGCGCGCCGTGTTCGTCGATCACGTTGACGAAGTCCATCACGCCGCCGTCGCGGAAGTGGTCGAGCAGCCAGGGCAGCCGGCGGAGCATCTGCGGGCCGACGGCCAGCTTGTGGCCGGCGAGCTTGACGCGGTCCAGCAGCCCGAGGCCTCGGAACGACGCCGCGGCCTGCATCGGCTTCATCTTCGCGTGCAGCGCGCGCAGCCCGGAGACGCCGGTGTCGATCGTGAGCAGCAGCGCCCGGAAGCCCGCCTTGCGGGCCCGCGCGATGCCGCGCAGCGCCGTGTCGCGCCCGCCGCAGAGGTAGAGCTGGAACCAGCAGGCGCCGCTGGAGGCCGCGGTGACCTCCTCCATCGGCGTCCCCGACAGCGTCGACAGGGTCATCACCGTGCCGAACTCGCCGGCGACGCGCGAGGCCACGGCGTCGGCCTTGGGGTAGAGCGAGCGCAGGCTGCCGACGGGCGAGATGAACCACGGCACCTCGAGCTGCTGCCCGACCACCTCGGTGCCGGTGTCGAGCGCGCCGAACTTCTGCGCGCCGTAGGCGGTGGTCATCGACTGCTGGAACGCGCGCACGTTGCCGCGCAGCGTCGTCTCGGCGTCGGCGCCGCCCCGGAAGTACTCCGACACGATCGGCGGGATCCGCCGCAGCATCAGGCGCCAGAGATCGTCGGTGGTCTGCGCGTCGGCGATTCGCTGCTGCATGCGGTTCATGGCTCGGATCGGAGCGGCGCGTCGCCGCGCGCGGGCGCGAGGGCCGTCCTGGCGCAGAAGCGTGCCATCCCCGGGGCAGGCGAGCAAGATCGGGGCGCGCGGCCCGGACCGCGCGACGCGCCTGCATCCACTCCCGCCGCTCCGACCGAAGACTCTGCTCGTGCAGGGCGCGCCCGGATCCGACGACGAGAGCCTGGGCGGCGACCGCCGCCCCATGGTGCTGGTGACCGGCGCCACCGGCTACGTCGGCGGTCGGCTGGTCCCGGCGCTGCTCAAGCGCGGCTACGCCGTGCGCTGCGTCGTGCGAGAGCCGCGCAAGCTGGCGCAGCGCACGTGGCGCAGCGACCCCCACGTCGAGGTCCTGCCGCTCGCGCTCGAGGACACCGACGCGCTCGCCGGCGCCATGCGCGGCTGCGACGCCGCCTACTACCTCGTGCACTCGATGATCGCCGCGAACGACGAGTACCGCAGCCGGGACAGCGCGCTGGCCGCGTCGTTCTCGATCGCGGCGCAGCGCGGCGCGGTCGGACGCATCATCTACCTCGGCGGGCTCGGCGAGCTGGGCGACGACCTCAGCGAGCACCTGACCTCACGCCGCGAGGTCGAGCAGATCCTGTCGGCGAGCGGCGTCCCGGTGACGACCCTGCGCGCCGCGATGATCATCGGGTCGGGCTCGGCGTCGTTCGAGATCCTGCGCTACCTGGTCGAGCACCTCCCGGTCATGGTGACGCCGCGGTGGGTGCGCACGGAGTCCCAGCCGATCTCGATCCGCAACGTCGTGCACTACCTCGTGACCTGCCTCGAGGTCGAGGAGACCCTCGGCGAGACGCTCGACATCGGCGGCCCCGAAGTGGTGACCTACCGCAGCTTGATGGACACGATGGCCGAGGCCCGCGACCTGCCCCGGCGGGTCGTGCTGCAGGTGCCGGTGCTGACGCCGCGGCTCAGCAGCCTCTGGATCCACCTCGTGACGCCGGTGCCGCACACCATCGCGCGCCCGCTGGCCGAGGGGCTGCGCAACCGCACCGTCTGCCGCGACACGCGCGCAGCCGAGTGGATGCCCCAGCCGCTGCTCTCGATGCGCGAGGCGATCGACGCCGCGCTGGGCAAGCAGGAGCAGGACGACGTCGCGACGGCCTGGACCGACGCCGGGCTGCTGCCGGGCGACCCGGACTGGGCCGGCGGGACCAGCTACTCCGATCGGCACGAGGCGTTCGTGGAGGCCGACGCCGCGACGACCTTCGCGGCCGTCATGGGCATCGGCGGCCGCAACGGCTGGTATGGCGGCAACTGGCTCTGGCGCCTCCGCGGCCTGATGGACAAGGTCATCGGCGGCCCCGGGCTCCGGCGCGGGCGCCGAGACCAGAACTCGGTCGTCGTCGGCGACGCGCTCGACTTCTGGCGGGTCGTCGACGTGCAGCCCGGCGAGGGGCTGACGCTGCGCGCCGAGATGAAGCTGCCGGGCACGGCGCTGCTCGACTTCGAGGTCCGGCAGGACGGGCGCGGCTGCTGCCTCGCGACGACCGCGCGCTTCCAGCCGCGCGGCCTCGCCGGGATCCTGTACTGGTA
>JBMHDP010000379.1:0-2798 GCA_049889335.1 Planctomycetota bacterium
CAGGTCCTGCATCAGCTCCGCGGCGCGCTCCTCGCGGGCCGCGCGCTTCATCCCGCGCGCCTCGAGCACGCAGCGGATGTTGTCGATCGCCGACATCTTCTTGAACACCGACTCCTGCTGCGCGAGGTAGCCGAGGCCGCGGCGCGCGCGGCGGTACATCGGCTGCCGGGTGACGTCCTCGCCGTTGAGCGTGACCGTGCCCTGGTCAGGCGTGACCATGCCGACCACCATCCGGAACGTGGTCGTCTTGCCCGCGCCGTTGGGGCCGAGCAGGCCGACGATCTCGCCCTCGCGCACGCTCAGGCTGACCTGGTCGACCACGCGGCGGCCGCGGTAGGCCTTGACGAGGTCGTCGGTGTGGAGGATCTCTTCGGCCTGTGATGGCGTCGCGGCTGCGTGCTCCGGCGCGAGGTCCCGCGCGCTCATCGCACGAACCCGGCGCGGTCCGGCCACGCGTTGCGGAAGATCCAGCTGAGGGGGCGGATGGGGTAGAAGACCATCAGGGCGCGGCCCTCGATGTCCGAGCGCGGCACGAACGAGATGCCCTTGGTGTTGGCCGTGTCGACGGCCGAGAACACCGCCTCCGGGTCGTCGTCGGCGGCGTCGAGCCGCCGGAACGTCACCTGCGGGCCCCACTCGGGCCCGATCTTCGCGTTGAGGCGCAGGATCTCGCCGAACTCGTCGATCATCACGATCGCGTCCTCCTTCGGGAGTCCGATCGGCGTCTCGTCGCGGTCGGGCGGGTTGCCGAGCGGCATCGCCCGCTTGTTGCCGCGGATCGTGCGCACCGCCTGCGGGCTGTCGACCGGCACGACGTTGTCCTCGGCGTCGACCGCGATCGTGATGGCGGTCCAGCCGCGCGAGTCGATCGACTGCCGGACGTTGTCGCCGAGCATGTAGTAGTGGCCGTCGGGGACCTCGATGACCTCGGGCGCGATGTCCCGCGCGTAGTGCTGGTCGCGGTCGAGGCGCACGTTGTCGAGCGACACCTTGCCCTTACCCGTGCACGAGAACTGCGGGATGACGCGCTGCCCGGCCGCGGGCTTGGCGCCTTCGACGACGCACCCTTCGCGGCAGGCCCACGACTCACAGTCCCAGCGGACGAGCTCGGCGCCGTCCTGCGACGCGATCAGGCGGTCGTCGACGTGGGCGAACGACAGGTTGGTGGTCTGGTTGGCGGCGAACGCGATGTCGAAGGCGGGCGACGCGCCGAGCACGGCCTTGTCGCCGCCGCGGACCTCGACGCGGCCCTTGCCGCCCTCGACGACCATGGCGTAGACCAGCTTGTCGAGCCCGGGGCGGAGGACCTCGACTTCGATCGCGAACGAGCGGAGGATCTGGGTCATCGTGACGTCGGCGGCGAGCCGGACGTCGGGGCAGATCTCGAGGGGGTAGCGGCCGACGGCCTGCTCCCGGATCCGCGCGGCCACGCCCGCCGGGTAGCCGTCCCAGACGGCGTCGATCATCCCGCCGTCCGCCTCGTCCCGGAAGTAGAGGCGCGCGGACTTTCCGCCTGGCTCGAGCGTGAACCCCGTCGGGGTCTCCTTCGCCGCGCGGCTCGGAGACGCGCCGAAGACCTTGCCGAGCGCCTTGGTCTCGGAGCGGGCCTCACGCCGCAGCGGGTAGACGTTCTTCCACATCGCTTGCTGCAGGTCGTCGGGCTTGCGGAGCGGCGTGAAGGTCGCCGCGTCGCCCTCGCCCGTCACCTGGTAGACGTTGCCGCCGGCGATGGTCAGGCGGTCGTTCGGCATGCCGACGATGCGCTTGACGTAGTTCTGGTTCTTCTGCAGCGGGTACTTGAAGACCGTGATGTCCCAGCGCTTCGGCTCGCGGAACGTCTGGATGAGCTTGTTGACCAGGATCCGGTCGTAGACGCCGGCTTCGTTGCTGCCCATCAGGGTCGGCTGCATCGACGACGTCGGGATCTGGTAGGCCTCGATGCAGAACCACTTGAGCAGCACGGCGGCGAGGATCGCGACGCCGAACGCCTCGAGGTTGTGGCGGATCGGGCCGACCAGGATCGGCTTCTTGGTCTTCTTCTTGTTGGCGCTCATGGCGGGGTGCGCGGACCGGCCGCGCGTTGACTGCGAATGGTAGACCCGGGGCGATGCCGGGCAAAGCGGTTCGGGTCTCGCCGTCGCCGGCGGCCTAGACTGCGCGCATGAGGCTCGCGGCGATCGTGTTCTCCTGCGTCGTGCTCGCCGGCTGCGCCGGCGCGCCGGCCCCTCGGCTCGACGGGATGCTCGCGGCTCACGACGACCACCCGGTCGAGGTCTGCGCGCTGGCCGTCGACCTCGACACGGGCGAGGTCCTGCTCTCGCGGGCGGCGCAGCGACTGTGCCGCCCGGCGTCGGCGATGAAGCTGCTCACGACGTCCTCGATCTGTCGTCGCCGGCTCGACCGCAGCTTTCGGACCCGAGTGGTCTCGGACGGGGCGCCAGGCGGTCGGGTGACGTTCGTCGGGAGCGGGGACCCGTTCCTGACGACGGCGGACCTCCGCCGGATGGCCGCGGCGCTGGTCGGTCAGGGCGTCGCCGAGGTCGACCCGCAGATCCGGGTGGTCGATCCGCTTCGGGACGCGCCGCGGTGGGGCGAGGGCTGGATGTGGGACGACGAGCCGTCGGGGTTCCAGCCGCTGCTGTCGGGCGCCGTCGTGGACCGTGGCTGCGTGACGGTCGCGCTGCGCGGCGGCAGCAGCGGGCTGGAGGCGTCGCTGCGTCCGGTCGCGGGCGCGCTGCAGCTCGACGTCGTCGGCCGCGGGGGCGCCGTACGCGCGACGCGCGGTCGCTACCGCGGCG
>JBMHDP010000380.1:0-12299 GCA_049889335.1 Planctomycetota bacterium
GCGTCGTCGTCTTCGCCCACGTCGAGCAGGCCGACGAGCCCGACGCCGCCCGCGCGCGCGCGCTCCGACACGCCCTCAAGCACGTCAAGTGGCTGTGCAACAAGCGCGCGATCGAGCGCGTCGTGCTGCACTCGTTCACGCACCTGGGCGCGGTGAGCGCCGCGCCTGCGGCGGCGCGCGCGCTGCTCGACGCGCTCGCCGAGCGGCTGCGCGACGCCGGCTACGAGGCCTGCTGCACGCCGTTCGGCCGCTCGTGCGAGTGGAGCCTCGACGTGCACGGCGAGAGCCTCGCCAAGGTCTACAAGCAGCTCTGAGCCCGCGCGGAGCTCAGCTGTTCTGCGCGCGGATCTGCTCGGCCGCGGACTTGTCGTAGGAGACCTCGTGCTTGTCGAAGAGCTGGTCCAGCTCGCCCGAGAGGGTCATCTCCGTGATGATGTCGCAGCCGCCCACGAACTCGCCCTTCACGTAGAGCTGGGGGATCGTCGGCCAGTCCGAGTAGTCCTTGATGCCCTGCCGCACGCCCTCGTCGGCCAGCACGTTGACGTCGGTGTACTCGACGGACAGCGCGCCCAGGATGCCCGCGACGCGGCTGGAGAAGCCGCACTGAGGCATCAGCTTGTTGCCCTTCATGTAGAGCACGACGTCGTGGGCCTCGACGGTCTCCTTGATCTGCGTCTGGATGTCGGTCATCGCTCGGTTCCGTCCTTTGTGCGGTGCGTTCGGTCTGCGGGGATGCGCGGGTCTACGCGGGCGCGCGCGTGCTCAGCTGCAGCGCGTGCAGCTCTCCGTCGGGGCCGTCCATCTTGCCCTTGAGGGCCGCGTAGACGGCGCGCTGCTGCTGCACCCGGTTCATGCCGCGAAAACTCTCGTCGACCACGGTCGCCGCCATGTGCATTCCGTCGTCGCCCTCGACCGTGATCTCGGCGTCGGGGAACTGGGCGCGCAGCAGCGCTTCGATCTCGTGGGCGTGCATCGGCATGGCGGGTCCTGCGGGCAAGCAAGCTAGGCCGCGCTCGGCTCCGCCGCAAGGCGCGCCCGCTACCAGCGGTTGCGGAGCTCGCGGAGGAGCAGGAACACTTCGCGCTCGTCTAGCGCCGCCGACAGACCGTCGAACGCGCGCCGGAGCCCGGCCCGGACGCCCGGGCTGTCGAGGCGGAAGAACGTATTGACCGCGCGCTCCTGCCCGATCGTCAGCACCGGCGCGGCGTCTCCGTCCCGACCCGCCACCGCCGTAAGCTGCGCCGCGGCTGCGGCGTTGTCCGGCTCCCGGTCTAGCGTGAACCGGAGGTTGCCCACCAGGTAGTCGTGGCCGGGATAGAGGCGGACGTCGTCGTCGAGCCGGGCCAGCTGCCGCGAGAAGGTCTCGTAGAGGACCTCGGGGTGGCCGCCGTTGTGGCAGTTGCCCGCGCCCGCGTTGAAGAGCGTGTCCCCCGAGAACAGGGCCGCCTCCGGGCCGCGGGCGAGCAGGCAGACGTGGCTCATCGTGTGGCCCGGCGTGTCCATGCACTCCAGCGCGACGGTCGCGCCGACCCGGACGACGTCCCCCGCGCCGACCCGACGGTCGACGCCCGCGATCTGCGCGCGGTGGTGCGCGACCACCGCGGCCCCGGTCGCGGCGACGACGCGGTCGTTGCCGCCGACGTGATCGCGGTGTTCGTGCGTGTTGAGCACCTGCGTCACCTCGTAGCCGCGCTCGCGCGCGAGCCGCAGGCAGGCGCGGTGGTCCAGCGGGTCGATCAGCAGCGCTTCGCCGGTCTGCCCGCAGGCGACCAGGTAGTTGTAGTTCCGGAGGGCGTTCCCGACCCAGACGCGCTCGACGATCACGACGCGCGCCGCGCCTCGACGGCGTCGAGCACGGCCTGCTCCAGCGCGACGCCGCTCAACTGCTGGATCTCACGAACGCCGGTCGGGCTCGTGATGTTGATCTCGGTCAGGTGCTCGCCGAGCACGTCGATGCCCGCGAAGATGATCCCCTTCGACCGCAGCCGCGGGCCGATGCGCGCGCAGATCTCGCGGTCCCGTTCCGTCAGCTCGGCGTGCTCGGCCCGGCCGCCGACGTGCAGGTTGGCGCGCGCGTCGTCCGGCGCGGGCACGCGGAGCACCGCCCCTGCCGGCTCCCCCTCGATCAGGATGATGCGCTTGTCCCCTTCGCGGACGGCGGGCAGGTACTGCTGCGCCATCAGCAACCGCCGACCGTGGTCGGTGCCGGCCTCGACGATCGCGCGCGCGTTGCGGTCGTCTCGCGTGACGTGGAAGACGTCGCGGCCGCCGTTGCCGTCGAGCGGCTTGACGATCATCTCCCCGCCGAGCTCCTCCCGGAACGCGAGCAGGTCGGCGACGCTCCGACTGACCAGGGTCGTCGGACACAGCTCCGGAAACTCCAGGGCGAACAGCTTCTCGTTCGCGTCGCGCAGGGCGGCCGGGTCGTTGACCATCACCGGGCCGGCCGCGCGGGACATCAGCAGCGTCGCGAACAGGTAGGCGTCGTCGAGCGGCGGGTCCTTGCGCATCCAGACGGCGTCGTAGTCTGCGAGCGGCGCGACGCGCGCGGCCTCGACCTGGGCCCACTCCTCGCCGCCGGCGCAGGTGACCGCCGCCCGCACGAACGGCGCGCCGCCCCGTTGGCCGAGGTCCGCCACCTCACAGGTCTCGACGACGTGGCCCCGACGCCACGCCTCGCGGACGAACGCGATCGACGTGTCACCGTGGACGTCCAGCCGCTCGAGCGGGTCGAGGATGAAGAGGTGGCGCATCGTCACGTTCCCTCCGGCGGCGGCGCGGAAGAGGCCGCCGGGCACTCCGGATCGTAGCGCCGGTCGATCTCGGTCAGGTCGACGATCGCCTGGCGGAGCACCTCGCGGGGCGTCCGCCCGGCGGCGACCTGGGCCAGCCACTGCTGGGCGAGGTTGCCCTCTGCGAGCAGGTCCGCGAGCGGGGCGAGGAACGCCCCGAACCCGTGCTGCTCGGCGACCGGCGCGCACGCGCGATGGCACGCCTCGATCCAGCCGCGCATCGGCACCTCATCGCCGGTCCGCCAGTCGATGACCGTCGCGTCGAGGCTCGACTCCGCCGCGCGTCGCTCGTTCTCGACGCAGAGCCGCTGCAGCTCCGCCTCGCTGCGGAGCGTGAGGGGGTCGAGCTCGGGGTCCGTCATCGACTGGCGGACCCGCGCCTCCATCAAGGCGACGACCGCGCCGATGTCCCGCGGTTTCGCGATGCGGTCGCAGATGCGGAGCTCGAGCCGCTCCAACACCTCCGGCGTGCCCTGGCCGTTGGGGCGGATCGAGAGCCACAGGTGCCGCGGGTTGAACATCACGCCCTGCTCCAGCTGCGCTGCGACCCAGCGCCGGAAGTGCGCGTGGTCGACGAAGAACGGCGTCACCGCGGGGGTCGGCGGGAAGACGCGCCAGCGGGTCGAGTGCGCGCCGGTCGGGCGGCCGCGCAGGAACGGCGAGTTCGCCGTCAGGGCGAGGTACATCGACGCCTCGGCGCGCAGCAGACGGTAGGCGCGGATCAGCAGCTCCGGGTCCGGGACGCCGACGTTGATGTGGGTGCTCGCCGTCACCACCGTGGTGCCGTAGGTGTCTTGGATGTAGCGGTAGTACGGGTTCTTGGGGTTGGAGATGACGAACTCGTCGCCCTCGACCAGCGACAGCGTGCTGCCCGGGATCAGCGTGTAGCCCCCCAGCTCCTGCACGTAGCGACGGAGCCGACACCGCTGCGTCATCAGCCGGTCCAGCATCGTCCGGTAGCTGCGGTAGGGCGCCGTCGTGTACTCGACGTTCCGCGCGTCGGGCTCGGTGACGAAGCCGCACAGGTCGGCCGCGATCCGGTGCGACAGCGGCACGATGTCAGCGTCCGCCGTGCCGACGTAGACCTCTTCCTCGAGCCCCTTCAGCAGCGGTCGCTCGTCGGCGTCGGCGGGCTCCACCGGGCTCAACTCCTGATCCCGACGCCGCGGCGCAGCATCGAGATCGCGATCAGGTAGAAGCCGACGATGAACAGCGTCAGCACGCCGCCCGCGACCGCGACCGGGAGGTCGGAGCGGCCGAGGATCGCGTGCCGGAACGCGTTGACCATGTAGAGGATCGGGTTGGCGTAGGAGACGCTGCGCCACGGCTCCCCGAGGAGCTCGACCGAGTAGAACACGCCGCCCAGCATCGTGAGCGGCGTCAGCACGAACGTCGGCACGATCGAGATGTCGTCGAAGTTGCGCGCGACCATGGCGTTGATGAAGCCGCCGAACGCGAACGCGATCGACGTCAGCAGCGCGACCGCGACCGTCGTGAGCGGGTGAACGATCGACAGGTCGACGAACAGCACCGAGATCCCCGCCACGATGAGGCCGATGGCGACCCCGCGGAACACCCCGCCGACCGCGTAGCCGAGCAGGATCGCGTGTCCCGACATCGGCGAGACCAGCATCTCCTCGATGTGGCTCTGGAACTTCGCGCCGAACAGCGACGAGACCACGTTCTGGTAGGCGTTGGTCAAGACGGCCATCATGATCAGGCCCGGGGTGACGTACTGGAGGTAGCTGAAGCCCTCCATCTGCCCGATCCGGTCCCCGAGCACGGGCCCGAAGATGACGAAGTAGAGGCTCGTCGTGATCACGGGCGGCAGCAGCGTCTGCGGCCAGATGCGCAGCACGCGCTGCACCTCGCGCCGCACCACCGTCACGAAGCCCACCCAGGCCTCCTGGAACCGCGTGCGCGCGACGCCCGTGACGGGCGCCAGGCGCGCCATCGGCCCGCGGTCGGCCGGCGCGTCACTCACCGCCCCTCCTCGCCGGCGTCGACCAGCCGGAGGAACAGCTCCTCCAGGCGGTTCGCCTTGTTGCGCATGGACCGCACCTCGACGCCGGCCGCGCCGAGCCGCCCGAAGAGCTCGTTGAGGCTCGACGAGCGCGCGACCTCCACCTCGAACGAGCCGTCGTCGCGCAGTCGGGTCGCGTAGCCGGGGATCGTCGGGGCGGCCGTCAGGGACGCGGCGGGGTCGAGCACGAAGGTCTCGGTGGCGAGCTGCGCGAGCAGCGACCGCGTGTCGGTGTCCTGCACGATCCGGCCGCCGTCGATGATGGCGATCCGGCGGCAGAGCGCCTCGGCCTCCTCGAGGTAGTGGGTCGTCAGGATGATCGTCGTGCCGGCTGCGTTGATCTCCTCCAGCAGCTCCCAGGTGGCCCGGCGGATCTCGATGTCGACGCCCGCGGTCGGCTCGTCGAGGATCAGCAGGCGCGGTCCGTGGACGAGCGCCCGCGCGATCATCAGCCGACGCTTCATCCCGCCGGACAGCGAGCGCGCCATCGCGCCGCGCTTCTCCCAGAGCCCCATCCAGCGCAGGCACTCGCCCGCTCGCTCGCGCGCCTCGCGCCACGGGATGCCGTAGTAGCCCGCCTGCTGCGTGACGATCTGCAGCGGCTGCTCGAACTGGTTGAGGTTGAGCTCCTGCGGGACGACTCCCAGCAGCCGCTTGGCGCCCTCGGGGTCCCGCTCCGTGTCGACGCCGAAGACCTCGATCGCACCCCCGCTCCGGTTGACGAGCGACGTGACCACGCCGATGGTCGTCGACTTGCCGGCGCCGTTCGGTCCGAGCAGCCCGAAGAACTCGCCGCCCCCGACCTCGAGGTCGATCCCCTTGAGGGCCTCGACGCCGTTCTTGTAGGTCTTGCGCAGGCCTCGGATGCGGAGCGCGGGCGGTGCGGGGGCGTCGCTCACGGGCACATCCTAGCCGCCGTAGTGCTGGTCGACGTAGCGGATGATGTCGGCGCTCTCATACATCTGCACGTCGCGCTCGGGGTCTCGCAGGAAGGGCACCTGCGACTTGCCGCCGAGCGCGATCAGCTCGTCGCGCGTCTCCGACGCGCTGCGGAGCGAGATCTGCTTGCGCTCGTAGTCGATGCCGCGCGCCGCGAGGTGGTCGATCACGCGAACGCAGAACGGGCAGGACGGGTCGAAGTAGAGCTGGATCATGGCGTGGGTCGCAGGGTTAGGCCGCGCCGCGGGGGCCTGCAAGGGCGCAGTCCGGGCGGCGCTGCGGACGGGCGCGCCGACGGCGGCGCGCGCGTCGTCAGGTCGCGCTCCCGGCGGCGACGCGGTCCTGCTCGATGTCGTCGATCATCGCGTCCGTGATGTCGCCGGTCGGGTAGCTGCCCTCGAAGCAGCCCTTGCAGAACTGCAGGTCCCCGTTGCCCGCCGCCCGCACGGCGTCCTCCATCTGCTCGACGGACTGGTAGACGACCGCGTCCGCGCCGATCTCCTGCGCGATCATCTCGTCGGAGCGGTCACGCGCGATGAAGTCGCGCTTCGAAGACATGTCGATGCCGTAGAAGCAGGGGAACTTGAGCGGCGGGGAGTAGCTCGCGAAGTAGACCTTCGACGCGCCCATGTCGCGCGCGATCCGGACCATGTGCCGGCTCGTGTTCCCGCGCACGATCGAGTCGTCCATGATGATCACGCGCTTGCCCTCGAACTCGGACCGGATCGGGTTGAGCTTCGCGCGGATGGTCGCCTGGCGGGCCTTGTCGTTCGGCATGATGAACGTCCGGCCTACATAACGGTTCTTGACGAAGCCCTCGCGACAGCGCAGCCCGAGCTCCTCGGCCATCGTCTGCGCCGCGGTCCGCGCCGACTCCGGCACCGGGATGACGACGTCGGCCTCGAGGCCGGTCTCGCGGAAGCGGTGCGCCATCCGGCGGCCCATCTCCATGCGCGCCTCGTAGACCGAGGTGCCGTCCAGGAAGGTGTCCGGGCGGGCGAAGTAGACGTACTCGAAGATGCACGGCCGGTGCGGCTTGGCGCCGACCTTGCGGAACTGCGGCACCCGGTCCTCACCGATCCACAGCATCTCGCCCGCCTCGAGGTCGCGCACGATCTCGTAGCCGGCGACGTCCAGCACGACCGACTCGCTCGCGACGGCGTAGTAGGTGCCCTCCTCGGTCTCCCGCTTGCCGAAGATGCACGGCTTGATGCCGAAGGGGTCGCGGAACGCGTACATCCCCTGGCTCGTGATGCCGACGACGCTGTAGGCGCCCTTGACCTTCTCGTAGACCTCGGCGACGCCTGCCTCGACGTCCTCGAGGCCCACTTGCTCCGCCTGCCGGCGCATCAGCGCGTCGGCGAAGACGTAGAGCGCGACCTCCAGGTCGCAGTTGCTGCCGAGCGGGATGTTGCGCTCGTTGAAGTAGGTCCGCTTGAGCTCGTGGAAGTTGGTGACGTTGCCGTTGTGCGCCATGGCGACCCCCAGCGGGTAGTCGAGCCAGAACGGCTGCACGTCGGTGTCCTCCCCGAGACCGACCGTCGGATAGCGCACGTGACCGACCGCGAGGTTCCCGCGCAGGCGCTGCAGGTGCTTGTCCGAGAAGACCTCCCGCACCAGCCCGAGGCCCTTCTTCGCCTGGAACTTGCCGTGGAAGGTCACAGCTCCGGCGGCGTCCTGACCGCGGTGCTGGATGGCGACGAGGCCGTTGATGACGTCGTGAATCGTGTCCGAATCAGGAGGCCCGAAGATCGAGATGAAGCCGCACATGCCTTGGCGGGAGCTTACCATCCGCGCCTGCCATGGCGAACCTGTGCAACATCGACGGCGTCATCTCGGACGAAGCCGACGGGCGGGTGCCCGTGCTCGACCGAGGCTTCCTGTTCGGGGACTCGATCTACGAGGTCGTGCGCACCCACGGCGGCGTGCCGCTGACGTGGACCGAGCACTGGGCGCGCCTGCAGGCCTCGGCGGCGGGGCTGCAAATGCAGCTCGACCTCGACGAGCGCACCGTCGCCCGGCGGGTCCAGGAGACGCTGCTCCGAGCGGACCACGGCGACAGCTACGTGCGCCTCGTCGTCACGCGCGGGGCAGGGGACGCGCCGAACATCGACCTCGCCTACGCCAACCGGCCGCCCTGCTGGGTCGTGCTGATCCGCCCGCTGAGCCTGCTGACGGGCAAGCCGGTCCACCTCGGGCTCGTCGAGCGCCTGCGCAACGACCGGCGGGCCCTCGACCCCGCCGCCAAGAGCGGCAACTACCTGAACAACGTGCTCGGGCTCGCCGAGGCCAAGGCCCGCGGCGCGACCGACTGCGTCATGCTCAACGGCGACGGGTCGGTCACCGAGGCGTCCACCTCCAACCTCTTCGTCCGGCTCGACGGGGTCTGGTGCACGCCGCCGCTCGACGTCGGCATCCTGGCCGGGATCACCCGCGGCATGCTGCTGGAGTTCCTGCCCGGCGCGGGGGAGCAGGTCGAGGAGCGGCGCCTCACGCGCGCCGACCTCGAGCGGTCCGAGGAGATGTTCCTCTGCAGCACGCTGCGGGACATGTCACCGGTCACGCACTTCGACGGCGTGGCCATGCCGCCCGCGCCGTCGACCCAGCGGCTGCTGCCCCTGTTCGGCGCCTACCTCCGTGAGCGGATCGAGGCGCGCGACGCGCCGCGCTGGCGCGAGCTGACCGGCGGGAGCGCGGGCCAGGTCTGAGGCTGGCTCGCGGCGGCTGGGCCGCAGGGGCTGGGCCGCGTGGAGTTCGCCGGCCACCTCTGCTGCGGCGACCCCTCCGGCCGCGATTGCTGTCTTTGGCGGATCGCTATCTTTGGAGGATCACTGCCGCCAGCGAATCCATCAGTCGGCGAGCGCGTCGGCGAGGATCGCCTGGATCTTCTCGAGCGCGCCGCGGTAGCGGGCCTTCGCCTGCTCGCTGCTCTTCACCGCAGCGACGATGCCCTCGAGCGAGCCGTCGAGGGCCGGCGCCGCGTTCTTCCGCGGACGACCAGGACCGCGCTTCGCGGGAGCGGCAGCCGCCTTCGCAGCCTTGGCCTTCTTCGCCTTGCCGGCGCCGCGCTTGGCCTGCTTGACGATGCCGAGCATCGCCTGCGCGCGCCCGAACATGATCGGGAACACCTTCAGCTTCTTCTTCGCCGCG
Organism: Planctomycetota bacterium; assembly: GCA_049889335.1. Taxonomy (GTDB): domain Bacteria; phylum Planctomycetota; class UBA1135; order UBA1135; family UBA2386. The sequence goes on from JBMHDP010000380.1 coordinate 8,905, forward strand.
GCGGCCGCGATGTCCTTGTAGGTGGCCTTCGCGTCCTTCTTGAGAGCGGCGACGATGAAGTCGAAGCCGGGGTTTGCCTTTTTAGCTGCCATGGGATCCAGGGGTCTGAGGTCCGGCAGACGCGAGAACCCGCACATCGGGCCGCCGCCTCCGCCCGATTCCGCGGACGAACATAGCCTACGCTTACGACGCCGTCGATATTTCGCTCCCCGTTATCATTATATCTTCGCGCCCCCCGTCATATCGGGTCATTTGCCGCGCGCGCCCTCTCGCAGGGTCCAGGACTCCCCCGGCGCGAGCACGACGGAGCGGACCGGGAGCAGCAGGCGCTGCAGCGCGTGCAGGTCCTGCAGCCGCACGCGCGGCAGGTTGGCGTACTCCTGCGGCAGGAACGCGTCGTCGAACAGCACGAGGTCCGGGCTCACCTTCTGCACCAGCTCGATCACGGCGCGGTTCCTCGCGGAGACGATCATGGCGCCGATCTGCCACGTCTCGTCGACCGACGTGGCTTTGAGGGTCGGGCCGACCACCAGCAAGTCCGGGCAGCCGTCCATATGGACCCGATAGCTGCAGTCATAGGGGACGCTGCCGTCGGGGAGCGGCGCCCCGAGCGCCTCGATCTCGACGCCAGCGCCCGCGCCGAAGGAGGTGCCCAGCTCGACCAGCGGCATCTTCTCCATCGCGACGACCGGGAGGTGGTAGACGATGTGCGCGAGCACCGGGCGCGCCGGCTTCGCGGTGAACATGCGCAGCAGCAGCTCGTCGTTGCGCCTGGTCATCGCCAGCGGCTGCGTCAGGATGCAGAGCTCCGCGCCGCCCCAGAGCCACTGCTGGACGTCCGGCCCAGCCGCGTCGACCAGGAAGTTCTTCCGCTGGCTGCGCACGAGCCAACCGCCGGCGGGCAGCCGGAAGATCCGCAGCGCGCCGGCAGGCACCGGGTCCTCCCCGAGCTTGCTGACCGCGTGGGTCCGCTCGCGCCACCACAGCGGCAGGCCGCGACCCGCGAGGCCCGCGACCTCGCGCGTCATCCGTCGGTTGACGCGCTGGTGCAGCTCCAGCCAGTCGACGCGCGGCATCCTCGCCGCGTGGTCCTCGATCTGCTCCAGCACCTCGAAGCGCGCGAGCCCGCCGGTCTCCTGCGGCGTGACCGCGCCGTCGTAGATCGCCGGCGGACGCCGCAGCAGCCCGGCCGTGAGGTCGCGCCAGGTCTGCGGCGTGTCGACGGGGGCTCGGGTCACGCTCGGCTTGGGCGGGAACTCGGGCACGACGCCGCGGAGCGGCAGGTCGTCCTTGCAGAGCATCAGGCTCCCGAGCAGCCCCGGGTCGACGACCGGGCCGAGCCCGAAGGTCCACCCGACCCGCGTCTGCGGCATGCTGTCGGTCTTCTCGTCGAAGTCGTTGAGGACCATCTGCATGTCGACGACCGCACCCGCGGTCGCCTGCCCGCCCGGCGGCAGGATCTCGGACCAGGGAATGAGGGCCTCGTAGCTCGTGATCCCCTGCTCCTGATCGTGCAGGACGACCATCCGCGCCGGGGCAGGGAGCACGCGCGCCGTGCCGCGCAGCCGGTCCCACTGGACCACCTCGCGGCCGTTCTCGTCGGCGATCCAGAACTCCCGGTCGTCCTCGCGCCCCGGGTCCGGGCCGTTGCTGCGCGTGTCGCGCTGCGGATCGAAGGTGAGCACGAGCGAATCCGCCGCGGGGATCTCGGTCAGCTGCAGCGTGTTGGCGTCCAGCGCGCGGTGCCACTCGTCGCGCGCGGTGCACGCGACGTAGAGCCCCTGTGGATCCCAGAGCATGAAGACCACGGCGCTCGCGTCGTCCGGTCCTCGCCACGCGCCGTGGCCGGTGCCGGAGAGCTGGCGCCGGTCGTTCAGCTGCATGGCCGGCAGCTTCGGCCAGTCGATCAGCGAGCCGTCGACGGTGATCTCACGGTCGCCGCGCGGCAGCGCCAGCCCCTGCGGCAGCAGCATCGGCTGGAGCTGCTGGCGCGGCGCCTGCTGCGCCGCGAGCGGGAGCGCCGAGAGGAGCCCTGCTGCGAGGACGACCGGAGGACGGAGGGCGGAGCTCATGGGGTCAGGGGACGACGAAGGCACAGGTAGGTCAGGATGGCGTGGGCCGTGGTCGAGCCGAGCAGGCCGAAGCCCTGCTGCACCAGGAGACCGAACACGATCGCGTGCGCGGTCGAGAACAGCACCCAGCGGAGCCCGCCGACGTTGCTATTCAACAGGACATAGGCGGCAACCGAACCGAGCAGACCAAACTGGTCCTGCACGGCCAAACGAAAGAACAACTCCTCGGACGCCGCCGAGAGGACCGCGAACGCCGCGCACTGGGCGTCGGAGGCGTCGAAGAACATCCGCTGGACGTCGGAGAGCAGGTCCCCGACCGCCTTCAGCGCCCTCGTCACGCGCGTCAGCGCGAACGCGCCGAGCACGCCGACGCCGAGGCCCACGAGCGAGGACGCGACCAGCCCGTGGTCCCCGACGGACTGGGCCGCGAGCGCGTCGCTGCGCCCCCTCGCCCAGAGCCAGAGCAGCGCCGCGGCGGCCAGGGCGCCGTAGACCACGGCGCCGACCGCGAGCAGGACGCCGGGCCCGGGCTCTTCGTCCTCGTCGGGGTCCCGTGGATCGCTCGGAGCGTTCATCGCGGCAGCCGTCGCGCGCGCGACCAGGGTCCGATCACCGCGACGGGCGCGCCGAGAAAGCTCTCGATCGGGACGTCCCCGAACTGACGGCTGTCCCGTGAGTCGAACGCGTTGTCGCCCAGCAGGAACCAGTGGCCCGGGCGGACGAACTTGGGCCAGGGACGCGCCTCGCCGACGCTCGTCACCGGCTCCCGGTAGGCGTACACGTCGCGGAACACCCGCAGTGACGCTAGCGCGGCGGGCGACGCGCCGACCGCGCCGACGTGCAGCCACGTGCGCGGCCGCGGCAGCGTGCCCGCGCGCGGCGCCTCGACGGCGTAGCTGTGCTGGTCGTCGAGCAGCAGGAAGTCCCGGCCGTCGAGCCGCCCGTAGGCCACGCGGCCCCGCCAAGGCCGGCCGAGCACGTCGCGCTGCTCGGAGACGACCGCCCCGTCGAGCCACACCTCCAGGTGGTCGGCGGCGGGACTCCACGCGAACGTGACCGCCGCGTCCGAGCTGTCGATCGAGAGCAGCAGGGTCGCCGGCCAGCCCTCGAACCGCAGCTCGGCCCCACAGTCCACCACCGCGACGTCGTCGCCGCCGAGGCTCCGCTCGCCGAGCTGGTCCACGAACGAGGCGTCGACCGACCGGCGCGTGCCGACGGCGCCGCGCGGCAGCACGCGCGCAGCGCCCGGGTCGTGTCGGGCGGCGTGCGCAGCCGGACGGAAGGCCGCGCGGGCGTCGGCCACGCGCGCGGTCATCGGCGGCG
>JBMHDP010000381.1:0-5868 GCA_049889335.1 Planctomycetota bacterium
CCCAGCACGCAGCCGATCATGGCGATGATCAGGATGTTCGGCTCGGTCGGCGCCGGCGGGACGACCGCCGGGCGCTTGGTGCGCACCGGCAGGTCCCGCTGCAGCTTGGCGAGCAGGTCCGTGGCGTCGTTGAGGTCGGCCATCGCGTCCTCTTTGGCGCCCTGCGCCTCGGCGATCTGAGCCAGCTTCTGGGAGTAGATCGCGTAGCCCTCGACGCGCGCCGAGAACCGCGCCGCCTCGGCTTCGACGTACTTCTCGGCCGCCGCGATCTTCGCCGACAACCCCTCGAGCTTGGTCTCGTCCTCGAGGATCTTGGCCAGCATGCCGGTGTAGACCGGGTTCGGCACGAGCCCGTCGGCGTCGACGGGCGGCTGCGGCACGAGCGCGCGGATCTGCGCGAGGATCAGCTCGGCCTTGCGCTTGGCGTTGTAGTAGTGCGACGTGCCCGGCTGGTAGGTCTGCTCGTACTCCTGCTTGGCGCGCAGCCAGAGCGCCACCAGCGGCTTGGCCTCTTCGACTTCGAGCGCGTCGGTCAGCAGGTTGGTCGCGCCGGGCGGGACGCGCGCCTGGGTGTCGGCGAGCGCGGCCTTGTCGGCAGCGATGCTGGCGCGCAGCAGCTCGCGGTGCTCCTTGCTCTGCGCGATCGCGTCGACGCGCTCGCGGCGCGCGGCCTCCTGCTTGGGCCACTCCAGGCGCTGGACGTTGATGTCGGTCTCCGGGTCGAACCCGAACTGCCGCTCCAGGTCCTGCTTCTCCCGCATGTAGCCTTCGAGCGTGCGGCGGGCGCGGTCGGCGCGCGTGCTCGCGCGGAGCCGCGCGGTCTCCGCCGGCGCGCGGAGCTCCTCGATCCGGGCCTTGCCCCAGACCTCGACGAGCTTGTTGAGGAACTGCGCCGAGCGGTCGCCGTCCTGGTCCCGGTACTCGACCGTGATCAGCGCGTAGCTGCGGGAGCGGTCGCCGCCGTTGGTGTCGTAGACGGAGATCCGTGACTCGACGTCGCGCTCGAACTGGTCGCGCTCGAACTCGTCGAGCCCCATCGCCTCGGGCCAGCGCAGCGCCGTGATCGCGTCTCCGGCGACGAGCGGGATCGTGCTCTTGGCGGTGTCGACGACCGCCCGGAACGGGTGCTCGGGGTCGTCGGCGCCGGTCGGCACCTGCTGGTGCTCCAGCAGCGTCTCGGCGACGAAGTAGCGCGGGATGAAGAACGCCACCAGGCCGCCGATGACCAGCCCGAGCAGCGACACGGGCACGAGCTGCCACCGCCGACGCTTGACCAGGTCGACGTAGCGCTGCAGGGACAGCTGCGGCAGCTCGACCTGCGTCATCGGGCGCGCTCCTGGTTGTCGGCGGGGAAGGTCAGCATCGGGTCACGATCAGAAGCGGAAGAACAGCTGGTTGCCGCTCGCCTCACCGGTCAGCACGTCGTAGGCGAACGAGACCTGGGTCGCGCCCAGCATCGTGCGGACGGCGAGGGCGACCGGCTCGAGCACGCGCTCGAGCACGCGCGCGATCGTGCCGAGGAACGTCGGCTGCACGTAGAGGATGTCGTGCTCGCGCATCTGGATGTTGGCCGCCGTGTAGCCGGTCGTCAGCATCTCGCGCACGTTGACGTCGATGACCAGCGGGTGCTCGGCGTCCGGCCGGATCAGGAAAACCCGTCCCAGATTCGCGAGCGCGGTCCAACGCGACTGGAAGATCGCATCGATCAGCGTCATGTCCGGTCGCAGCGGCAGCGGCCCCTTCAACGTCACCTCGCCGACCGCGTAGAAGTACTTGGTGCCCTCAATCCGCGCCTGCAGGTCCACGTCGAACTTCAGCACGCTGCGCAGCTGCGTGCGGACCAGCGCGGCGAGCTCCGCCTCGGTCTTGCCCAGCGCGTAGACCGGGCCGATCAGCGGGATGAAGATCGTGCCGTCGACCTGAACGGGCTGCGCAGTCTGCAGCAGCGACAGCTGCTCGGCGCCCGGCTGCAGCAGCACCTCGGGCGGCACGATGAACTGCACCACGTCCGCCCCGCCGAGGTAGTTCTCTCGCGTCGCCTCGCCGTCGGCGCGCGAGCCGAAGCCGCGCTCGTGCAGCAGCTCGCGCACGCGCTTGTCCTCGAAGCCGCTGCAGCCGGCGAGCAGCGCGAGCAGCGCGAGGACGAGGCGACCGCAGAGGTTGCGGCCGACCGGAGAGGGAGAGGTCGTTGCTTGGATCACGTCGGGTTTGCCTCGCAAAGCGGCTCGCGCCCGGGTCCTAGACGAACAGGAGCCCCCGGCAACCAACCGCCTCGTCGATCGTCGTCATCATCGGAAGCCGCGCCCCGTGAACCTGACCGGGAGGACCGCGAACTTCTGTCTCAGGAACGATTTCTACCCGCTGAGCGGCTCGACGCCCTCCCGCAACCGCGCTCTTCGTCGTACAAACCTGCCATGCGAAGGCTGATGGCCATCTGCTCGGCAGCTGTCGCGGCTGCCCTGGCCGCCTGGGCCCTGTCCGATGGCGAGATGCCCGCGCCGCCACAATCCGGCGCGATCGGATCGACAGCGGCTCCCGCCGAGGCTGCGCCCGTCGCGACAACGCGCGACGGCGTCCGCGACACCCCCGCCCCGACGCCGACCTCCGAGCGCACCGCGGGCACGCCGCCGCGCCGCGAGGGCGACCCGAGCGTGGTCGTGCTGCGCGCGTCGGGCGCGCCGGCGCCTCGCGCCGAGGTCTTCTTCCGCCCCGATCAGGCCTACGCGCGCCGCAAGGCCGACGACGACGCCCTGCAGCCCTGGGACGCGGCCGAACGGTTCGGCCAGCGCGCGCGCGCCGACGCCGACGGCGGCTGCGCGCTGCCCGGCAGCGCGACCGCGTGGCACGTCGCCGCAGCCCTCGAAGGCGAGTTCGGCTACGCGGCCATGGGCCCGACCGACGCGCAGACGCTGCACATGAGCCTGGACGAGCAGGTCCTGCTGCGGGCGCGGTTCGGCGACGGCGCGCCCGCCGCCGTCCCGGTCGCGCTGCTGCAGCTGGCGTCGGCGCAGGAGTCCCGGACGCTCTGGCGCGGCGACACCGACGGCGACGGTCGCGCGCGCGTCCCGCACTTCCAATTGCTGCGGCAGCCGCAGCCGACCGACGGGCCGCCAGCACCCGAGCGGTTCGCGGCCCTGGTCCGGCTGCCGACCACGCCGCTGACGCTGGTCGAGTTCCCGGGGCGACCGGCGCCGCAGCAGCCGGTCGCGCTGACCGTGCCCGACCTCGGCCGCGTCGCGGTGCAGCTGCGCTGCCACAGCGGACGAGCGCTGCTCTCCCCGGCGCGCGTCGGCTTCGGCGCCGAGCGACGCCCCCGCGAGGAGGGCGCGTTCCCGGTCAGCCGCCGCCTCCTGCACCAGTCCGCCGAGAAGCCGGTCGGCGACGCGACGGTCACGCTACCCTACGCGCAGGTCGGCCGCGCCAGCCGCGTCTACGCGCGCTACCCCCACGAGCGCCGCGCCTCCTATGCGGCGGCGTCGGCCGGCCCCACCCGACGCGGAGAGCTGGCCGAGGTCCGCATCCAGCCGCTGCCGGAGCACGCCGTGCTCGCCGGACGGCTGCTCGACGAAGCGGGCGCGCCGCTCGCGGGCGCCGTGGCCCAGCTGACGGTCTGGAGAGGCGACCAGGTGCAGGCGACCGCCCAGGTCGAGACCGTCGCGGACGGCAGCTGGGACTGCGTCCTGCGCGGACACGGCGAGGAGGCCGCCTGGCGCGTCGAGTTCCGGCGCGAGCACATCGGCCCGTCGCTGGAGTTCACGGGGGACCCCTCGACCTGGTTCACCGGCGCGTCCGTCGCGATCGGCCCGTGGCCGGGCGGCCGGCGCACCGAGCTCGGCGACGTCCGCATGACGGCGCTGCCGCTGCTCTGCGCAGGCCAGGTGATCGACGGCGCGGGCCGTCCGGTCGCCGGCGCCCGGGTGACCGTCGAGCAAGAAGGCGCCGCCTCGAGCTCCGGCGGCGCGCGCTCGTTCCGTTCGCGCGAGGGGCTCAACATCGTCTTCGGCCAGGGCGGGCGCGCCCAGCTCTCCTCGAACCTGGGGCAGCCCCGCGCGCGCTGGCGGACGCTGCCGGGGCTGCAGGCGCGCACCGACGACGGCGGGGCCTTCGCGATCCGCGCCGCGTTCCCGCCCGGCAAGCTGCGCGTGCGCGCCGACACCGACCGCCACTTCCGCGACTCGGCGCCCCTGCCCGCGCCCGCCGACGACCTGCGGATCCGGCTCCTCGAGAACGGGATTTTCACGGGCGAAGTGAAGCTGCCGCCGTGGCTCCCGGACCGCGCCGTGACGGTCACCCTGCGACCGCGCGATCCGGCGCGGCAGGGCCGCGACGCGCGCAGCGACCGCGTGGCAGCGCGGGACCAGGGCGGCGTCCGCATCGAGCCCCTGCGCGCCGGGAGCTACGACCTGTTGGTCCAGCTGCGCGGGCTCCGGACGCCGCTCGCGACCGTCGAGGGCGTGCTGGTCAACCCAGGCGAGAACCGCGATCCGCGGGTCGCGCCGCTCGACCTCTCCGAGGCGCTGCACCGCTTCCAGCTGCGGGCGCGCGACGAGGCCGGGCAGCCGCTCGACCTCGACGGGCCGATCCACGCGCGCCTGCAGGCCCTGGACGGGACCTGGAGCGAGGCGGGCTTCCGCTGGCAGAAGGGTCGCGCCGAGCTGATCACCGCGCACGCGACCGCAGAGCTGACGTTCTTCGGGCGCGGCTTCGTGCCGCAGCGACGCCAGCTCCTCGCGGGCGACCACGACGTCTACCTGCAGACCCAGCGACCTGCGCTCGTGATGGTGCCGGGCGCGCGCGCGCTCTCAGGCGAGGACCGCAAGGTCAGGATCTCGGCGATCCTCAAGGGCGACACGGGCTACCCCGCGTCGCTCAGCGGCACCGACCAGCGGACCGGTCGTCGGTTCTCGTTCCCGCGCTGGGACCTGGGTCGGAGCAGCGGCGGCTGGCTGGGCGCGACCGATGTGGTCGAGATCCCGCTGATGAAGGCCGGGCAGTACGAGCTCATCTTCCGCGCGCACGCGAACGAGACTACGCGCACGCCGCAGACGCAGGTCTCCCTCGGCACGTTCGAGCTGACCCCCGGCGGCGCGACCACGACGACCGTGCCGGTCCCGTCGGAGGCGGTCGTCGAGGCGCTGCGCAAGCTCGACGAGCAGTGGCGCGCCGCCCAAGCGGCGCGGTCCAAGCGCGGCGGCTGAGCGCCGCTGCGCCGCGCGGCCTCGGGCACGGTGGCGACGCGGCCCGGTTCCGCTACCTTGCTCGGCATGACCCGCCGCCTGATCTGCTCCGGCTCCGCGTTCGAGGAGAGCGCCGCCTATTCGCGCGCCGTGGTCGACGGCCGCGACGTGTTCGTCTCGGGCACCACCGGCTTCGACTACGCGACGATGACCCTCGAGGACGACGTCGTGGCGCAGTGCCGGCAGGCCTTCGACAACCTAGAGGCGGCGCTCGCACAGGCCGGAGCCACCCTCCGGGACGTGGTCCGGGTCACCTACATCCTGCCCGACCCGTCGGAGTTCGAGCGCTGCTGGCCCGTGCTCCGCGAGCGCTTCGGCGACGTCCGCCCGGCTGCGACGATGTTCGCGGCCCGGCTGGTCGACGACCGCATCAAGATCGAGGTCGAGGTCACGGCCCGCAAGCCCGCGTGAGAGCGGCGCTCGTCGTCGCGCTGCTGGCGTCTGCTGCGGCGCTGGCCTGGTCGCTGCTCCCCGCTGCCGCGGACGAGGTCTCCTTGCCCGCGGCGGCGCCCGCCGCCCGGCCCGCCGCTGCGCCCGCAACACCCGCCCCCCGCCGGGCGCGCCCGCCCCGCGCCGAGGCGGCCCCCGCGGCGGCCCCCGCCCCCCCCCCCCCCGCCGACCCCCGCCGCCC
>JBMHDP010000382.1:0-5429 GCA_049889335.1 Planctomycetota bacterium
GCGCTCCACGCGGCGTCCGACCGCGTGATCTGGCTGACGACGCTGCCGTCGCCGCCGCAGCGCCGGAGCACCGCGCTGCGCGAGCGAGACCTCGACCGCTACCGAACGGCCGCCGCCGCGCGCATGCAGCAGCTCCACGTCGAGGTCGTCGATCTGCACGCGCAGATCCAGGCGGCGCTCACCGGCGCGAAGAACGAGCGGCAGCGCAGCCAGCAGCACGGCCAGCTCTACAAGCAGGACCTGTCCGCGCCGCTGACCGCGGCGCTGCTCGAGGCTCCCCCGCCGACCGACCACGAGGCGGAGGAGAGCGCGCACTGCGAGCGCTGCCACACGCGCTGGGGCGTGCGCGAGCTGCGCACGTGCCGCCTGCACCGCGCCGCCGGCGTGAGCATGGACCCGCGCTGCGCGCGCTGCCGTCACCACGGCGCCTACAAGTTCTTGTTCGCGCGCGGCCTCAGCGAAGCGCAGCAGCGCGCGCTGCGGACGGGCGACGCGCCCGCGCGGCCCCGATGAGCCGGAGACCGGCTGAACAGGTCCGCCGCGGCGCCGCTCAGCTGCGCAGGATGCTCTCCATCTTCTTGCCGCGCGCCAGCTCGTCGACGAGCTTGTCGAGGTAGCGGGCCTTCTGGGTCAGCGGGTTCTCGATGTCCTCGACGCGGTAGCCGCAGATGACGCCGGTGATCTTGCCGGCGTTGGGGTTGAGCTTCGCTTTCGCGAAGAACTCTTCGAACGTCGCGCCCTTGGCGAGCTGCCGCTCGAGCTGCGCCTTGGTGAACCCGGTCAGCCAGCGCATGACCTGGACCAGCTCCGCCTCGGTCCGCCCCTTCTTGACGACCTTCTCGACGTAGTACGGGTAGACCGAGCCGACCTTCATCTCGGCGATCCGTTCGTCGGTGGACTTGCGCGGCATGGACGAGAGCATCGGGGCTGCGCGCGGTCCGGGCAACCGCGCGGTCGCGCGACTGGCGGCGCGGTCGCGGCTCCTCAGCCCTGGAGCGACCTCGCCGCGCGCAGGCCGAGGTTGCCGCTCTGGACGGACGGGGAGCTGTCGCTGCGGTAGGCCGAGCGCGCGTTGAGCGCCGGGAAGTCGAAGCTCCCGCCACGGTAGATGCGGTAGCCCCTGGGGTCCTCAGACCGCAGTCCGTCTCCCGGCCGCTCGCTCCCGTAGGCGCTCGCGGCGTCCAGGCACCACTCCCAGACGTTGCCGTGCACGTCGAAGAGCCCGTACGCGTTGGGCAGGAAGCTGCCGACCGGCGCGTGCACGACGTGCCCGTCGGACCACGGCTCGCACGTCCAGGGTGCGCCGGCCTGCTGCGCGGTCTGGTCCGCGAGGTTGGCGAACTGGAACAGCCGCTCCTTGGCGACGATCCACTGGCTGGTCGTCCCGCCGAGGCACCCGTACTCCCACTGGGCCTCCGTAGGCAGCGTGAGCCCCTGCGCCTGCAGCAAGTCGACGCAGCTGTCGTAGTCGACCTGCTCGACCGGGTGCGCGTCTGTAATGGTGACGCCCGGCGTGTTGCCGCCTGGCGCATAGAAGCTCGGCCGCGTGCGCGCCGGCGCGCCCGTCCACATCCGCGCCCACTGCCCCTGGGTCAGCTCGTGCCGCGCGAGCAGGAAGGGCGCGAGCTCGACCTCGTGCAGCTCGCTGAATGGGCCCAGCTCCGCGTCGTAGTGCGGGGCCCGCGGGTCCGCGCGCTGGGCGCCGAGCTGCACGCGTCCGCCCGGCAGCAACACGAAGACGACGCCCAGGTCACCGCTCCGTTCGATCGACCCGTCCGCGCGGCGCGTCGGGATCTCCAGCTGTCCAGGATCGCTCGAGCCGTCCCACGCCGAGCGCAGGTGGTAGAACTCCTGCAGGCCGGTGACGGGGTTGGGCCCGAGCGGAACGAGCCCGAGCCAGCGACGGCCGACGTCTTCGTCGGAGAGCGGCACGTCGCGCCCCTGGTAGCGGGTCGAGGCGAGGACGTCGCGGCGGACCGCGGCCCAGGTGACGGTCGCGCCTGGGTGGGCGCGAGTCAGCCCTTCGACGCGCGTCGCCCAGCGGATCCGCTGCTCGACCCGCGCGCGCTGCACCGAGGCGAGCTCGTCGAGCCGGAGGGTCAGCTCGGTGAGCGCGCGGTGCAGGAAGCCCTGCGCTCGGTCCACAAACGTCCAGGTCGCGGCCTCGCCGCCGGCGCCCGCTGCGCCGCGGCGACCGTCCGCCCGCAGCGACGCCAAGGTGCGGTCGAGGTCCGCGCGCATCCCGAGCAAGGCGTCGCACTCGTCGAGCCACGCGGTCATCGCGGGCAGCGCCGCGGGCCAAGCTGCTCGCTCCTGCAGCGCCGACGCCCGCGCGACGACCTCTTCGCAGCGGACCACCCCGGCGAGTTGGTCGAACTCGTCGACCTTGGCCCCGAGCTCTGCCGACTTCGCCTCGAACCGCGCGAGGTTGGTCCTGGCCTCCTCCTTGGCGGCGCGCTCCGACAGCGCGAGCGTGGTCGCGCTGCGCCACTGCACGAACGCGATCGAGCCGAACGCGAGCGACGCGACGAACACCAGCGCGCCTGCCGCGAGCTGCAGACGGTAGCGGCGCGCGAGCTTCTGCAGCCGATAGGCCGCGCTCGGCGGGCCCGCCTCGAGCGGTTCGTGCTCGAGGTAGCGCTTGAGGTCGTCGGCGAGCGCTGCGGCGCTGCCGTAGCGACGGTTGCGGTCCTTCTCGAGCGCCTTGACCAGCACCCAGTCCAGGTCACCCCGGAGCTCGCGCCGGAGCGCGCCCACGGAGATGCGCAGCTGCTGAGCGTGCAGGGCCGTGCGCGCGCCGAGCGACGTCAGCTGCTTGCTCGGGCGAGGCGGGTCGACCTCGCGCAGCACGCGCTGCATCTCGCCGAGCCCGCCCTTGCGGAGCTCCTGCGCCGGAAAGGGCAGCGCGCCGACCAGCAGCACGTAGAGCATCACGCCCAGCGAGTAGACGTCGACGCGCGTGTCGATGTCCTCGTTCGAGGGGTCGGCCTGCTCCGGCGCCATGTACTCCGGGGTGCCCATCACCTGCCCGGTCTCGGTGTGCAGGGTGGCCTCGGTGAGCTTGCCGCCCATGGCCTTGGCGAGGCCGAAGTCGATGATCTTGACCTGCAGCCGACCGTGGTCGCTGCTGACGAGGACGTTGCCCGGCTTGAGGTCCCGGTGCACCACGCCCTTCTGGTGCGCGTGCTGCACCGCCGCGCAGACCTGCCGCACGAGCTCCACCCGCGCCGAGAGCGGCAGGCGGTTGTTGGCGCAGAAGGCGTCGAGCGGGACGCCCTTGACCAGCTCCATCACGAAGTAGGGCTGCCCCCGCTCGGTCGTGCCGCAGTCGAACACCTTGGCGATCCCCTCGTGGTCCATCATCGCCAGCGCCTGTCGCTCCTGCTCGAAGCGCCGCACGATCTCCACGCTGTCCATGCCCAGCTTGATCAGCTTCAGCGCGACCTTGCGCCGCACGGGCTCGCGCTGCTCGACGAGGTAGACCGAGCCCATGCCGCCTTCCCCCAGAGTGTCGAGGACCCGGTAGGGCCCGACCTCGGTCGGCGCACGGTCCGCGGCCCTGGCCGGAGCAGGTGCGGACGCCCGCGGCGCAGCGGTCGGCGCCGGGCCGCCCAAGCGAGCGCGCAGCGCCGCGGCGTGCTCCGGGTTGGCGGCGCACAGGCGCTCCAGCGTCCCGTCCGGGTCGTCACTCTGGAGCCACTCCTTGACGAGCGGCTCCAGCCAGTCATGGTCGGGATCGGGCATCGGCGAGTCCTCGCTGCGCGGCCGGCTAGGCGGAGTCTAGAGCGGGCCCCGCGTCGAGACGACGAAACGACCCGATTCTGGCAGCCCCAGGCGGCGGCGGGCTCACCATGGTCGGCCGCGCCACCCTAGGCTGGGCCGGATCGACGCCGCGTCGCAGCAAAGGCCACCACGCCGCCCGGGCGACCGGCTATCCTCTGCTCAATGGAGCAGCCCGAACCCCAGCCCTCCGAGGGGATCCGCGAGAGATTCCCCGTCATGTACGAGAGCCTGCGCCAGATCGCGGGCCGCATGATGCGCGACCAGCAGGCCCGCAGCCTCGCGCCCACAGAGCTCGTCGCCGAGGCCTTCGTGAAGCTGTCGTCCGAAGAAGACCGCCGGGTCCGCGACGACCGCTCGATGCTGGGCGCCAAGCCGGACGCCGCCTTCAAGGCCTGCTTCGGCGCGGCGTGCCGCGACGTGCTCGTCGACCGGGTGCGCAAGCGCGTCGCGCTCAAGCGCGGCGGCGGCCAGGCCGACGCCGAGCTGCACTCGCAGATCATGATGCCCGACCAGGGCGAGGTCGACGCCGCTGCGGTCGGCGAGCTGCTGGGCGAGATGAAGGAGCTGGACGAGCAGCTCGCGCAGCTGGTCGAAGCGCGCGTCTTCGGGGACCTGTCGGTGCCCGAGTGCGCCGAGCTGCTCGGCGTGTCGCCGCGCACCGTGGACCGGCGCTGGGCGTTCGCGGTGAAGTGGCTCAAAGAGCGGCTCGGCGACGAGTCCTAGCGCGCCCGCTTGAGGCGAGCTGCCGGCAGCCCACGGACGCATCTGGACGGACGTGCTCTCAGCCTGCGCGGAAGCTGCCGAACTGGGTGAGTTGCTGTCACAACACGAGAGCGAGGAATGGCGTCGCGCCTGACGTAGATGCCGAGCGGGTCCGGAGCTGCCTCGGCCCTGTCGACCCGGTGCTCGCCGACGCGGCGCGCGTCCTCGAAGCGCCGTCACCGCACCTGCTACCCCTCGTGCATCCTGAGCGCCGTCAGGTGGCCCACGCGGACGCCCGTGCGTTCGAGCACGGATGGCGGAGAGGCGCGGACTGGCACGGCCCACGTCGTGCGCTGCGTCGTGCCGCCGAGTTCGACAAGAACAAGCCCACCGACCTTGCCGTTGAACTCCGTGAGCTGCAAGTCGAGCGGCTCCGCGTCATCGACGAGGCCCCGTCACCGTTTGACTAGCGGCTGACGTCGTTGCCGATTTCGATCAACTCCCAGTTGCCGTAGGGCGACGGGGCCAATAACTGCTTCCACAGATGCAAAACGACCGGGATCAACGCGAGGACGACGAGCACGCGGATCGCTGTCACTAGTCGGGGGGTGGGGCGCTGCTGCTCCATCGCTGGAGTGTAGTCCGGGGCATACCGATGACCCCAGGGCTGACGAGTGTTCTCAGCCCTTTGGCGGTCCCTTGAGTTCGACGAGTGCAGGTACGACGTAGCATTCGAGTTACGCGAACAGCACGCGGAGCTGGTCAGGGTCGTGGGCAACCCGGTTTGGCACCCCATGGGGTGACTGCGTGGGTGACGCAGTGACCGCACAGGCCCGTAGGCCTGTGCGGGATATCAACCAACAGCCAGACGACTTTACTTCACCTCGAAGTCGGCGTCCTTGATGTCGTCGTCCTCGGTCGCGCCGGCAGCGGCGCCCGCTTCG
>JBMHDP010000383.1:0-18509 GCA_049889335.1 Planctomycetota bacterium
CGCGCGCCCAGAACCCGGCCACCGAAGACGTTGTGCGCTGGTGCGACCGCGAAGAGGCGTCCCGTCACGCCGGGATCGCGCTGCCGTTCGGCGCGGCCTGGATCCCGTCTGGCGGCTGCGTCGACCTCGGCGGGCTCGCGCGCGACCTGCTCCGTGCGCCGCGCGTCACGGTGCGTGAGCGCGACGACGGCGAGCCCGTCGACCTGACCGTCGACGCGCGCGCGCGTGTCCCCGGCGGCGAGCTGGTGCGCGGCCAGGCCCTGGGCGTCGACCTCGGCGGCGCGGCCCCGCGCGCCGTCCTGTGCACGAACGGCTACCTGTGCCCGCCGGACGACGACGGCCTGACGTGGCTCGGGTCGACCTACGACCGCCACGATGACGCAACCGACGAGCGACCGCAGGACGACGCGCGCGTGCGCGACCGCTTCGACGGACTGCCTGCGCTGGCGTATGCGCTGCGCGGCGCCCCCACCGCGCGCCGCTTCGTCGGCGTGCGCGCGAGCACGCCGCAGCGGCTCGCGCAGATCGGCTACGCCGCCCCGGACCGCGCCGGCTCGCGCGCGCACGGCGCGCGCGGCGCGGTCACCGCGCCGGGGGCCGCCGCGCTGCTCGCGGCCGTCGCGTTCGGCGAGCCGCTCCCGGCGACCGCCGCGCAGCGAGACCGCCTGCAGGCGCGGGTCGACGCCGACGCGTCACCAGCGTGAGGCTAGCGACCACGCGCCGACGACCACGAAGGCCGCGCACGAGAGCCACAGGGCCGCGTCCCAGGCGCGGCCTGGCTGGAGTCCACGATCCGTCCAGCGGTAGCGGGACCACAGCGCGCCGAAGCCGAGCACCGGCAGCATCAGCGCCTGCGCGACCCCGCCGGCGAGGACCAGCTGCGCCGGCGCCTCGACCCAGGCGTAGACCGCGCAGCTCACCACCGGCAGCAGACCGCAGAAGACGCGCGTCCAACGACGGCGCGCCACCTCGGTCGGCGGCGCGAGACCGAGGACCGTGACGCAGTCCGCGGCGATCCGCGCGAGGCCGGCGTTGGCGACGAAGAACGTCGAGTAGAGCACGCAGAACGCTCCGACCAGGAACATCGGCCGCGCCCACGCGCCGAAGACCGGCGCGTACATCTGCGCCAAGGTGCGCACCATCGCGCCCTTCTCGGGGTTGAGCCCGACGCGTCCCAGCACGGCGGCGCCGAGCAGGTAGAAGGCGACGGTCGCGAACGTATAGACCAGCGCCGACAGCCACGCGTCCCAGCGCATCACGCGCAGCCACCCGCGCGCGCGCGCGCGCCACGCATCGCCTCCGGCCGCGTCGCCTGCCCAGCGGGCGTAGCCCTTCTCCAGGCACCAGTAGGGGTACATCACCAGCTCCGCGGCGCCCACCCCGATGATGCCGAAGGCGGCCAGCGCGGTGCCCATCGGCGAGGCGCCGTCCGCGCGCGCCGCCGGCAGCGAGAGCGACAGCCCCTCGAACAACTCCTCGGCGCGGATCGCGTAGTCCGGCTGCGCCTGGAGCAGGACCACCGTCAGCACCGTCACGAGCGTGAAGGCGACGACCATCGCGGTCGCGAACAGCTGGATCAGGGTGAAGCGACCCACGACCAGCACGAGCGCCGTCGGCGCCGTGAGGACCGCCGCCCACAGGACCGCGTCCGGCGCCGCGCTGCGCGCCGCGATCTCGGCCTCCAACCCCGCGATCTCGGCCGCGACCGCCGCGCGGTCGACCAGCTGCGCCTGCGTCGCCGCCTGCACCTGCAGGCCGACGAGCTCGCCCTGGAGCGCTTGCAGCGCGGCGCCGGTGTCGGTGAGCGGCGCTGCCATGGCCAGCGCCTGGCCGACCCCGCCGACGATGCCGCCCTGCTGCGCGAGCGTCAGCAGCGTCATCACCACCCAGAGCCAGACCGCCCAGCTGCCGCGCCAGCGCGGCCCGGGGAGGCCGTCGAGCAGCTGCAGCGCGGTCCGCCCGCCGCCGATCGCGCTGCGGCCGAATTCGACCTGCGTGAAGACCTTGACGACGCAGCCGAGCACGATCAGCCAAAGCAGCGTGAAGCCCGCCTCCGCCCCGACCTTGGTCGTCGCGATCAGCTCACCCGAGCCGACGATGGAGCCGGCGACGATCAGCCCGGGCCCCAGACGACGGAGCGTCGCGAGCGCGCCGCGAGGCGGCTCCAACGCGCCCGTTCGCGCTCGTTCGTCGGCCTCCTGCGCGTGCATTTCTATCTGCGAACTGCCATCGGGCTCCGCTACGATCGCGCCGGAACGGGCGGGTCAGCGCCCGGATCAGAAGCCATGGCAGCCAAGAAGACCAAGAAGATCACGAAGAAGCCGGCGGCGCAGAAGAAGCGCAAGCCGATGTCCAAGCTGGACCAAGTCACCGTGGGCGAGATCAACCGGTGCGCGGAGCACGTCTACGGCAAGATCGAGAAGCTCGGCAAGCCCGAGCTGAAGTTCCCCGAGCGGTCGCTGAAGAACGCGCGCTACGACAAGAAGGGCGGCTTCCAGATGGGCCGCAACCGCATCGAGCGCACGCTGACCGTCAACACCGTCAAGACCTTCGCGCAGACCCTGAAGCTGATGGCCTTCAGCAAGACGATGGTCGAGGACGACGACTTCGCGACCAAGCGAGAGGCCTACTACATCTCCAAGAACTGGGGCGAGGCCAAGTTCAAGGACCAGCCGGAGTCCGACACGGTGATGGACGACATCGAGGCGCTGTTCAGCCTCGAGGGCGTCGCCCGCGAGCAGCTGCGCTTCCGCCCGGAGGACCACGGCGGCTCGGTCGCGGGCCAGCTGGTCGTGATCGACCGCGACCCCGAGGACGGCGAGGTCATCCGCCACGACTGCACGCGGATGGGCTCGAGCGCGTATCAGATCCCGCGCTCCGTCGAGCACCTCACCTTCGAGTCGAAGGCCAAGTTCGTGCTGGTCGTCGAGACCGGCGGCATGTTCGACCGGCTCAGCCACCACAAGTACTGGCGCACGGCGAACTGCATCCTGGTCGGCACGCAGGGCGGGCCGTCGCGGGCGACGCGGCGCTTCATCCGGAAGCTGTCCGACGACAAGAACCTGCCGGTCTACTGCTTCAACGACTGCGACCCGTACGGGATCTCGAACATCTACCGCACGCTCAAGGTCGGCTCGGGCAACGCCGTCCACCTCAATAAGTTCTTCTGCGTGCCGAAGGCACGCTACCTCGGCGTCACGCCGCAGGACATCATCGACTTCAAGCTCGAGCAGGCGACCCACCCGCTCAAGGACGTCGACGTGAAGCGCGCCAAGGACGCGCTCAAGAACGACCCGTTCTTCCAGGCGCACAAGGAGTGGCAGAAGGCCATCCAGCAGATGCTGAAGATGGGCGTCCGCGCCGAGCAGCAGGCGCTCGCGAAGTGGGGCCTCAACTTCGTCATCGACGAGTATCTGCCCCGCAAGCTCAGCGAGCCGAAGAAGTTCCTGCCGTAGCTCCCGACGTCGTCGCTGGCGCGCGACGCGCCGCGGCGCCAACATGGCGGACATGATCCGCGCGACCGCCGTGTTGTCCCTGCTGCTCGTGACCGCCTGCAGCTCCATGCGCTACGACCTCGACGCCGTGCCCTGCCCGGTGCGCGCCGACCAGGGCCCGGCCGGCGGCGAGACCTTCGCGCTGAAGAGCAAGTATGTGATGTACGTTCACGGCCTGCTCGGCGAGAAGCAGCCGCCGGTCGGTGACCTCGTCGCTGCGCAGTGCGAGGGCGCCAAGGAGGTCACCGACTTCCGCGTCAGCGCCGGCCCGAACCTCTGGGACTGGCTGGGCACGCACCTCTCGCTCGGCTTCGTGCGGCTCAAGACGGTGAACGTCACCGGCACGGTCCACCGCTGAGTCGCCCGCGGCGGAGCCGGCCGCCGCTCCCGCGCTCCTCAGCCAGCGCGAAGCAGGTCGGCGCCAGGGGCGACGGGTCGTAGTCGGCGCGCAGCGCGCTCGCCCGACCGCGGAAGCCGCGCGACGTCCGCTCAGCGCGCGGCGCACGCGACCGTCGCCTCGTAGACGTCGACGCTGTCGGTGATGTCCTTGCCGTAGCCGCCCCCCATGACGGTCACGTGCGGCAGGCCGCGGCGGCGGATCTCCGCCAGCACGTGCTCGTCGCGCGCACGGAGCCCCGCCTTGGTCAGCGAGAGGCGGCCGAGCCGGTCCCCCACGAACGCGTCCGCGCCGCTGAGATAGAACACGAACTGCGGCCGAGAGCGCGCGAAGGCCTCCTCCAGCCCCGCGCGCAGCCGCGCCAGGAACTCGTCGTCGGCCGTGCCGGTCGGCAGCGCGACGTCGAGGTCGCTGCGCGCCTTCTCGGCGGGGAAGTTCTGATCGCCGTGCATCGAGAACGTGAACACGCTGTCGTCGCCCTCGAAGATCGCCGCCGTGCCGTCTCCCTGGTGGACGTCCGTGTCCACGATCAGCACGCGCGCGACGCCGGCCTCCCGCTGCAGCACGCGCGCGCCGACCGCGCAGTCGTTGTAGACGCAGTAGCCCGCGCCGCGGTCGGCGCGGGCGTGGTGGGTGCCGCCGGCGAGGTAGGCCGCGCAGCCGTCGACCGTCGCGCGACGGGCCGCGGCGACCGTGCCGCCGCAGCTGCGCAGCGACCGCTCGACCAGCTCCGGACTCCACGGGAACCCGATGCGCCGCATGGCCTCGTCCCCGAGCTGCCCGGACGCGAAGCCGTCGAGGTAGTCGACGGTGTGGACCAGCCGAAGCTCCGCCGCGGTCGCGCGCGGCGCGAGCACCAGCTCGACCCCCGACGACGCCGGCCACCGCTCGACCCGCTGCCGCAGCAGCCGGTACTTCTCCGAAGGGAACCGGTGCTTCTGCGGGAGCGGAAACGTGAAAGGGTCGGAGTAGAAGATCTGCACGATCCGTCGAGGAGGAGCTGGAGCTGAGCTCGCCGGCGGCACATCCAGCGAACGAAGTCGAGCCGCCGGGGCTCCGTGACCGGGCGGCGCGCGCCGCGCGGCCTGGTCGGGAGGTCGACCCGCGACCGCTCGAACGACAGAGTCTTCCCTCCGGGCTCGGACAGCGGAACCAGGAAAAGACCGATCCCGACCGCCCGCCCGCGCGCGCAGCACGCCCGCTCCCGGAGCGCGCCCCGGCCTTCGACGTTCCGCTGGGACCGGGCGCACCGCGACGGAGGCGTCCCGCGGCAGCCCGGCGAGGCTCGGCGTGGGCCTCACCCCAGGGTCCCGATCGAGGGAGACGACGCGTCGAAGATCCGGGCCTCCACATGTCGACTCACGGCGGAGCACGCGCCGCGGCTGCCCGGACCGCTGGTGCCGTCGCCGGCCCGCCCGACGCCCGCGTGGCGCGCGGACGGCGACCGCGACGCGGCCTCCAAGGGTGGGACGATCGTCGCGGACACGGGCATCGCCTGAGACGGTGGACCGAACAGACCCCCTGGCTCGGGCCGTCCGCCCCGAGTAGGCTCCGCCGCGTGACTCAGGACCCGACCAACCCCGCATCCCTTCTGAGGCAACGACTTACGGACCGCGAAGCCACGATCGGCGTGGTCGGTCTCGGCTACGTCGGGCTGCCGCTGCTGCGCGCTTTCTTCCGCGCGGGCTTCCCCGTGATCGGCTTCGACGTCGACCAAGAGAAGATCGACATGCTGGGTCGCGGCGAGTCCTACCTGAAGCACCTGGGCGAGGACTACATCTCCGACTTCGCCGAGTCGGACCGCTTCCGCGCGACCAGCGACCCCGGCCTGCTCGCCGAGGCCGACGTCGTGATCCTCTGCGTGCCCACGCCGCTCGGCGGGCACGGCGAGCCTGACATGAGCTACATCGTGCGCTCCTCGGAGATGGTGTCCAAGGTGCTGCGCAAGGGCCAGCTGGTGACGCTCGAGTCGACGACCTACCCGGGCACGACCCGCGGCGACATGGTGCCGATCCTCGAGCAGAGCGGGCTGAAGGCCGGCCAGGACTTCTTCGTCGCCTACAGCCCCGAGCGTGAGGACCCGGGGCGCCAGGACCACTCGACCCAGACGATCCCCAAGCTCGTCGGCGGGACCGACGAGGTCAGCGGGGAGCTGGCGACGCTGTGCTACTCGGCGGCGATCGCGGAGGTCGTCCCCGTCGACAACGCCGAGGTCGCCGAGGCTGCCAAGCTGCTGGAGAACATCTACCGGTGCGTCAACATCGCGCTGGTCAACGAGCTCAAGCCGGTCCTCGCCGACATGGGCATCGACATCTGGAAGGTCGTCGCGGCCGCGAAGACCAAGCCCTTCGGGTTCCAGGCGTTCTACCCCGGCCCCGGGCTCGGCGGACACTGCATCCCGATCGACCCCTACTACCTGACCTGGAAGGCGCGCGAGTTCGGCCACCACACCCGCTTCATCGAGCTCGCGGGCGAGGTCAATAACTCGATGCCGACCTACGTCGTGCGGCGCGCGATGGAGGGCCTCAACGGCCTCGGCAAGGCGATGCGCGGCAGCAAGGTCCTGGTCGTAGGCCTCGCCTACAAGCCCGACGTCGACGACGTCCGCGAGACCCCGGCCGCCGAGATCATCAAGCTGCTGTTCGAACACGGCGCCGACGTCAGCTACCACGACCCTCACGTGCCGCTGTTCGCGGGCATGCGGAAGTACATGGAGTACCGCATGCACTCGACCGCGCTCGACGCCGAGACGGTGGCGCAGGCGGACTGCGTGCTGATCGTCACCGATCACCAGGCGGTCGACTGGCAGCTGATCGGCGACCACGCCTCGCTGGTCGTGGACTCGCGCAACGCGATGGCCGACGTGCTCCCGATCCGGGGCAGCTACGTGCAGGCCTGAGCGACTTCGCGCCCGCGCGCCGAGGCCCGCCGACGTAAGATGCCGGCGTGCACCCCTGGAACCCGTTCGTCTCGACGCTGCTGGCGCTGACGCTCCCGGCTGCGACCGGTCTCGCGCAGGAGGGTCCACGCTTCGGCGGCAGCCTGGGCTGGGCGGGCGGCAGCTTCCGGCTGGACTCGGACCTCGCGGGGTTCGACGACCGCGCGGACGCGGCGCTGGTCCAGCTGGAGCTCGAGGCCGTCAGCGCGCGCGGCTTCGGCGGCGGCCTCCGCCTCGAGCGGTTCCGCTCCGACGGCAGCGCGGGGCTGTTCCGGGATCGCCTGGACCCGCTCGACCCCGGCATCCAGGCGCGCAACGGCGCGCTGCAGGCACACTTCACCTACCTCGTGCGTGAGCACCGCTTCGAGATGCCGGTCCGCGCCGGCCTGGCCGTCGGAGACCTCGTGCTCGACGACCCGCTGGCAGCCGCGCAGGAGACCCGCTACGCGTCGCTCGGCCCGTTCTTCGAGGTCGAACCCGAACTCGAACTCGGCCGCCGCGGCGCCGTGAGGTGGTCCGTGTTCGGCCAGCTCGGCGTCGGCTTCGCCGGCGTCGACGTCGACGTGGACGGCGACCCGCGCGACTACAGCGCAGGCGCCGCGTCGCTGCACCTCGAGCTCGGCGCGCGGGTCCGGCTCGGCCCGGCAGAGCTCGGGGTGGCGTTCGTCGGTCGCTACCTCTCGATCGAGGAGAGCTCCGTCGAGGACGGGCAGTTCGTCTACGGATTCGACGCCGGGTTCCAGGGTGTGCTGCTGACCGCGGGCGTCCGGTTCTGATCTCCCGGCTCCGGGCGTCCGGCACTCTGCTCCCGGCGCTGAGCTGCCTCGCAGGAACGCGCCGCCCGGGACCGCCTGCTCAGAGCGGCCGCGCCGTGAAGTCGAACTCGTCGCCGTCGCGGGCCTCGTCGTCTTCGCGGACGACGCCGGTCGCGAACCGCGCGACCAGCTGCCGCGCGAGCCGCACCTCGTCGCAGTGCATCTCGACGTCCGAGGGCGCGCTGTGCCACTGAGACAGGATCCCGATCACCGCTCCACAGAGGACGAAGGCGGTCATCGCGGCGTCGTCGACCGCCAGCGTGCCGTCTCGATCGCCGAGCTCGAGCAGCCCGCGGACCTGCGCGCGGAACCACCGCTGCTCGTGGCGGTCGTCCTCGCGCAGCCGCGCCGTGAACCTCCCCCTCAGCTCGGTCCCCAGCACGCGCAGCAGGTGCGTCGCGGCGGGTTCCCGGAGGTGGAAGGAGAGGTACCCCGCGAGGAACGCGCGCAAGGAGTCCGCCGCGCCCGCCCCCGTCTGGCCGCGGACCTGCAGCTCGCGGCGTCGGTGCTCACGCCAGTGGTCGAGCACGGCGAAGAACAGCTCCTCCTTGCCCGCGAAGTGGAAGTAGAGCCCGCCCTTGGTCACGCCGGCGCGCGCGGCGATCGCGTCCAGCGTCGAGGCCGAGTAGCCGCCGGCAGCGAATTCGGCGGTCGCAGCCTCGATCAGGCGGGCGCGGAGCGTCGGGTCGGCGGGGCGGGCCATCGCCGCGTCAGCGATTGCTGAAGAAGCTCTGCCGGACGTCCGGGGGCAGGTAGAAGTCGACCAGGAACGGGTTCCAGGCGCGCTCCTCCTGGGAGAACTGGTCCATCTCCAGGTAGCTCTGGCCGAAGTCCTGGAAGACCTCGTCCTGCATGTCGACGGGCTGCACCCGCAGGCCGACGCGCTCCTCGAACGGCACGATCGGCACGATCTTGCCCTCCTCGCCGTCGTCGAGCCGCAGCACGATCGAGCGCGCGCGGCGGAGCAGGTAGATGCGCTTGCGCTCGCTGTCGTTCCGCTTGAACAGCGAGGCGATGTGGATGCTGAACACGTCCGAGTTGACCGTCAGCCGGTTCATCACCATGGCCTTGATCTTCTCGTCGGGGATCTGCGCGAACTCCTCGACCTCCTCCAGGTCGTCGAGGGACTCGAAGAACTGCTTGAGCGGCTGCGTCCCTAGCATCAGGTCGCCGAAGTCGGAGGCCTCTTCGGCCTCGCTGTCGGTCGCCTCCTGGGTGGCCTCTTCGTCGACCTCGTTGCGGTAGCGGATGATGCCGTCGATGACGCGGTCGGGCACCTCACCTTCGGGGAGCACGCCGCGCAGCACCGGCCAGGTCGCGGTGTTGACGTTGACCTTGATGCCGACGCCCTCGGGCTGGCGGAGCTCCTCCTCCTCGCCTTCGCCGCCCTCCTCTCCGGGGGCGCCGCCGCCCTCCTCGCCGGCCGGCGGGTCTGCCGGCGCGCGCCCCGCCGCGGCGTTGATCGCGCGCTGCCGCGCGAGCTTCTCGGGGTCGCCTGGGTCCGGCACGAGCGACGTCCAGATCGTCAGCACCGACTCGAGCCCGAGGTGGACCTTCTGGTCGATGACCTTGTCGAAGAACAGCTCGGCGTCGATCGACGGCAGCAACATCAGCTCGTCGAGGTGCAGCGGGATCGCGAAGTCGAGGTCCGCCTCGTCGCGGCTCTTCAGCGGCGGCACCGGCATCGACTCCGTCGCGGGCCGGCGCGCCCAGTCGACGATCTCCTGGACCATCAGCGCGGCGTCGCTCGAGGCGACGTCCCACTCGGTGTCCTGCCGCAGCGTGTCGATCAGGCGCGTCAGCCCCTCGCGCGACGCCTGCGCGAACTCCTCGTCGGGGCTCCAGATCGTGAGCAGGTTGAACTTGCGGTTCTCGTCCTCGATCCAGACGTAGGTCGTCAGGTCATTGTCCGGGTGACCGGTGGGCTCGTACCACGCGTCCCGGCTCGAGTCGCAGGTGGTCGTCGGGTCCTCCTCGACCTCTCCCTCCTCGCCGGGGCCGCCGCCCTCCGCGCCGGGCTCTCCGCCCAGCAGCGCCCCCAGCCCGCCCGCGCCCTCGCCGCCGGCAGCGCCGCCGGCGGTGTCGGCGAGCAGCTTGTCCTCAGCCTCGCCCAGCTCGTAGAGCATCAGGGTGTTCATCCGCGCGAGCAGGGCGTCGTTCTCGCCGGTCGAGCGCACCATCCTGCTCGAGACGACGAGCTCCGCCACCAGGATGTAGAGCAGGATCGAGAAGATCAGCGCCATCACCAGCGCGACCCCGGACTCCGGAGCCCGGCACGCGTCGCTGGCAGCGGGGGAGCGGCGGGGGCTGACGGGAGAGGGTCGCGGCATGGTCTGAACTCCGACGAACATGGTAGCGGTTCCTTCCCGTCTGCTGGCGCCGAGCGCCGCCGACCCCGGCGCTAGAACTGCGTCCCGATCACGGGCGCGCCGCGGTCCTCGACGATCCTGGGCGTGATGTGGAACTCGACCGTGGTGTCGTTGCGCACCGTCGAGCTGGAGCGGAACAGGTAGCCGAGCACGGGGATGTCGCCGAGGATCGGGACCTTGGTCTCGCTCTCGAACTGCGTCTTCGACTTGAGACCGCCGATCACCAGCGTGTGGCCGTCTTTCAGGTAGACGGTCGTGACCGCGCTGCGCTGACTCGTCACGGGCGTCACGATCGGCTCGGTGTCGGCGAAGCTCGTGATGGCCGACACGTCCGCGAACACCTGGAGGATGACCGAGTCCGTGCCCGCGATGACCGGGATGATGTTCATCCGCACCCCGACAGGCTTGAAGCTGATGTCGGTCGCCACCTCCGAGCCGAGCTGCGAGAACTTCGCCTTGGGGAAGGGCACCTGCGTGAGGGTCGAGATCGCCGCGACCCCGCCGTTGCGCACCACCATCTTCGGCGAGCTGGTGATGTCGGCGAGGTTGTTGGCCTCGAGCGCCTCGACCAGGGCGTTCAGCTCCCAGGCGTCGTGGATCCCGCCGAGCGCGAAGCGGCCGATGTCCGCGACCGGCGTCGTGCCCACGATCGGCTGGCTCGCCGGGAACGCGGACGAGTAGGACCGGACCAGCTGACTGCTCGTGAGGTTGTTGAGGATCGGGGTGTTCTCGTCGAGCTGGGCGACGCCGAACGACAGCGCGTCGCCGGTGTTGTACTCGATCACGTTCACGCTGATCTCGACCTGCGGGATGCTGCCGTAGAACAGGTCCAGCGCCGCTTGGAACGCCGCCAGGCCCGCCGGCTGCGCGGTCACGAGCGCGAGCGAGACGGTCGGGGCGTCCTTGTACTTGAAGGCCGGCGGCTCCCCCGTGATCACCGACGGCTTGTTCGTCTGGTCGACGAGCCGCGCGCCGCTGAGGACCTCGAAGTCCGGCACGAAGGTCACCTCGACCGTGTGCTCACGGAGCATCCGTCCGAGGATGCTCTTGGCTTCGGGGCCGCCGATCTTCAGCCCGGGCACCGGCACCGGCTGCGGCTTGCCGCCGCCGACCGGCGGCTTCTCGGGGGAGATCTCCGCGATCAGCTTGAGGAAGGTCTGCGCGAGGTCTCCGGCGAGGAAGAACTGCTTGGTGACCGAGCCATCGGCGGCGATCAGGACGTTGCTGCCGAACTCGAGGCGAAGGCGCGCGTCGCGCTGCTCGGAGGTCTCGGGGTCCTGGCCGCGCGGGTCCTGGCCCGCGGATGCCGGGGCGGCTGCGGTCGCCCATTCGCCGCCGGGCTCGCCCGTCGCAGCGCCCAGCTTCCACGCGATCGGCCCGGCGCTCGCGGCGCCACCGTAGACCGCGCTCTCCAGCTGCGACCCGCCGAGTCGCTTCGGCGCGCCTGACTGGACACAGGACACCGCAGCCAGCAGGGACAGGCCCAACGCCGAGGTGCGCGCGGGCCGGCGGAAGCGTTCAGGGCAGAACACGCCGGAATTGTGGAGCAAGCGCGACCGCCGCGCGAGGCTTTCGACGGCCCGAGCCCGGTCCGGACGACGCGCGCGTCTGCCCTCCGGCGCGAGAGCCCGGCCGCGCACGGGCCAATCAGGCCTCGATCTCGGAGATGACGAGATCGGTGAGGTCCATGACGTCTCGGCCCCGATCGTCCTTCATGTCCTTCTTTCGGGTGACCATGTCGCGACCCTCGGCGTCGGCCACCTCCTTCACCGCCCGCCGGATGCGCTGGTTCATCTTGTTGATCAGCTGCTTGCCGCGAGCGGAGTCCGGGTCGATGCCGCTGCTCTTGATCTTCTTCCACTCCGGCGTCGAGAGCCGCACCTTGGAGGCGTTCAGGGTCGCAGGCGCGGTCGTGTTCGCGGCGCTGCCGACGTAGACGACGGCCTTCTTCTTCAGCGTGACCTGGGCGGAGACAGTCGCCGCGAGCAGGATCGCGAGGAGCGAGGTGTGGAGCTTGGTGCGCATGACGTGGGCTCGCCGGAGCGGTGGGAGGGAGCGTTCGCCTCCCGCGCGGCGTTGGGTGCAGTGGAGCAAACCGCATGCCCAGAAATCCGCCACGGAGTTCCAAGCAGCGGAAGTCTCTGTATTTGAGAAGGCTAGGCCAGAAGAAAATCCAATAGCCACACGGTTGGCAGCTTGTGGACAGTTTCGGCCATCCGTGGATTTACCTATCGGATTTTTGCGCCAAACCTTCCGATGGCCGATACCAAGCACCCCGCCGCGCGCCGACTCTCTCAACAAGACCTTTCGATACAAGGGTTTGTAGGTCCCGGAGCGCGGTCCGGTGCGAGACTCCGGATTCGGCCATGTGATCCTGCGTTGTGTAGCGTCGCTCGGCCCGGATCTTGGACCAGAGCTCGGTCAGGCGCGGCGTGAGACCCTCGGCTTGCGGCTTCGAAGCCAGGGAGTGCCCCGGAGGAGACGCCACGCCCGCCTCCCGAGGAAGCTCGACCAGCGGCTCCTCCGCCGCAGGCGGCGGCGACTCTTCGGAGGGAGGGAGCGGCGGAGCGGCAGGCGGCTCGGGACGGACGGCCGACGGGTCGGGCGCGGACGCCCGGACGCCTCCTGCAGGGGACCCAGCGGCAGGCCGGAACGGCTCGATCCGCAGGGCGTGCCCCTGCGGCGCCGCGCCACCCGCCCGACCGGCGAGGGCGTCGCGCACGTCCTCCAGCTGCACGACGGCGCCGCGCGCGAGCACCATCGCCCGGAACACCGTCGTGCGCAGCTGCCGGATGTTGCCGGGCCACGCCTGCCCATAGAGCTCGTCGAGCGCGTTCGTCGACATCGACCGGGACGGCGCGTCCCCCGCCGCGACGACCTCGGCGCGGAAGCGCTCGATCAGCGCCGGCAGCTCCTCCCGGCGCTCGCGCAGCGGCGGCACGACGACGACCATCCCCTGCAGTCGGTAGTAGAGGTCCTCGCGGAACTTGCCGTCGGCGACCATCTGCTTGATGTCCCGGTTCGTCGCCGCGATGACGCGCACGTCCACCTTGACCGACCCGACCCCGCCGACGCGGTCGATCTCGCCTTCCTGGAGCGCCCGAAGCAGCGCGACCTGCACCTCCATCGGAATCTCTCCGACTTCGTCGAGGAACAGCGTCCCGCCGCTCGCCTGCTCGAAGCGGCCCACCTTGCGGCGATCGGCGCCCGTGAACGCGCCGCGCTCGTGACCGAAGAGCTCGCTGGCGAGCAGGCTCTCGGAGAGCGAGGCGCAGTGCACCTTGACCAGCGGCCCCGTTGATCGCCGGCTCCACTGGTGCACCAGGTCGGTCAGGACCTCCTTGCCCACGCCCGTCTCGCCCTCGAGGAGCACCGGCAGATCCGTCGGCGCGACCCGGCGCAAGGTCCCGTAGACCGACCGCATGGCGGGGCTGACGGCGGTGACCCCCGCCCGCAGCAAGCCGGCGTCGGACTCCGCCTCCACCGCGTCCCGGACCGGGTCGGCGTCGAGCTGGGACTGCACGGACTCGAACAGGAACGCGGCCGAGGCGGCGCCGTCCGGGAACAGGGCCGCCGCGGTGCGGAAGCTGGGGCCGCCCAGCTCCACGCCGTCCCGCCGCCCGGCCTCGCGCCACGCTGCGGCGACGTCCTCCCGGGCGAGCTCGGCGCGGCCCCGGTCGACGCTCGGCAGCATCACGTAGAAGCAGCCGCCGTCTCCTTGGCCGAAGACCGCCTGCGGCTCGAACGACGCCCGCAGCAGCTGCGCGAACTGGCGCAGGCGCCGCGCGCCCCGGCTGCGCTCGGACAACCGGAACCCGAGCAGCGCCAGCGAGCAGCGGGCGTGCTGCGCGAGCGAGACCTCGTCGACGACGCGGCGACGGAAGTAGCGGAAGGCCAGCGCGCCGGTCACCGGATCCTGCACCGCGAACCGCAGCAGCTCCGCGCGCTCGCAGGCGCCCGCGGCCTGGGCGACCACGGTCGTGAGCAGCTCCAGGTCGAGGCGCGGCGGCGGCGAAGCGTCGAAGCCGAGCAGGACGACCCCGCGCGCCTGCCCCCCGTAGCAGATCGGCAAGCCGACCGCCGCGCGCGCGTCGGGCAGCGCCGCGCCCCAGGGCTCGGGCAAGCGGCCGGCGCGCGCGACCACGCAGAACGGCCCCCGTAAAGAGAGCAGGTCGAACCCCGGCAGCATGTCCCGCGCGGCGTCCGGCTCACCTCCCGCCGCTCCGCGCTCCCCCACCCCGTCGAGCGGCGTCACGTGGACCGCGTCCGCCGCCGTGTGCTCGACGCAGAACCGACGCAGCGCTTCGACCGCGCGCGCCGAGTCCTGCGCCTGCGCGAGGCCCGCGACCGTCTTTCCGAGCGCGTGGACGTCGCGCAGCCTCCCCTGGAGGTCCCCTGCCATCTGGTTGAAGGCGCGCGTCAGCCGCCCCACTTGGCCGCCTTCTTCGTCCGGCACGCGCGTCGAGAACTGACCGCGAGCGAGCGCGTGGGCGCCCTCTTCGAGCCGCTCGATCGGTCGGCTGATCCGGCCGCTCACCACGATCGAGAGGAACGCGGCGAGCACCACGAGGGAGCCCGCGACCAACAGGAAGAACGCGCGCACCGGGATCCTCCCGATCGCGAGGTCGAGCGTCGCGTTCTCGTCGGGGACCGACGCGACCAGCAGCGCGCGCGGCGTCTCCTGCAGGTCCCGCAGCACCTCCGCGCTGACGATCTGGTCGCCCGCAGGACCGGACTCGCGCAGGATCACCGGCTGCCGCGTCTCCTCGACGGTGGCCAGCGCGCGCTCCCGCGCGGCCATCGTCGGCGGATCATAGGCGGCCTGCACCAGGCGCTGGGCCCGACCGCGCCCGGCGCTGGCGGCGAGCGGATAGCCGCGCACGTCCGTGAGGAGCAGGTCCTGCCCGGGCGCGAGCGCGCCCAGCAGGCTGCCGTCCAGCGGCCGGCCGACGGTCAGCGTGAGCGTGCCGTCGCGCACGTCGAGCTCGTCGCGCACGCCGAGCATCAGCTGCCCCCACTGCATGAAGAGGCCGGGCTCCAGGCGGGCCGGCGCTTCGGCGCGCACCATCCGCTCGTCGCCCGAGGCGAGCACGATCGGCTGCAGCCCGTCGCCGGGGCGCTGCCACTCCAGGCGCAGGAAGCCGCCGCCCCACTCAGGCGGCAGCTGACCCGCCAGCAGCGCCTCGAGCTCCTGGGTCGTGGACTCGATCGGCGCCTCCCCGGGAGGCCCTTCGAGCGCAGCGTTGGCGAGCGCGCCGAGGTCCCGGAGCCACTGCTCCGCGGACTGCTGCACGCGGTCTTTCTGGTCCGCGAGCTGCACCATGGCGCCGCGGACGGCGTCGCTGACGTCCCCCTCCAAGTCGGCCTCGTGGCCGCTCTCCAGGACCTGGACGAGCACCAGGGAGAGCAGGCCCAGCGGCGCCAGCGAAGCGACCGAGAGCACGGTCATCAGGCGGAACCGCAGGTTGGTCACGGCGGCGAGCAGCTCGCTGAGCAGGACCAGGAGGAACGGCGTGCTGAGCAGGCAGAGCAGCAGCCCGAGGCGGTTGGAGGACTGCTGAGCAGCCGCCCAATGCTCGTCGGTCGACGAGACGGCCAGCACGGCGCCGTCCCAGCCGTCGCCCTTGAGCGGCGCGAACAGCGAGAGGCGCCGGCCGCCTGCGGGCAGCAGCGCGGCGGTCTCGGTCGACTCGGCCGAGCCGACGGCCCGCGGCAGGCTCTGGACCTCGGCGCGCTCGTCGAGGCCCAGCGTGGAGGCGCTCAGCTGGCCGGTGCGGTAGATGGACACGACCAGGTCCTGCAGCCCGGCGAGGGCGTCGTCGCTGAGCACGCGCTCGTTGCCGCGCTTGACCAGCGGCGAGTCCTTCGGGTCGCGCGGCGCGACCGCGCGCTGGTTGACGAACACCACCGAGCGGAACTGCACGCGGTAGTCCGCGAGGTTGCGGAACTCGATCGACGACACCGAGGTGTCGCTGGGCAGGTCGAGCAGCGGGTAGCCGACGTTGACGTGCCGCTCCTGGGAGTCGTCGACCCAGCTGAGCGCGATCGAAGCGGGCGAAGTGTCCGGCGGGTCGTCGCGCGTGTTGTGGACCGCGAGCTCGTAGAACATCGAGACCTGGTGCTCGAGCGCCACGGTCTGCTGCTGCCGGCCGTCGCGGAAGTTCACCACCACCTCGGCGACGCGCGCGCCCGGATTGGCGGTCGGCAGCCCGGGGTAGGCCGCGCGGTAGAAGAGCCACAGCTTCTCGGGGGACTCCACCGCCTCGGGGATCTCGACCTTGCCGACGGCGCCCGGCGCGAGCTCGAGCCCGGCGTCCTGCGGGTAGGGTCCGCGCAGGTCGGTGAGCACGCCGTCGCGCGAGGGCTTGCCGAGCGACAGCGGCTCGACGGCCCCGGCCTCGCGCCCCTCCAGCGACATGCCGACCAGCCGCACGTCGGGGTTCCCGGCGCAGCCCAGCGTGGCCGAACGCAGCGGCGCGTCGAGATCGATCTGCACGATCCCGGCCTCCCAGAAGTCCCGCCCCAGCGAGGTCGCGTCGTCGAACAGCAGGTCCAGCGAGATCGACTGCTGCACCTTCTCGTCGCCGTAGTCGAGCTCGACGTCGAGGACCGCGGGCGGGTCCGCGTCCGGCACCAGGGTGATCGCGGGCGCGAAGGGGCGCGCGACGATCAGGAACAGTCGATCCCCGACCAGGGCGCGCTCGAACGGGAAGCTCTCGGTCCGCTCGTCCGGCAGCGGCAGCCAGTAGCAGCGGACCGGGAGCCCGTCGAAGGAACGCACCGGCGGCCCGAACTGATCGGGCGCGAGATCGACCAACGAACGATACGTCGTGTAGCGCTGCCGCGTGATCCCTCGGCCGCTGACGAGATCGACGACCGCCCGGTCCCGGCTGGCGCCGCGGTAGCTCTTGAGCGACCCCTCTTCCAAGAGCGGCAACATCTGCTGCAGACCCGTGAGCCGCCCCTCCAGCGCGCTGCGCTGCTCCTCGGCGCGCCAGCTGACCATCAGCGTCGGCGACCAGAGCCCGACCACGAAGGTCGCGACGCCGACGAACGCCAGCGCGCTCCGGAGCCACCGCGCGCGACCGCGGATGCGCGACCAGCCGCGCAGCATCAGCACCAGCGCGAGCAGCGCGAGCAGCGGGACCAGCAGGTAGGGCAGGTCGACCAGCAGCTCGCTGGACAGCAGCGCGCTCGGCTCGACCGTCGGCGCGAGCAGGCCGGCGCCGCCGATGCGGAGCACCCCGCCTCGCGGCCCTTCGAAGGGGTCCGTTCGGCTCCAGGACATCGAGGTCCCACCCTCGCCCCCGACGAGGTCATAATCCCGGAGCGCCAGGTCGAACCCGAAGCTCCTCGTGCCGGGCCGCAGGCTGGGGAAGTGGTGGAACGGGATCGCCGCCTCGAACTGGTAGCCGACCCCGTCGAGAGGCCGGCTGACGACCGCGAGCCCGGCGAGCTGGGTCATCTGCTGGCGCGGCTCCTCTCCCGTCCCCGCGCGTCCCCCGCCGCCCCAAGCCCAGGGTCGGTGGGACTGGAGCGGAAACAGGCGGAGGACGCTCCGCTCCGTCCGCGTCGCGGCGTCACGCGTGTCCCCGCCCACGTGGAGTTCGACGCAGTCCACCTGCCCCTGCGCGGTGCGCTCGTCGCTGGAGAAATGGTCATCTCGAACCGTGCCGGCGAGGTAGAGCCGGTTGTTGTCCCAGCTGACCAAAAAGGTGGCCGATAGATCGCGCCCGTTCTTCCAGCGATCGGCGCCCGCGAAGATCTGATCCCGACCGAAGTCAAATCCAGTAAAGGACTTCCAATCGGCCAAGTCGCCGTCCACGAGCGGCGTGAAGCGCGGGGCCGCCCAGGACTGGGCGGGCCCCGGCGACGACTGCTGCGCCGTGACGGTCAGGCAGACCGTCGCGGCCAGGGCGAGGGGGAGCAGCGCGCGGGCCATAGGCCCGGGATGCTATCCGCCGCGACAACCCGCGAACAAGCGAGCACCGCGGAGATCCTCGGCGAGGCCCTTCACGGGCCCCGCCGGCATGCTCCAGCGCCAGATCAGTCGCGGCGACGCGGGCGGCGGCCGCCGCGCGGGCGGCGCGGGCGGTCTCCTTCGTCTCCGAGCACGTCCTCGAACGACTCGAGCTTGGGCTCCTGACTCGGGGCTTTTTCGCCGTCGTCGAACTCGTTCATCGGCATCGAAGAGCGGCTCCGGCGACGCGGGCGGTCGTCGCCGTCCTCTTCGTCGCGGCGGCTCCGGCGGCGCGGACGATCCTCGTCGTCTTCGTCCCGACGGCTCCGTCGCGGGCGCTCCTCGCCACCTTCCTCGTCGCGGCGGCTCCGGCGGCGCGGACGCTCCTCGCCGTCCTCCTCGTCGCGGCGGCTCCGGCGGCGCGGACGGTCGTCGCCGTCCTCCTCGTCGCGGCGGCTCCGGCGGCGCGGACGGTCGTCGCCGTCCTCCTCGTCGCGGCGGCTCCGGCGGCGAGGTCGGTCGTCGCCGTCCTCCTC
>JBMHDP010000384.1:0-14348 GCA_049889335.1 Planctomycetota bacterium
GCCGTCCTCCTCGTCGCGGCGGCTCCGGCGGCGAGGGCGATCGTCGCCGTCCTCCTCGTCGCGGCGGCTCCGGCGGCGCGGGCGCTCCTCGCCGTCCTCCTCGTCGCGGCGGCTGCGGCGGCGAGGGCGATCGTCGCCGTCGCCCTCTCCGCCGGCGTCACCGCCGCCCTCGGCGGGCTCCATCAGCGCCTTGCGGCTCAGCTTCACCTTGCCGAAGTCGTCGATCGCGATGACCTTGACCTCGACCTCGTCGCCGATGCGGACGACGTCGGTGACCGCGCGGATGAACTCGTTGGAGAGCTCGCTGACGTGCACGAGGCCTTCCTGACCCGGCAGGATCTCGACGAACGCGCCGAACTCCTTGATCGCCGTGACCCGGCCCGTGTAGGTGGTGCCGAGCTCGACCTCGGCCGTCATCGCCTTGACGTGCTCGAGGCACTTGTCGACCTTCTCGCCGTTGACGCCGGTGATGGTGCACATCCCGTTGTCCTCGATCGAGATCTTGACCTCGTACTCCTCCTGCATCGAACGGATGTTCTTGCCGCCGGGGCCGATGATCAGGCCGATCTTCTCGCTCGGGACCTGCACCGACTCGAGCCGCGGCGCGTTCGGGCTGAGCTGCTTGCGCGGCGCGCGCAGCGCCTTGAGCATCTCGCGCAGGATGTGCAGGCGACCTTCCTTGGCCTGGTCGAGCGCCTCGGCGAGGATCTCACGGGTGAGGCCCTCGCACTTGATGTCCATCTGCAGCGCGGTGATCCCGCGGCCGGTGCCGACGACCTTGAAGTCCATGTCGCCGCAGCCGTCCTCGCTGCCGAGGATGTCTGACAGGATCGCGTAGTCCTTGCCCTCCATCACGAGGCCCATCGCGATGCCCGCGACCGGCTGCTTGATCGGCACGCCGGCGTCCATCATGGACAGCGTGCCCGCGCAGGCCGTCGCCATCGACGACGAGCCGTTGGACTCGAGGATCTCGCTGGTGACGCGGATGGTGTAGGGGAACTCCTCGACCCCCGGGAGCAGCGGCTCGAGGCCGCGCTCGGCGAGCGCGCCGTGGCCGATCTCGCGACGACCGGGCGCGAGCATGCGCTTGGTCTCACCGACCGAGAACGGCGGGAACGCGTAGTGCAGCAGGAAGCGCTTGCGCGGCTCCGGCATCAGGCCGTCGATGATCTGCTGGGCGTCGGTGCCGGCGAGCGTCACGACGCCGAGCGCCTGCGTCTCCCCGCGGGTGAACAGCACCGAGCCGTGCACGCGCGGCAGCACGCCGACCTCGATCGTGATCGGGCGGATGTCCTCCGGGCTGCGACCGTCGGCCCGCACGCCCTGGTCCAGGATCGACTCGCGCTCGCCCTTCTTGACGAGCTTGCCGATGATCTCGCCGACCTTCTTGTTGTGAGCCTTGGCCTCGGCCTCGTCCATCGAGGCGGGCGCAGCGAAGTCGGCCTCGGCAGCCGACTTGGCGGCCTTGATGGCGGCCTGCCGGACCTGCTTGATGCCGAGCGTCAGCGGCGCCTCGCGCAGCGCCTTGCCGTGCGCCTTCTCGATCTTGGCCTCGAGCTTGGTGTCGGCCACGGGAGCGTCGAACTCCATCTTCGGCTTGCCGGCCTTCTCGGCCAGCTCCTCGACCATCTCGACGACCTGCTTGATGACCTCGTGCGCCTCGGCGAGGGCTTCGAGCACGACGTCCTCCTTCACCTCCTTGGCGCCGGCCTCGACCATGACGACCGCGTCCGAGTGGCCCGCGACGGTCAGGTTGAGCTTGTTCTCCTCGCTCTGGAGCTGAGTCCAGGTCGGGTTGACGACGAGCTCTCCGTCGACGTAGCCCATGCGGACCATGCCGAGCGAGCGGCCGTGCGGCAGCGAGCTGACCGCCAGCGCAGCGAAGCTCGCGATCGCGGCGAGGACGTCGCCGTCGTTCTCGCGGTCGCTCGCGATGCACTGCGACAGCACCTGGACGTCGCGGCGGAAACCGTCGGGGAACATCGGCCGGATCGAGCGGTCGATGATCCGGCAGGTCAGGATCTCCTTGGTGTTCGGCCGGCCTTCCCGCTTGAAGAAGCCGCCCGGGATGATGCCCGCAGCGGACATCTTCTCGCGGTAGTCGACCGTCAGCGGGAAGAAGTCCATGTGGTCCGGGGCCTTGCTGCTGTTGGCCGCGGCGAACACCACCGTGTCGCCGTAGCGCGCCAGCACGGCGCCGTCGGAGAGCTTCGCCATGCGCCCGGTCTCGAGCGTCAGCGTGCGGCCGCCGATCTCGCGCTCGACCACCACGTGGCCGCCAACAGCAGCCGGGGCCTTCGCGCCGGCCTTCTTGGCGACCTTCTTGGTCGTCTTCTTTGCGACCTTCTTGGTCGTCTTCCGGGCCGTGGTCTTGCGGGTCGTGGAACTGCGCGACTTGCTCGCGCTCGCGCCCTCGGCGCTCTTCTTGGTTGCCATTGGCTGTACGGGTCTCTTTCTCTTCGGTTGGGTCAGTGGGTCGCGGGCAGCCTCCGACCAGCCCCTACGTGGGGCTCACGATCGGACCTCGGGCCTCCTGCCCGAGCTGCCAGCGGGTGCGCCACCCCGGCTCGAGCCGGGTGCGCGGGCCCCGCGGCGAACAAACCTGCCGCGGGCGGTGAGCGCCGCTCTCCTGAGCGGCCCTCGTAAAGGGGAGAGCTGTCCCCGGCCATCTGCCGGCTGGACCGCTCGTTTGTGTTGGGAAGGATTCTCCTGGTGGGGTCGCGAGCTGCAGAGCAGGTCGACGGGGGCGCCCACCGAGCGACAGGTCAGCCGCGGAGGCCCAGCTTTGCAGCCAGCTCCGCGTGCTTCTGCGGGTCGGTGCGACGAAGGTAGTTGCGCAGCTTGTTTCGCCGGTTGACCTTGGCCAACAGCCCGTGACGGCTGTGGTGGTCCTTGGGGTGGCGCTGCATGTGCGTCGTCAGCTCCTTGATCTGTGCCGTCAGCACTGCGATCTGAACCTCGGGCGACCCACTGTCGGTGTCGTGCCGGCGGTTCTCGGAGATGATCTGCTTCTTGGTCTCGCTTTCGATGGTCATCCCTGCGTCCTCATATGGATGGATTGGCGGCCAACGCTCCAGAACAGGGCTTCCGGATGCGCGGTCAGCCTGCCCGGGAACTCCGAACAGGCGAGGAACCCGGCCGGTCCGGCCGGATTCCGCGCGAGCAGGATAGCGATCCGGCCGCCCGGCCCGCAAGCGCCGCAGGCGATTCCCGGAGAATTGTCCGCCACGCCTGGATACGGCCCGACCGTATTCGAGGACGGAGCTCGCAGCGAGCTCCGCGACGCGGTCAGCGGACGCTGCGGTCGGGGAGCTGCAGCAGCAGCTGACGGACCGCGAGCTCGACGCAGCTGCGCGCCATCGCCTCCCGGCCGAGCGGCGCGGCCCCGGCTCCGCCAGCCTTGACCCGGCCCTGGATCGTGCCGCTCCAGAGCGGCGCGCCGTCGCTGGCGACCATCGCGGCCTCGAACTCGAAGGCGACCTTCCGCGTCGACATCAGCTGCCCCTCGTCCCAGCGGGAGACGCGCACGGCCAGCACCGCGTCGTCCTTCCCGGCGCGGGCCATCGCGGCCAGCCTGTCCGGCGAGACGATCGACTCGCCCGCGGGCGCGGCGCCGCGCATCGACGCGTCGACCCAGGTCTGCCGCGTCGGCGCATACCGGCGCTCCGGGAGCTGGCGGTTGATCTCCTGACGCAGGAACGTCAGGTGGCGTGACACGCTCGCGTTGCTGGTGCCGTCCTCGACGGGGAGCAGCGAGACGATCGAGGGGTTGTGGGTCCCGAAGTCCGTCGTCGTCACGAAGTTGGCGTCGACGTCGACCGGGTTGGGCGCGATGCATCCCGCGAGCAGCAGGAGGCCGCACGCCGCAGCGCAGCGGGCGAAGCCGCGCCCTGACGAAACAAGCTTGTTGACCATGATTGACCGCTCCTCAGCAGAGGTTCGGTTGGACCATAGCAGCGAGCCCGCGCAGGTTGAAGCCCGAGATGCCGCGGCGTTCGGCTACTTGCGCGAGCGGCGACGCCGCCCCTTGAACGTGCGGTGCCCGGTCTTCTTCTGGGCGACCATGTCGTCGACGGCCTTCAGGGCAGCCGCCTTGTCCCCTTGCAGCAGCGCGTCCTCGAGGTCGAGCATCGACCGGATCATCTTGTTCATCGCGATCCGGTAGTCCCGCACGAAGGCAGCCTGCTTGTCCTTGGGCTGCTGCCCCGTGATCCGCGGCGGGTGCTGCTTGGATGCCTGCAGCGCGGCCTGCGCCGCGGTGACCTTCGCCATGGGCGCCTCCTCGCCGGGCTTGCCGTCCTCCAGGTAGTCGATCACGGCGTCGAGCGCCTCGTCGAACTTCTTCATCTCGGCCTTGATGGGCGCCGCAGGCTTCGTGTCCTCCTGGGCTTGCAGCGCAGCGACCGGAACGAGAGCGGTGAACAGGGACGAGATCAGCAGGTTGCGCATAGCGGTGTCAGGGGTTCGGGGACGCGGGGCCCATGCAAGCACCTGACGCCGCGGAAGCAAGCCGACTCCCCGGACTCGAATCCGGTATGTCCGGACCATGCGCGACGCGCCGAAAATGGTCGCCAGCCACCAAGTGCCGCCCGGCTCCCGGTCGATGAAGGAACATGAGCCCCGCGCCTCCCAGCGATCCGGACCCGGCGCGCGACGCGTCGGGCGTGGGGCTCGACGCAGCCGCCCTGGACGCGGCGTTCCCGTTCCACTTCGTGGTCGCGCCGGACGGCTCGGTCGAGCAGGTCGGCCCGTCGCTCGCGCACCTGGAGCCGGCCTTGCTCGGCGCGCACCCGGCAGCCCACTTCGAGCACCACCGCGGCAAGGGCGCGTTCGATCTCGACGCCGTCACCGCCGCGGCGCCGTCGTACGTGCTGCTGCGCCTCACGGCCTCGCGGCTGCTCTGGCGCGGGCAGACCCTGCGGACCGGCGACCGGCTGGTCTTCGTCGGCGCGCCCTGGGTCGCGTCACCCGAAGAGCTCGAGCCCGCCGGGCTGACGCTCGACGACTTCGCGCCGCACGACTCGATCACCGAGTACCTGACGCTGCTGCAGGAGAAGCACACCGCCCTGCAAGACGCGACCGGCCTGTCCCGGGACCTGAGGCTCGCCCAGCAGCAGCTCGAGAAGCAGCTGCACCAGAACCAGTCCGAGCGCCGTCGACTGGGCGCGCTGATCGAGACGGTGCCATGGGGCGTGCTCGTCGAGGACGCCGACGGACACGTCGTGAGCGTCAACGAGCCCCTCTGCCGCCTGGTCGGCGTGGACGCCCAGCCGGCTGAGGTCGTCGGGCGCTGCGCCGCGGAGCTCACGGCCGCGTTCGCCGAGCAGACAGCCGCACCCGACGCCTTCCGCGCGCGCGCCGCACAGCTCCGAGCGGACGGCCGCCAGCAGCTCGGCGAGCCGGTGACGCTGGCGGACGGGCGGGTGCTCGAGCGCGACTACGTGCCGGTCGCCGACGGCGACGGCAGGCTCGGGCACCTGTGGCAGCTGCGCGACGTGACCGAGCGGCACCAGGCCGCCGCGGCGCTCGAGGACGCGCGCCAGCGGGCCGAGGCGGCCAACACCGCCAAGAGCGAGTTCCTCGCGATGATGAGCCACGAGATGCGCACGCCGCTCGGGGTGATCGTCGGGATCGCCGAGCTGCTGCAGGCCGGGGCGTCGCCCGAGGTGCAGCGCGACCTCGTGCAGCGCCTGGGCTCCAACAGCCGCTCGCTGCTGCAGCTCATCGACACCTCGCTCGACTTCGCGCGCCTGGAAAAGCGCCAGCTCGACGTCCAGCAGCGCGCCTTCACGGTCGACGCGCTCCTCGACGAGGCCGTCGACAGCATGGGCGCCGCAGCCGCTCGCCGAGGCGTGCAGCTGCTCGCGTCCGCCGCGCCGGACGCGCCGCTCGAGACGATCGGCGACAGCCTGCGGCTGCGGCAGGTGCTCATCAACCTCGTCAACAACGCCGTCAAGTTCACCGACGGGGCCGAGGTCCACGTGCACGTCCGCGCGCAGCGCTCGCCGGCAGGCGCAGCTGGCCTGCTCTGGACCGTGCGGGACCGCGGCCCGGGGATCCCCCCGGCGCGGCAGGAGCGCATCTTCGAGCGCTTCGTGCGCGCCGACGCGTCCGAGTCCTCGCGCAGCGGGACCGGGCTCGGACTCGCGATCTGCCGCGAGCTCTGTGAAGCCATGGGCGGCGAGATCTCGGTGGAGAGCGACGTCGGCCGCGGCAGCACCTTCCGCGTCTGGCTGCCGCATCGAGCGCCGGCCGAGGCCGCGACGAGGCCGACGCCGCTGCGCGGCTTCCTGGCCGAGGTCCGCGCGACCAGCCCGTGGCTGCGCGAGACGCTCGCCGAGCGGCTCCGGCGCCTCGGCGCGACCGCGACCGAGCAGGTCGCCGAGCGGGCCGCGCCAGCGGAGCTCGCGGTCACGTCGCCCGCGGGCGATCGGAGGATCCTCGAGGTCTCGCAGGCTGGCCGGGCGACGTCCGCCGAAGACGCGCTCGTCCACCCGCTGACGCAGCGCGCGCTCGTCGGTGCGCTGCGACCCGAGCCGCCCCCGACGCCGGACGACGCGCCGAGACCGGCGGACGCCGCGCCCGACCGCCGACCGCGGGTGCTCCTGGTCGACGACGACCGGGACAGCGTCGACATTCACAGCCTGCTGCTCGCGCGACTGGGCGCGTCGGTCGTGCCGGCGGAGGGCGTGGAGCAGGCGCTCGCGCGCCTGCGGCACGAGCCCTTCGACCTGGTGCTGACCGATCTACGCATGCCAGGCGGCGGCGGCCTCGAGCTGATCGCCCAGCTCGAGGCTTCCTGCCGGAGCCGCGCGTGGCCCCGGCCGCCCGTCGTGGTGTTGAGCGCGGAGGCCCTCGAGGGGGCCCGCGCGCGCGCCCGCGCGCGCGGAGCGTGCGGCTACGTCACCAAGCCTGTCGACCCCGAAGAGCTCGCTGCGACGCTCGCCCGGCACGCCGATCCCCGCCCGCTGGTCGTCGCGGCCTGTCGCGACGAGGCGCAGCGCGCGCTCGCCGGCGTCGCGATGGCGCCGCTGGCGAGCCACCGCTTTGTGACGTGCGCGTCGATGTCCCAGCTCCAGGACCTCGTCGACCGCTACCCGGTCGCGCTGGCGCTGCTCGACGCCGCGGAGCTCCCCGACCGCGCGCTGCTGGAGCG
Organism: Planctomycetota bacterium; assembly: GCA_049889335.1. Lineage (GTDB taxonomy): Bacteria > Planctomycetota > UBA1135 > UBA1135 > UBA2386. The sequence goes on from JBMHDP010000384.1 coordinate 7,157, forward strand.
CCTGCACGCGCGCGGAGCCCGCGCCGTCCTGACCAACGCCGCGCGGCTCTCGCCCCAGCTCGAGGCGCAGCTCGGCTGCTGCGAGGTCTGGCGCGAGCCCCTGGAGGTCACCGAGCTGCTGGTGCGCGTGCTGTCGTTGCTGCCGGACGCGAAGACCGGCTGAGGCTCCGCCGCGCCGCCCGGACAGCCACCCGCGTGACACCTGCAGGGACGCGACCTATCCTGCGATCATGACACGCAGTCTCCCCAAGCTGGCGCTCGTCGCGAGCCTGCTGGCCGCTTGCGGCGCCGACCCCGCCGCCTCCACGGACGCGGGGCCCGCGCGCGCGGCGGACGCCCCCAAGGCCGCCGCCGAGCGGCTCAAGCTCACCTACTACAACGTCGACGGTTGATTCCTCTGCGGCAAGGTCGTGCCCATCGTGAATGGGCTCGCGCAGCAGTACGGCGACCGGATGGACTTCGAGGTCGTCAAGACGACGGACCCCGGCGCGGCCGAGCAGATCGCGCGCTACGGCTTCGAGGTGCACGGCATGCTGATCACCGACGCAGCCGGTGAGGTCCTCTGGAAGGAAGAGGGACACCTGATGAAGAAGCCTGCGGTGCAAGCGCAGATCGACGCCCTGCTCCAGGGCTGAGGCGCGGCCCGCGCGGCGGCGGCGCTCAGACGGCCTGCACCGAGAGCGTGACCGCGAGGCCGTCGCTGCCGACCTTCCCCGACGCCGAGAAGGCGCCCGCCGGCGCGCCCCCGAACTCCAGCGCCTCGGCCAGCACCTGCTCGCGCACGTAGTCACCGTGCCCGCGCAGCGCGGCCTCGACCGCGGCGTCCGCAGCGGCCGTGACCCGGATCCGGTCGCTGACGTGCAGGCCCGCGTCCTTGCGCGCCTGCTGCACGAGGCGCACGAAGTCGCGCGCGACGCCCTCGGCCTCGAGCGCGGGGGTGACCGCCGTGTCCAGCACGAGCACGACGTCGTTGGTGGACAGCGCCGCGGCCGTGATGCCGTCCTTGGGCTGCAGCTGCAGCACGAACTCGCCGGGCTCCAGCGTGACGCCGCCCGCGACGGCGCGGTCTCCGTCGAGCCGCCACTCGCCCGAGCGCGTCGCCGCCAGCACGGCCTTCATCTGCTTGCCCAGCTTCGGCCCGAGCGCCTTGGCGTCGACCTGCAGGCGGAACGTGCCGTAGTGCTCCAGGTCGTCCGCGAAGTCGACCGCCTTGATGTTGAGCTCGTCCTGCAAGAGGTGCACGAACGGCTCCATCCGCCGCGCGTCGGCGCCCGCCAGCGTGACCTTGGGGAGCGGCAGGCGCGTGCGCAGCTTCTGGTGCTCGCGCAGCGACAGGCCGACCGAGCAGCCGTCGCGGACCCGGTCCATCTCGCGCGTCAGCGCCTCGTCCTGCGGGAACCGCACCGCGTCGGGCCAGTCCGCGAGGTGCACCGACTCCTCGCCGGTCAGGCCCGTGTAGACCTTCTCCGTCAACATCGGCAGCAGCGGCGCTGCGACCTGGCACAGCGTGACCAGACACGTGTAGAGCGTGTCGTAGGCGCTCTGCCGGTCCGCGTCGCCGGTCTCGCCCCAGAAGCGCGGTCGGCTGCGACGGATGTACCAGTTGTTGAGCGCGTCGAGGTACTCGCGCACGACCTCACAGGTCCCCGCGAGGTCGTAGTCGTCCATCCGCCGCTGCACCTGCTCGACGAGCGCGCGGGTCTTGCCCAGCGCGTACCGGTCGAGCACCGCGTCCTGGTCGTAGCGCAGCCGCGCCGTGACGCCGTCGGTGTTGGCGTAGAGCGTGAAGAAGTAGTAGGCGTTCCAGATCGGGTTGAGCACCAGGCGCACGACCTCGTGCATCTGCTTGCCGTCCTTGCTGATGGCGAGGTCGCCGCCGCGCAGGATCGGCGAGCTCATCAGGAACCAGCGCAGCGCGTCGGCCCCGACGGTCTCGAACATCTCCTCGGGGTCGGGGTAGTTGCGCAGCGACTTGCTGAGCTTCTGCCCTTCGGTGTCGAGCACGACGCCGTGGCAGATGACGTTCTTGAACGGCGGCTTGTCGAACAGCGCCGTCGCGAGCACGACCAGCGTGTAGAACCAGCCGCGCGTCTGCGCGACGTACTCGACGATGAAGTCCGCCGGGAAGTGGCTCTCGAACCACTCCTTGTTCTCGAACGGGTAGTGCACCTGCGCGAACGGCATCGAGCCCGACTCGAACCAGCAGTCGAGGACCTCGGGCACGCGCCGCATCGTCGACTTGCCGGTCGGATCATCGGGGTTGGGCCGCACGAGCTCGTCGACGAACGGACGGTGCAGGTCCTTCACCTCGACGCCGAAGTCCCGCTCGAGCTCGGCGATCGAGCCGTAGACGTCGGTGCGCGGGTAGTTCGGGTCGTCGCTCTTCCACACCGGGATCGGCGCCCCCCAGTAGCGGTTGCGGCTGATCGACCAGTCGCGCGCGTTCTCGAGCCACTTGCCGAACTGGCCGTCGCGGACGTGCTCGGGGATCCAGCGGATCGAGCGGTTGTGCTCCTGCATCCGCTCCTTGATCTCGGTGACCTTGACGAACCAGGCGCCGGGCAGCGCCTTGTAGATCAGCGGCTCCCGCGTCCGCCAGCAGTGCGGGTAGTTGTGCTCGTAGGTGACGTGGCGGACCAGGATCCCGCGGTCCTTGAGCGCCTTGATGATGTCCTTGTTGGCGTCGAAGACGAGCGTGCCCGCCCAGTCGCGCACCGCGTCGGTGTAGCGGCCGCGCTCGTCGACCGGGCAGACCAGCTCGATGCCGTTGGCCTCGCAGACCTTCTGGTCGTCCTCGCCGAACCCCGGCGCCATGTGCACCACGCCGGTGCCCTCGGACGTGTCGACGAACTCGCCCGGCAGCACCCGGAAGCTGTTCGCGTTGTCGGCGAAGTAGTCGAACATCGGCGCGTAGGTGCGCTCGACGAGGTCGCGCCCCTTGAGCTTCCGGACCTCTTCGTAGCCCTTCAGCTCTTTCTTGTAGGCGGCGCGGGCCGCGTCGCCGATGACGACGAAGTCGCCGTCCTTCTGCAGCACCGCGTAGTCGATGTCCGGACCGACCGCGAGCGCGAGGTTGGACGGCAGCGTCCACGGCGTCGTCGTCCAGGCGAGGATGTGCAGGTCGCCGGGGTCGCCGTCCCGCCGCGCGAGCCGGAAGCGCACGGTGACCGCCGGGTCCTGGCGCGACCGGGTCGCGTCGTCGATCCGGGTCTCGAAGTTGCTGACCGGCGTCTGCATCGACCACGAGTAGGGCATGACGCGCTGCCCCTCGTAGGCGAGGCCCTTGTCGTAGAGCGTCTTGAACGCCCACATGACGCTCTCCATGTAGGAGAGGTCCATGGTCTTGTAGTCGTCGTCGAAGTCGACCCAGCGCGCCTGCCGCGTCACGTAGCTGCGCCACTCGCCGGTGTACTTCTGCACGCTCTCGCGGCAGACGGCGTTGTACTTGTCGATGCCGAGCGCGAGCACCTGCTCGCGGCCCGAGATCTTCAACTGCTTCTCCGCCTCCATCTCGGCGGGCAGCCCGTGACAGTCCCAGCCGAAGCGACGCTCCACCCGCCGCCCGCGCATCGTCTGGTAGCGCGGCACCACGTCCTTGACGTAGCCCGTGAGCAGGTGGCCGTAGTGCGGCAAGCCGTTGGCGAACGGCGGCCCGTCGAAGAACACATACTCGTTGTCGCCGGCCTCACGCGCGGTGACCGAGCGGCGGAACGTGCCCTGCTGCTCCCAGCGCGCCAGCACCTCCTGCTCGATCTCGGGGAAGCTGGCCTGGGCGCGGACCTCGGGGTAGGGCTGCTCTGCGTGCGGCTCGGTCATCGGGACGAGCAGTGTGGCGACCGCGCCCCGGCAACGCAAATACCGCGGGCCGGGCAGCGCTCAGCCCGACGCGCCCTCTCCCCAGGCCCGGACAAACGTCTCCAGCTCGACGCCCAGCGCGTCGGCGACGCGGTTGATGTAGTTGAAGTAGCTGACGACCTGCGTCGCGTCGTGGATCGCCGCGTCGCTCAGGCCGACCGCGCGCAGCGCCGCGACGTCGTCTGCCGTCATCGCCGCGGGCGCGCGGGTCAGGCGCTCGGCGAACGCGCAGAGCGCGGCGTCGACCTCGTCGAGGGACGCGCCCTGCCAGTCGCGCGCGACCGCCTCGACCCAGCGGTCCGCGGCGTCGCCTCCCAGGTGCTCGACCTCGGCACGGAGGTCGTGGGCGTGGCTGCGCAGTCAGTAGGTGCAGCCGTTCGCCCGACTGACGACGACCGCGAGCAGCTCGCGCTGCCGCCGCGACAGGTCGGAGGCGCCATACATGACCGCCTGGTAGAGCTGCATCGACGCGCGCAGGACGTCGGGGTTGGGGGTCATGGCGCGCACGATGTTCCAGACGCGGCCGGCGCGCTGCCGCGCCGCGTCCAGCTGCCGCTTGCACGCGCCGGTCGCCTCCTCGTCGGAGACCTGTCGGATGTAGGCCATTCGCGGAGTATCCCGCCGACCCCGGATCGAGGCTACGACGAGCTCGCCGAGTCGGCGTTGTGTCGCAGCGTCGACGGCGCGACCCCGAACGGCGGCGCCGTCGCGAGCCCTCGACCGCGACAGCTCGCCGCGATCATCGCGGCGTGGTGGACGGTGTGGCCGATCACGAACTGCAGCTCACGCCCCAGCGAGCTGCGCTGCCATGCGACCTCGCCGTCGGGCGACGAGGCCGTCCGGACGTCGACCGGCCGACGCAGGTCCGCGGCGCGGAGCCCCGCGCGGAGCTCGGCCGAGAGGCGCCGCGCCAGGGCCGCCGCGCAGCTCCGGTCGCACTCGACGTCCAGCGCGCGGTCGCGGTCGTCGTAGTCGAAGCGGCCCGTGCGGAGCCCGCGCGCCAGCGTGAGGAAGTGGTCGAGGCAGTGCCGGACGTGCGCGCCCATGGTCGATCCCGACAGGTCGACGCACGCCTCGCGGTAGGCCTCGGCGGACACCGCCTCCACGTGGGCAGCGAGCCCGGCGAGGGACGCGCAGACTGCGCCGGTGAGGTCTTCGCTGGCCACCATGGACAGCAGGCGAGCTTACGCGTCGTCCGCGTCGCGCGGAAGCCCACCCGCGCCGCGCTCCGCCAGCGCCTGCTGTCGGCCGTACTCGAACGCCGCGCTGCGCCAGGCCGTCAAGAGGACCCGCACGAGCTCACCGCACGTCGCTGGCGCGTGGCCGGCGGCGCGGTTGGCCGCGCCGATCCGGGTGGCGCGCCGCATGTGCGCGATCATGTCTGCGACCCCGCGCCGCCACGGGTAGCCGGGCTGGTAGACGTGGGTCGCCTCGCCTGTCACACCGTTGAACTCCAGCACCCGCACGCCGCAGCCGGCGGCGAGGGCGTCGCGCGAGGGCGCGCGCACGTCGAACCGCCCGAAGTCGAGCCCTGGGGCGTCAGCGAGGAAGCAGTCGAAGGCTGCGTGCAGCGCCGGCGACGCGAGCGGCCGGACGTCGTAGAAGGTCGCGCCGCGCGAGTGCGTGCCCAGGTCGCCGAGCGTGACGACCTCGCCTTCCTCGGGGACCCAGCGCAGCCGGTCCTGGTGCTGTGCGAGGTGGTGACGGGCCATCGCGACGTGGCGCGGATCGCGCAGGACGAGCACCTCGAGCGAGGCGCGGCCGTCGCCCGTCACAGCGGGCAGCACCTTGTGGGTGACGGAGTGGATCGCGCCCTCGCCGGTCCGCGGATCCCGGCACCAGGAGACGCCGAACTCCTCACCGCCCACGAACTCCTGCACCAAGGCGTCGTGGGGGCACGCCTGCAGCCACGCCCGCGCCTCGGCTTCCGCGCGGACCACGACGACGCCTGCGCCGCGCTCACCCTGGTCCGGCTTGAGCACGCACCGGCCCGCGGCCAGGAACGTCCGCACGACGGCGAGCCGGTCGTCCAGCGACGCGCCGCGCTCCAGCCGGCGGTAGCGCGCCACCGAGACGCCTGCGTCGGCGTCCGCGTCCGCTGCGGGGAGCAGATCGAGGATGTCCCCTTTGGACTCGCCGTAGAGCCCTCCGTGCGGGATGCCGCGGTTGCAGGCCGTGAACACCGCAGGCGTGCGGTGGACCAGCGCCGCCCGCAGCAGGTCGAGCACGACCGGCGGAAACACGAACACCGGCGGCCAGTACTCCCAGCGCGTCAGGCGCCGCCACTGGCCGACCAGGAGCCGCCTGCCGCGCCACGACGTGGCGAGCGAGAGGGTGCGCACCAGCAGCCACACCACCACCAGCGCGAGCGGCACCGCCAGCCACGCGTACGCGCCCCACTGCGCGAGCACGTCGAGCACGACCCGCCCGAACAGCAGCGACGCGCCCACGAGCAGGGGCGTCCAGATCACCACGGCGACGCCGAGCACCGCCGCGAACCGCAGGAAGGGCCAACCGATCGCCCCGGCGACGAGGTAGCTCGGCACGCGCGTACCGGGCAGGAAGCGCGAGGTGAACAGGATCTTGGTCCCGTGCGCCTCGAACGCGCGCCGCCAGGAGCTGCCGCGCAGCCGGTCCATCTTGCGGCGCGCCCACCCCCACCGGAGCAGCCCGCGCGCGGTCAGCCAGCCGATCCCGTAGAGGCCCAGGTCCCCGAGCCAGATGCCGAGCGTGCAGGCGACCGTCGCCGTGACGACGTCGACGTGGCCCTCGGCCGAGAAGATGCCCGCCGCGACGCAGCTGAGGTCCTCGGTCACGAACGTCCCGAGGAACAGCGACCCCGGCAGCCAGACGCCGGCCGCGCCGACGCCGAACAGCGCCGCGAGCCAGCCGTCGGACGAGATCGGGGCGCGGGCGAGGAGCAGCGGGAGCACGGACGGAGTCTAGACACGGCCTGCGGCGGCCGGATCACGTTTTGGGGTGACGGTCCGACGGGTTCATTTTGGAAAGCAGCCCGGCCGCGCGCCGCCGCGCTCTATTCTGCGGAGGTGATGACCCGCCGGCGCACCGTGACACGTCCTCTCCCGTCGAGCTTGCTCAGCGCGCTGCTCACCGTCGCCGCGGTGACGGCCCAGCAGCTGCCCGACCTGTCCGACCTGAAGTTCCGCAACGTCGGCCCGACGCGCGGCGGCCGGGTCACGGCGGTCTGCGGCGACGCGACGGCGATCGGCACGTTCTACATGGGCGCGACCGGCGGCGGCGTCTGGAAGACGACCGACCTCGGCAACACCTGGCGCAACGTCTCGGACGGCTTCTTCACGACGCCCTCGATCGGCGC
>JBMHDP010000385.1:0-17708 GCA_049889335.1 Planctomycetota bacterium
CGTGGGCCGGCCTGCCGCTGCTCGGCGTCGTGTCGGTCTCGGTCGTCGCGCTCGTAGGCGGCGCGATGCTGTTCAAGACCGCGCAGCTGCAGACGGGCGGCGCCGCCGTCGCCGAGATGATGGGCGGCCGACCGGTCGACCCGCACACGAGCGACCCGTGGGAGCGCGTCCTGATGAACGTCGTCGAGGAGATGGCGATCGCGTCCGGCGTGCCGGTCCCGGACGTCTTCGTGCTCGACGGCGAGGACGGCGTCAACGCCTTCGCGGCGGGTTGGTCGACCAAGGACGCGGCGGTCGCGGTCACCCGCGGCAGCCTGGAGACGTTCACGCGCGACGAGCTGCAGGGCGTCATCGCGCACGAGTTCAGCCACGTGTTCCACGGCGACATGCGGCTCAACATCCGGCTGATGGGCACGCTCTTCGGCATCATCTGCATCGCCGTGCTCGGCCGCGTGCTGCTCTATTCGGGCCGCGGCAACCGCCGCGAGGGCGGACAGATCGCGCTGTTCGGGCTGGCACTCGTCATCGTCGGCTACGTCGGCGTGTTCTTCGCCCGGCTGATCCAGGCCGCGGTCTCGCGCCAGCGCGAGTACCTCGCCGACGCGGCGGCCGTGCAGTACACCCGCAACCCCAAGGGGATCGGCATGGCGCTCGCCAAGATCGGCGGGCTGACCAGCCGCATGAAGAGCCCGCACACCGAGGAGACCAGCCACATGCTCTTCGCCGCAGGCCTCGGCGGCGGCATGGCGACGCACCCGCCGATCGCGGACCGCGTCGAGCGCGTGCTCCCGGGCGTGCTCCAGAACGTCGCGGCGACAGGCTCCCTGGAGGCGGCCGTCGCCGCGACCGAAGCCCCCGCAGCCGCCGCCGGCGCGCAGGGGTTCACGGGGTCGACCCCCGGACGCCTGCTCGCGTCCGTCGGCGACCCGGAGCCGCGGCACGTCGTGGCGGCCCGCGCGCTGCTGGACGAGCTGCCGCTGGATCTGAGCGTCGCGGCGCACGAGACCGAGCGCGCGCCGGCGCTCGTCTACGCCCTGCTGCTCGACCACGACGCCGACGAGCGCGCGCGGCAGCTCGCGCTGCTCGACGACGCCGACCCGGCCTGTAGGCACGACGCGCAGGCGTTCCACCGCGAGCTGGCGGGCATGGCCCGGACCATGCGGCTCCCGCTGCTCGAGCTCGCGATGCCGGCGCTGCGGCGGCTCGGCCGCGAGGCGCGACAGGAGCTCCGCCGGCGCGCCCGCGCGCTCGCGCTCGCGGACGACCACCTGACGCCGTTCGAGTTCGCGCTGATCAAGTCGGTCGAGCGCCACCTCCCGCTGGAGGACAAGCCGCGCCGCCCGGGCAGGCCCGAGGCGATGGCCGATCACGTCGAGGACGCAGCGCTGGTGCTCTCGGTGATCGCGCACGCCGGCGCGGACGGCGACGCCGCCGGGGCGCGCGGCGCCTTCCAGCGCGGCTGCGAGGTCCTGTCGATGCCGACGGCCCGGCTGCTCGACGCCGACCAGGCCACGCCGCAGCAGCTCGACGCCGCCATCGACGGGCTCGAGCGGGTCACGTCGTTCGGCAAGCGGAACCTGATCCAGGCGTGCGCCGAGGTGGCCGCCCACGACGGGCACCTGGACCCCGACGAGGTCGACCTCGTCCGGGCGCTCGCAGAGCTCTGGGAGTGCCCGGTGCCGCTGGCCCTGCCTGAGATGCCCCCGCGCGACGGAGTCGTTGCCCAGGCCCCGCCCGCGTCGCAAGAGTGACCCCATGCCCGCACGGACCGCCGCGGCTTTCGCCGTCACCTTCCTGCTCTCGACCGCGCTGCTCGCCCCGCTGAGGGGACAGCAGGCGGCGTCGAGCGCGGCGACATTTCGCAACTACAACCGGACCTTCCAGCTCGAGCTCCCCGATGACTGGCGGCAGCTCGCGCCCGGGGAGGCCGTGCGAATCGGCGAGCAGCCGGCCGCGCCGCCGATCCTGAGGCTGTGCTCGCCTCGGCAGTACTACGGCGTCGGACCGGTCGACCGCTGGCTCGCCGGCGACTTCGAGTCGCCCTGGCTCTACGTGTTCGAGCAGCGGGACGGCTGGCACGTGGAGGACGACTTCGCCGCGACGCTCCGCGACCTCTGGCGAGAGCACGGCGAGGCCAACGGGGTCCGGCACCAGCTGCAGGACATCCACAAGGAGCGGCTCGGCACCCAAGGGGTCGAGTGCATCGTGGCGACCCGGACGACCACGCCCGCGCCGCCCGCCGCGCAGCGGGTCAGCCTGGACGTGCACGCGCCGACCGCGCAGCAGCAGATCACCCTGTCCTTCACGGCCACGCCGGACACCTTCGAGCAGCACGTCCCGGAGTTCCGCCGCTGGCTGACGACGCTGACCTTCGCGCGCGTCGCCGACGACCAGCAGCAGCAGGACACCGTGCTGGACCGGATCGGGCGACCGATCCTCATCGGCGGCATCGTCGGGCTGATCCTGGCGCTCCTCTACCGCTACACCCGCGCGCGGCGTTGAGCGCGGCCGGCGCGACGCTACACTGCGACGGAGCCCGGACGGATCGCCCGCCGCCGCACGCAACATCTTGAAGAAGTCCGCCAAGCCCAACGGCGTCCGCAGCCTCGACAAGCGCTCGTTCGAGGCCGGCCAGCAGTGCCACAAGCGCCTCTGGCTGGACACGCACGAGCCGGTCGACGAGCCGGTCTCGGACAGCCGGCGGGAGATGTCCCGGATCGGCGTCGAGCTGCGCGACCTGGCGCGCACGGCGTTCCCTATGGGTGTGACCATCGAGTCAGAGGACGTCACAGCGGCTGCGGCGGCCACCTCCGAGCAGCTCGCCGCGGGCGCGCCGGTGCTGTTCGACGCGGCCTTCGTCGACGACGGGATCGAGGCGAGGTGCGACATCCTGGTCGTGCACAAGGACGGCCTGGTCGACCTCTTCGAGATCAAGTCCGGCGCCAAGGTGAAGCAGCGCTACGTGCACGACCTCGCGCTGCAGGCCAACGTGCTGGCAGCCAACGGCTACAAGCTGCAGCGCGCCTACCTCCTGCACGTCAACACCCAGTACGCCCACCGCGCCGGCGCCGACTATCCGCCGATGCAGCTGCTGCGCAGCTCGGACGTCACCGCCAAGGTGATCAAGCAACAGCCCAACGTCGCCCGCAAGGCGCAGCTGCTGCAGCAGGTCGTCGCGGCGAGCACCCCGCCGCGCGCGCCGATGGGGACCTACTGCACGTCTCCGTTCCCGTGCCCGCACGCCGCGCGGTGTCGCGACGAGGCGTCCTCGCTGCCGCTCACGCGGCTGCCCGAGCTCACCCGGCAGCTGGAGGCGCAGCTCCACAAGGAAGGGATCGAGGACCTCGCGGGCCTCGCGCCCGACCGTGAAGGCCTGACGTTCCGTCAACGGCGGACGCTGCAGTGCCACGCCGAGCAGGAGCGCGTCGTCGAGCCGCTGCTGGCCGAGGAGCTCGGCGCGTGCGAGCACCCGCTCCACTTCCTCGCGGTCGCGGTCGTCACGGACCCGCTGCCGGTCTTCGATCAGCAGCGACCCTGGCAGCGCACGCCGTTTGCCTGGGCCCTGCGCACCCGGCACGCGGACGGCCGCGTCGAGGAGCACGCGTTCGCGCAGGTCGACCGAGACGATCCGCGCGGCGCCTTCGTCAAGTCGCTGTCGCGGCAGCTGGAGGTCGGCGGGACCGCGGTCGTCTGGGGCGAGGAGTCCCTGACCGAGCTGCGGCCGCTGCTCGACTCGCTGCCCGACGACAAGCCGAGCGTGCGCGCGCTGCTGGGAGCGGACCACCTGGACCTGCGCGCGCTGCTCGAGTCGACGGTCTTCGACCCTTCGCTGCCCGACTTCCGCGACGTCGCCGCCGTCGTCGAGACGCTGCTCGGCGACCCGAGCGGCGCCGCGCTCGAGGGCCTGGACGCGGACTCCCGCTTCGCCATGGTCCAGAAGGCGCGCACGCCGCGCGTACGCGCGGCGACGCGGGAGAAGATCGCCGCGACCGTCACCGACGCGCTGAAGTGGCAGACGGCGCAGCTCGCGGCGCTCTTCGAGCGCTACGCAGCGACGTCGTGAGCCGTCCGCGACGAGCTCACGCCGCGGCGTAGGCCGAGAGCAGCGCGCCGAGCTCGCGGTCCACGCCGAACCGCCGCGCGAAGTCCTCACGGATCCGGACGCCGAGCGTGCCGGACGCCCCCCGATCGCGGCACAGCGCCAAGACCTGCTTCGCGAGCTGGTCTTCGTCCGAGAACAGCAGGCCGGTCTCCTTGTGCCGGATCAGCGCGCGGTTCCCCGGGATGTCCGACGCCACCACGGGGCGCCCGAGCACCCCGGCCTCGAGGATCGCCGAGGCCGCTCCCTCGTGCGCCGACGTGTTCAGCACCACGTCGGCGTCCAGGTAGGCCGCGCCCATGCGTTCGCGCGCGAGCCTCGGCAGGAGGCGCACGCCGGCGCGCCCCTCGCAGGCAGCGCGGACCGCCCGCGCGTAGTCCGCGTCCTGCTCGGGGCCCGCGAGGATCAGCTCGACGTCGGCGCCCGCCGCGCGGAGGCGCGCCACCGCGCGAACAGCCCGCAGCTGCCCCTTCACCGGTCGGATCCCGCCGGGCAGGAAGGCGACGAAGCGCTGGCGCGGGATACCGAGCGACCGCCGCAGGTCCGTGCCTCCGGTCGGCGAAGGCACCGCCGACCGTACGACCACGTCGACCTTGCCGACGGTCTCCGGGACCAGCTCCTCGGTCCGCGCCGCCATCGGCGCGCTCGGCGCGAGGACGCGGTGCGCGCGACGCAGGGCCTCGCAGACGAGCGGCCCGTTCGCCCCGCCGAGGGCGTCGTCACCGAGGTCCTCGCCGCTCAGCGAGACCACCCAAGGCGTCCGCGACCCGAGCAGCTGGACCCCGCACCTCGCGGCGTCGTGCGCGTGCACGATGTCGGGGCGGAAGCGCGCGATCGTGCCTTCCAGCGACTGCTTGAGCCCCCCCTCCGAGGCGTCGCCGAACACTTCGCACAGGTGCCCCCGCCGCTGCAGGCCGTCCCGCAGCCGCGCGACGGTGGCGCTGCTGCCGAGGTGCAGCTCGGTCGGAGCGGGGCTCAGCAGCAGGACCTTCACCAGGTCCTCTTCGGCAACCGCGCGCTCCCGGCCTTACCGAGGCGCGCACGCCGCGCGCAGGCGCCGCGCGCGCTCGACGTCGACCGGCGCGCCGGGTCGCCCGTCGTCTTTGCAGAACGTGCCGACCACAGCCCCTTGGCACCGAGGCCAGAGCTCTGCGGCGTTCTCAGCGGTGAGGCCCGAGCCGATCCAGATCGGGAACGCGCCGACCGCGTCGCGCACGGCGCCGAGGACCTCGAGGTCCACCGGCTGACCGGTGCGGGTGCCCGAGAGCACGAGGCCGTCGGCGCCCGAACGCTCGGCGAGGTCCTTGGCGCCGGTCGCGAGGTCGAGGGGCGCCAGCGGCGACGCGTGCTTGACCAGGAAGTCGGCCAGCAGCCGCGCGCGGCTCCCGACCTGCCGACGGTAGGCGGCGATCCGCGCCGCTTCGCCGGAGATCACCCCCTGATCGGTCACGTAGGCCCCGGCGAGCACGTTGACCCGCACCCAGGCGGCGCCGACCGCCGCCGCGACGCCGAACGCCGCCACGCCGTCGTTGCGTAGGCAGTTGACGCCGACGGGGAGCCCCGTCTCGCGGCGGGCGCGGTCCGCAGCGAGCGCGAGGCTCGCGACGACGTCCGGGGTGACCGGGTCGTCCGCGGTGCCGCGACGGAACGGCGCGTCGCCGAAGTTCTCGACGATCAGCCCGTCGAAGCCGGCGGCGGCGTAGGCCGCCGCGTCGGCCAGCGCGCGGTCGAGCACCTCGTCCATCGACGTGTGTCCGCGCGCGGCCGGCAGCGCGCCGAGGTGGAGGACCCCGAGCAGGGTCGACGACGCGGGTTCGCTCATCGGCCGAACAGCGTCCGGAGGCGCATCTTGAAGCCCTTCCAGGTCCAGGAGGTCTGCTGCGCTTCGCAGACCATGGCCCGAGCGTCCGCCCGGCGACCCTCGGCGAGCAGCTCCCAGGCGTAGTCGAGCCGCACGGCGGCGCGCCGCCGCCGGATCAGGTTGGCGTAGTGCGGCTCGCCCGGGTGCCGCTCGGCGACCGAGACGAGGATGCGGTCCACGCCGTTCATGAAGCGCTCGTTGCCCGAGAGGCTCGCGCTGTGCACGCGGTAGAACGACATCGGATGGTTCGAGTAGGCGATCGGCTCTCGCGTCGCCATCCGGAGCCAGAGGTCGTAGTCCTCGGTCGCGATCAGCTCACGCGACTCGTCGAACCCCCCCACCGCCATCACCGCTTCGCGACGCGCCGTGACCGTGCTGCAGATGATCGGGTTCCCCTGGAGCAGGAACTCCTCGGTCAGCACGTTCGGAACGACCCGCTGCTCGTTCTTGCGGCCCTCGATGCGGTCACCGCGCACGACCCACGCGTCGCTGGAGAGGCACGCCGCGCCGAGCTCGCCGAGCTTCTGGAGGTCCCGCTCCAGCTTGTCGGAGACGAACCAGTCGTCCGCGTCGCAGAACGCAACGAACTCCGTGTCGGCCATCCGCAGCGCCCGGTTGCGCGCCGCGCCCGGCCCGCGCTGCTCCTGGCTGACCACCTCGACCCCCATGGAGTGCGCGACGCCGATGGTCCCGTCGATGGATCCGTCGTCCACGACGATGACGCGCTCCGGCGGCGTGGTTTGTCCACGCAGCGCCTCCAGCGTCGTGCCCAAGTAGGACGCCGCGTTGTAGGCGGGGATCACGACCGTCACCGGAGCTGCCTGACTCATGATCGTCTGCGCAGCAGCTTGTGGAGCACGGCGGCCGCGATGGACCGAATGTAGCCGAAGTCGGACGGGTGGACGAACAGGCACTTCCAGACGGGCGTGCCGGTCTGCTTGCTGTAGGCGAGCAGCGTCCAGCCGGTGCCCGCGCTGTAGGCGATCGTCGACGCGGCGGCGGCGCCTGCAGCGCCGTGCTCGGGGATGAACCACAGGTCGAGCAGCAGCATGGTGACCAGCACGAACACCTGGGCGTTGACGCAGGTCTGCAGCTTGTCGCGCGCGGCGAGGTCGGCCTGCAGCACCTTCGAGACCGTGAAGCCGACCGTCCCCGGCGCGAGCAGCCAGAGCGCCGTGCGCACCGGCTCGCTCCAGCCGTCGTACCAGATCGCAGCGTCTCCCTTCGCGGCGGAGGTGATCGCGCCCATCACCGGGTCGACGCAGAGCACGACCGCGGCCGCGCCGACCGCAGAGATCAGCAGCCCGAGCCGCGCGAACACCGGGGTCAGCTGCCGCGCCTGCTCGTGCGAGCTGCTCGCGACCTTGGAGAAGAACAGGTCACGCATGGCCTCCGGGAAGTGCCAGACGAGCTCCGCCCAGGTCACGGCCATGGAGTAGTAGGCGACCTGCGCGGCGGCGTCGTCCTTTGCGCCGACGAGGCTGGCGCCGGTCTCACGAACGGCCGCCGCGTAGACGATCGCCAGGACGACGAGGTCGACGCGGTGGTTCAAGTACGTCAGCGTCGAGGTCAGGTTGGCCTTCCAGCCGTAGCGCACGGCCTCGCCCAGGTAGCGCCGGTCGACGCGCGCGCGCAGCCGGACGACCTTGCGGACCAGCCAGAGCGCCAGCACGGCCACGACGGCGGTCGACGCGAGCCGACCCCACGCGACCGCGAGCGGCACGTCGCCGTCGGCCACCGAGCCGCCGAGCCCGAAGAAGATCAGGAAGAACGCCGGCAGGAAGCTCAGCGACGTCACCAGGTGGACGAGGCCGTAGTCCTTGATGCGGTCGGTCGCGAGCTGCGTGCTGTTGGCGTAGCTCGCCAGCAGCAGCAGCGGGACGACCGCGCAGATGGGCAGCACACCGAACCAGTCCAGCTGCCAGTCCGGATTCAGCCACGGCAGCACGTAGATGGTGACCAGGGCCGAGGCCGCCGCGACGAACCCGCCCCAGACGAGCGCGACCCACAGCGAGGTCTCGAACGCAACCTGGGTGGTGACCGACTTCCGGCGGACGAAGAACACCAGCGCCGTCGCCAGCCCCAGGTTCGCGATCGCGCCGAGGATGAACGGCAGCGACGCCGCGATGCCCGACTTGCCGTGCTCCGCGGCCTCGTTGGCCGTCAGCAGGTAGAGGATCAGCCCGCCGCCCTTGTCGACCACGACGACGAGCGCGTGGACGAGGAACGTGAAGACGACCCAGCGGCGGAAATCCATGTCGGACGAGGCGCGCGCCTCCGGTCACCAGGGCATGTCCGAGGCCTCGAACGCGGCCGCGATCTGCGGCGTGAGCTCATGGACCTGGAGCGGGGAGAGTCCGAGGTGCTCGTAGACGCCCTCGTCGAACGCGGCCTGCGGAGTGTCCAACGTGGACGGCTGATCTGCGCACCAGGCGAGCCGGTCCGCGACGTGGACGAGCGCGCTGAGCGAGCGGTGCAGCGGGTCGCGCGAGGGCGCGTGGTGAGAGCGAATGGCGATGGCGAGATCCTCGGGCAACGACCACTTGATGGCCAGCACCGAACCCACGTCGGCGTGGGTGAAGCCGAACTCGTCCTGCTCGACGTCCACCTCCGGACAGCCACGCGCCGCCGCCGCGCGCAGCATCGCGGTGTAGGCCGGGCCGGCCTTGTCCATCAGGATGATCTTGCCGATGTCGTGCAGCAACCCGGCGATGTAGGCGTCTTCTGGGTGCATCGTCGAGAAGACCGGCGACGCCGTCGCCAGCGTGCGCGCCGCGACCCCCGTGTAGATCGCGTGGCGCCAGAACATCGCGGGGTCGAAGTGCCGGTCCCCTGCTCTGCGCTCGGCGAACGCAGAGAACACAGCGGCCTTCAGCGCGACCTTCTTGGTGGTCGCGAAGCCCATCATGGACACGGCGAGCCGCACCGACGACACGCGGGCCTGGAGGCCGTAGTGCGCCGAGTTGACGATCCGCAGGACGTTGGCGGCGACGGCCGGGTCCGCCGAGACGACCTGCGCCACGTCGGCGGCCGAGACGCCCGGCGCAGCCAGGACCTCGTTCAGCTTGACGAGCACCTCCGGCATGGTCGGCAGCTCGACGGTGCGCTGGACCAGCTGCAGGAGGTTCGGCGAAGTCGTCGCGTCGGTCATGTGGTTTACGCCCGAGGGCTTGTATCGGGACGCAGCGAGCGGGACCTTGACGCCGGATCCTTGAACGACTCCCCGAACAAACCGCGCGTCCTGTTCCTCTGCCAACGCGTCCCGTGGCCGCCCGACCGAGGAGATCGGATCACGACGTGGCACCTGCTGCAGCACATGCTCGAGCGCGGCGCCGAGGTCCGCGTCGGCTGCTTCCGGGAAGAGGACCGCGACGACGCCGCTGTCGAGTTCCTCGACACCCGCTGCGCCGAGGTCGTCGCGCCGCGGATGTCGCGCCGCGCCCGCAAGCTGACCAGCATGACCGGGCTGCTGACCGGCGAGGCGCTGACCGTGCCGTTCTTCCGACACCCTGCGCTGCGGGCCGCGGTCGACCGCTGGTGCGAGACCCCGCCCGACCTGATCTTCTGCTACTCGTCGTCGATGGCCCAGTACGCGCTGGGCCGCGCCGCCGGCGCCAAGGTGATGCACTTCGCCGAGCTCGACTCCGACAAGTGGCGACAGTACGCCGCGGTCGCCGGGCCGCTCGGACGCTGGATCTACGGTCGCGAGGCGCGCGCGCTGCTCGCCTTCGAAGACCGCGTCGCGCGCGAGTTCGACCGGTCGCTCGTCGTCAGCGAAGTCGAGAAGGACCTGTTCGAGGAGCGGATCCCGGGCGTGACGCCGGACGTGCTGCCCAACGGCGTCGACGTCGACCACTTCGCGACCGCCGGGGACGACCAGCGCGACCCGCACACGGCGGTGTTCACCGGCGTGATGGACTACGAGCCGAACGTCGACGGCGTCTGCTGGTTCGTGCAGTCGTGCTGGCCCCAGGTCCGCGCCAAGTTCCCGGACGCGCGCCTGCTGGTCGTCGGCAGCAAGCCGATCGCCAAGGTGCTGGCGCTCGACGGCCGGGACGGCGTCACGGTGACCGGCCGCGTCGAGACCACGCCCCCCTACTTCGACCGGGCGGCGGTCGCGATCGCGCCCCTCCGGCTGGCCCGCGGAGTCCAGAACAAGGTCCTGGAGGCGCTGAGCATGTCGCTGCCGACGGTCGCCTCCCCGCAGGCCTCCCAAGGCCTCGGCGACGTCCCGACCTCGTCCCTGTGCGTCGCCGAAGGCGTCGAGGCGACGGTCGCAGGCGTCCTGCGGTGGTTCGAGGATCCTGCGCGAGCGCGCTGCGACGGCGTCGCGGCGGGCGCGTGGATCCGCCAGACGTGGCGGTGGGAGAGCATGTTCGAGCGCCTCGACGGGATCCTGGCCGAGCTGGGCGTCGCGCTCGGCGACCGCTAGCGCCCGCCGGCGTCGGTCAACTCGAAGACGACCGGCAGGTCGATCACGCTCTCGACGGCGACCCCGCGCTCGGTCGCGGGCGCGAAGCGCCACCGGCGGACCGCCTGCAGCGCCGCCCGGTTGAAGCCCGCGTAGCGCGACGGAGTCTTCAGGCTGGCGTCGGCCACCGTGCCGTCTGCGCGCACCGACACGCGGAGCACGACCGTGCCTTCGCGTCCGAGGCGACGCTCCTTCTGCGGGTAGGCCGGCTTGTCGCGTCCGAGGTCGAGGCGCGTTGCCGCCGTGAAGGCCGGCTGCGACTCTTCGGCAGAGACCAGCGGCGGCGCGGGTTCGACCGGCGCCGCTGTGTTCAGCGCGGCGGGCTGCGGCGGCGGCGGCGCGGGCGCGCGGACGCGCTCGGTCGTCGCCTGGTTGAGCACCGCGGCCGGCGAGGGGCGGAGCGGGCCTGCGTCGATCACCGGCTCGGCCTCGCCTGCCGGCTCCGGCGCCGGCGGCACGGAGAACTCCACCAGCGGCTGCGCGTCCTGCGCGGCCTCGACCTCCACCTCCGGGGCCCGCCGCAGCTCCGTGCGCGCCGGCGCGCTCGGAGGTGTGTTGCGGATCTCGATCCGGGCGACCGGCGGCCGCCGCAGTCCGCGCGCGTGCACGCCGACCATCAACACCACCACTACGGCGGCGCTGTGCACTGCGATCGAGGACAGGAGCCAGGGAGCGCGCACGGCAGGGAGCGGGAACGACGTCAGCGCGACGTCGGTTCAGGCACGGGCAGAATAGCTCCGGCGACGGTGTGCTAGCAAGCGCCGGCGCCGCTCGCCAAGATAGCGCCATGCTGGCGATCTCGGCCCTGCGGAAGACCTACGGCGACTTCGTGGCCTTGCACGGCCTCGACCTGGAGGTCGCCCCCGGCGAGATCCTGGCGCTGCTCGGCCCCAACGGCGCGGGTAAGTCCACCACCGTGAAGTGCCTCGTCGGCCTGCTGCGGCCCGACTCCGGGCAGGTCACGGTCGCGGGCCGGGACGCGCTGCGCGACGCCGACGCCCGTCGCCTGATCGGCTACCTCCCCGAGGTCGCGCGGCTGCACGAGACCCTGACGCCCTGGGAGTTCCTGCAGCTCAAGGGGCGACTGTTCGACCTGGAAGAGCGCCAGATCGCCGCGTGCGCGGAGCGTTCCCTCGAGGGCTTCGGCATCCTCGACCGTCGCGACGAGCCCATGGTCGCCTTCAGCAAGGGCATGCTGCAGAAGGTCTCGATCAGCGCGGCGCTGCTCACCGACCCCAAGCTGTTGGTGTTCGACGAGCCGCTGTCCGGCCTCGACGTCACGACCGCGTCGGTCGTCAAGCAGCTGATGCACGAGTTCGCTGCGCGCGGCGGCGCCGTGCTGCACTGCAGCCACCTGCTCGACGTCGTCGAGAACACCGCGCACCGGATCGCCGTGCTCGACGAGGGTCGGCTGCTGGCAGCCGGGAGCGCTGCCGAGCTGCAAGAAGCCGCCGGTGAGGGCGCCGACACCCACCTCGACGAGGTGTTCCGAGCCCTGGTTCAGGCCAGCGACCCCGCGGCCGCGGCCGACGCGATCCTCGGGCGTAGCCCCGGCGCCCCAGCAGGACCCGGCGCCCAGCAGGGCGACGAAGCCTAGAAGGCGCCGGCCGCCGCGCGGCGACCCCCGCCACGACCGGGCTTCCGGCCGCCCCTGCCGCCGCCGGCCTTGCCGCCGCGTCCCTTCGGCATCCCGTAGCCGCGCCCGGGCGCGCTCGGCGCGCTGCTGACCTCCTTTCCGGAGAGGTGCGCTTTGACGACCTCGTAGAGCTTCTTCTCGGACGGCGCGACGAACGAGATCGCGCGGCCGGTCTTGCCGGCCCGACCGGTGCGACCCGAGCGGTGCACGTAGTCCTCGAGGGCGAGCGGGAAGTCGTAGTTCACGACGAGCTCCACGTCGTCGACGTCGATGCCGCGGCCCGCGACGTCGGTCGCGATCAGGAACCGCGTCCGCCCGCGCGAGAACGCTCCGAGGCAGGCGTGGCGGGCCTCTGCGCTCTTGTCGCCGTGGATCGAGTCCGCGGGCAGCCCCGCGCGCTTCAGCATGTTGCCGAGCTTCTCGCAGCCGACCTTCTTGTTGCAGAACACGAGCACCTTGCCGTCCTCACGCCGGAGCAGACGCTCCAGCGCGTCGGGCTTGTCGCTGACGCTCACGGCAGCGAAGCGGTGGGAGATCGTCTTCGCCGACTCGCTGCGGCGACCGATCTGAACGCGCTCCGCGCCCGGCAGGAAGTCCTCGACCAGCGACTCGACCTCCTTGGGCAGCGTCGCGGAGAACAGGAGGTTCTGGCGCTCGTCCGGCATGCGCAGGAACACGCGGCGGATCTGCGGCATGAAGCCCATGTCGAGCATGCGATCGGCTTCGTCCAGCACGACCATCTCGACGTTCTCGAGCGAGATGTTGCGACGCTCGAGGTGGTCGATCAGGCGTCCAGGGCAGGCGACCAGCACGTCGATGCCGCGCTTGAAGGCGCTCTCCTGGATGCTGAGGTCGATGCCCCCGAACGCGGTGCAGACGTGCAGACCGGCGTGCTTGGCGTAGGTGCGCAGGTTCTCGGCGACCTGCACGCAGAGCTCGCGGGTCGGCACGATGATCAGCCCGCGCAGGCCGGGCTCTCCGCCGCAGAGGCGGTCGAGCATCGGCAAACCAAACGCGGCGGTCTTGCCGCTGCCGGTCTGGCCGAGGCCGATCAGCTCGTCGCCGGCGAGGACCTTGGGGATCGCGTGCTGCTGGATCTCGGTCGGCTGTTCATAGCCGGCGTCGCGCACGCCCTGGAGGATGGACTTCTTCAGTCCGAGGGATTCGAAACTCACGGGGATGTCTGGTTGCTGGCAGCGGGTCCGTCCGGCGGACGCCGCGCTGCGTGTTGGTTGCTTGCCATCGAAGGCGTCTTCTCCCCCGGACCCTGGTCGACCCACGTGGTCGCCACCCGCCGGAGGCTCTGTTCACCGAACATGTCGTGCTCGATCGGTGTCGATTCGCTGCACAACTGGCGATGGCATCGGCTGTTTGCTGCCTCGACTTGAGACCGGAATCCGTTCCGGCGGCAGCGATCGATGCTCGGAACCGGCTCCAGGCCGGATCCTGAGGGCAGACAGGCTAGCGGCTCGCCCGCCGAGCCACAAGCGCTGGCGCCCGCCTAGACGCCCATCCGCCGCGAGAGGTCGGTCTGGAAGAACCCCTCGGGGTCCCACTCCTGCTTCAGCGCGCGGAACGCGCGCACCGCCTCGTCGCCGTGCACGCGCGGGAAGGACGACTCGGTCAGCACCGCGTCCTTGGCGTAGTAGAAGCGGCCGCCTGCGTCGAGCACCAGGTCCGCGAGCTCTCGACAGAGGCGCCAGAGGCTGTCCCGACGCGAGGTCCGCTTGCTGACGCAGATGTCCATCGCCATCGAGTAGCCGTCGACCGCGTGCGTCATCAGGAAGGGGTCGGGTCGGTGCTTCTTCAGCACGCCGAGGTAGGGGACGTGGCCTCGCTGCTGGCAGAGCTCGATGATCTTACGCAGGACGCGCGGCGCCTCGGCTTTGGGCAGGAACGGCTGGAACTGGATCAGGCCACCCGGCTTGGTCATCCACTGCCAGCGCGGGACGTAGTCGAGCAGGAAGTGGAACGCGCCGTGCGTCTGCAGGTAGGGCGAGGTCCGCTCCTCGCGGAACCCGGCCCGGAACTTCAGCCAGTTGACGAGCCCGACCTGCCCGGACGCCACCGCGCACCACATCCCGGGCCACAGCCAGCCCTTGGGCACCACGCCGAACAACGTCGTCGGCACGTCCTGGAGCGAGGCGTCGAAGAGGCGCAGCCCGTCGGGGTCCTCGCCGGGCTTCATCTGGTCCGCGCGGTGCATGAGTCCGCGGCCCAAGCCCTCGCCCTTGGCGTGCAGGTCGACCCAGCTGACGAGGTAGTCCGCCTCGCCGTGGAGGTCTTCCAGGATCTCGAAGTTGTGGTCGAGGTCGCGCGCGACGATGCCCCAGACCCGCATGCGGCCGGAGTGCACGCGCTTGGTCTCGATCTCCAGGCTGGTGAAGCAACCGAGCATGCCGAAGCCGCCGATCGCCGCGTGGAAGAGCGCGGGGTTCTGCTCGCGGGAGCAGCGCACCTGCTCGCCCTTGGGCGTCATCAGCTCGAACGAACGCACCCCCTCGCCGAACGAGCCGAGGCGGTAGTTGTTCTTGCCGTGGATGTTCATCGCGGCGGCGCCGCCCATGGTGACCTGCATCGTGCCGCTGACGACGCGGGGCCAGTAGCCGTAGCCGATGCTCTTGCGCCAGAGGTCGCGGACGGTCACGCCCGGCTCGCACACGGCGACTCCCGTCGCCGGGTCGAACGAGCGGATCCGGTTCATGCCCGTGAGGTCGAGCACGTGCCCGCCGTCGTTCGTCGAAGCGTCCCCGTAGCTGCAGCCCGCGCCGCGCAGCGCGAGGGAGGCGCCGCGAGCCCGCACGTCGGCGAACGCGTCGGCGATCTGCTCGACGCTCGTCGGCCGGAGCACGCGCCCCGGCCCCCCGACCGACATCCCGAAGCCCATGACGCGCTCGTCGCGCCAGCTCGGCGAAGGCGGGGCGTCGGGAAGAGGAGGGGTCGCGGTGGTCATGAGGACGGTGAGGAACGCCGCGAGCGCCGCGCCTCTTTCAAAGGGAGAGCCTGCGGAACACGAACGACGGGATGTTGCGGATCACGAGCATGATCCAGCGCCACTTGGCCGGCACATAGGCGATCGCCTTGCCACCGTCGCGCGCCTTGAGGATCAGCTCAGCCGCTCTATCGGCTGCGATCGCGCCCTTCAGCCCAAGACCCGACGTCATCGGCGTCTCGACGAAGCCCGGCCGGATCGTCGTGACCTGGACGCCGCGGCGCCAGAGGCGGTTGCGCAGCGCCTCGAGGTAGGTGTCCATGCCCGCCTTGCTGGCGTTGTAGACCGGCCGCCCGATCCGGCCGCGGTCCTGCGCGACCGAGGTCACGCCGACGATGCAGCCGCGGCCGCGGTCCTGGAATCGTCGCGCGGCCGCGTTGCACCACGCGACCGCGCCGAGGAAGTTGACCTCGATCTGCAGCCGGTCCTTGGCGAGGTCGTACTCCTCGGGCCCCACCTCGGGCATGACGCCGGCGACGAAGTAGAGCTCGTCGACCGGCCCGCACTCCTCCTCGATCCGCGTGAACAGCGCCTCGGCGGCGT
Source organism: Planctomycetota bacterium (assembly GCA_049889335.1). Taxonomy (GTDB): domain Bacteria; phylum Planctomycetota; class UBA1135; order UBA1135; family UBA2386. The sequence continues at coordinate 15,603 of JBMHDP010000385.1, forward strand.
CGGCGGCGGCGACGTCGTGGACGAACGGGCGCGCGAGCTCGCGGCCCAGCGCTTCGTTGACCAGCGCTGCCTGCGCGTCGAGCTCGGCGGCGCGGCGCGCGAGCATCGCGACCTTGCGGCCGGACTGCGCGAGGCGGCGCGCGACCGCGAGGCCGATGCCGGAGGACGCGCCGACGACGACGCAGGTGCCGTTGCGGGGACTCATGCTCTGCGAGAGGAGACGACGGTCGCCAGGGGATTGCAACCGCAGCGGCGATCCGGGCCGCTCGGACTTGCCGCCGGAAGCGCGAGCACTCATCATCCCGCCATGCAGAAGGCCGTCTTCGGGTGGTTGCTCGCAGCAGCCGGCGCTCTCACGTGCGCGAGCCTCACGGCGCAGGCCCGGCCCGGACCGGGGCGGCGCGCGGCGCAGCTGCCGAAGCGATGGTTCGTGGACAGCGTCGTCGCGAGCGTCAACGACAGCGCGATCCTGCAGAGCAAGCTGTTCGCCACCACGTCGGGCTCGATCCTCGGCGCCGAAGCGCAGGCCGGTCGCCCGCTCTCGCTCAACGAGATCGCGCAGATGACGCGTCGGGACCTCCAGGTGCTGATCAGCGACTACCAGATGGCCCAAGCGGCGCGGTCGTTCGGCAACATCCCGCCCGATCGCTTCGACATGATGCTCGACATGGCCATCGAGCGCGACAAGGAGCAGCGCATGCGCGACCTCGGCGGCTACGGCGAGCTCAGCGCCGAGCTGGAGCGCACGGGACAGACGTGGCGCACCTATGCGGACAGCCAACGACTCGAGAAGCTCCAGGGCATCGCGGAGCAGCTGGCCATCTACGAGCGGCTGCGCAAGCAGTCGAACCTCTACCTGACGCCCCGCATGCTCCGGGAGACCTACGAGCGGAACCGCGACCGGTTCGTGCGTCCTGCGATGGCGCAGGTCGCGATGGTCACCTTCCGCGGGCCGGACGCGCGCGAGCGCGCGAGCGAGGCGTCGGATCTGTGGGCCGACAAGGTGCTCACGGCGCGTGAGGTCGCCAACCGCTACCCGGGGTCGGTGCCGCTGCTGTCGATGCGCGCCAAGTCCCTCCAGCCGCGCCTCCGGGACTTCGCGCTCGCGGGCCCGCTCGGCAACGTCTCGCCGCCGATCCCCCGGTCGAACGGGCTGGTCGACGTCGTCAAGGTGATGCAGTTCGCCGAGGCGCGGGACGGCCGCTTCGAGGACGCGGCCGTGCAGGCCGAACTGCGCCGCATCGCCAGCGACCAGGTCTTCCGCGAGTTCCGAGGGCAGGCGCTGCAGCGGGCCAGCCAACGGACCGAGGTCTGGATCTACCAGAACGGCCGCCGCGTCCGCATGAAGTGACGCAAGCTGTTACTCTGCAGGATCTAAGGGCCTTCTCATGCCGCCATGACGGAGTCCGCACCGACCCAGCGGTTGCGGCGAACGAGACCCCCGGCTCTACTTTTCCTCCCCCTCTCTGAACCACGCGCTCGCGCGTGCCGTTGAGCCGACGGCGCCACTCAGGCGTCCACGTCTCTCCGGCCACCCAGGTCCCCAAGACCACCAGGGTGCTCGTGCTCCGCACGACTCCCCAAGAACCAGGTCCACAGCATGGTCCATCTCGACCCCACGAAGATCCAAGTCCAGTCGAACGCTGCGCCCGTTTGGGAGCAGGAGGAAACCTTCCAGGAGCTGATGGCGGAGCGCCTCCGCCAGGCTCCGTGGCTGATCCTCTCCGCAGCCATCCACGGCGTGATCGCGCTGCTCGTCATCGTCCTGATCCCGCCGCCCGACAAGAAGCCGCCGAAGGCGCAGGTCGAGATGGCGATCAAGGAGGAGACCCAGATCGAGGAGCCGCCCCCGCCGCCCCCGCCGGAGACCAAGACCGAAGAGGTCACCGAGGAGGTCGTCGTCACCGAGACGACCGTCACCGAGACCGAGGAGGCGTTCGACAACACCGACAGCGAAGAGATCTCCAAGGAGTCGGCCTTCGACTCCAACCAGTGGAACTCGGCGGTCGGCCTGGGCGGCGGCGCCGGCGGCAAGTACGGCGGTCGCGGCGGCGGTCGCGGCGGCAAGGGCGGCGGCAAGTCCTACGCGGCGGCCATCGACGCCGG
>JBMHDP010000386.1:0-3524 GCA_049889335.1 Planctomycetota bacterium
AGCCCGACCGCGAGCCCCCAGGGGGCGACCGCCAACAGCGCGGCCAGCCACGGCGCCGAGCGGGTGCGGCGCACCGGCGGGCCGTCGAGGGGCGGGAGGTCGTAGATGTCGTCGACGCCCGGCGTGACCGCCGCGGCGGCCGCGTCGGGGAGCGCCTCGAGGCCCTCGCCGTCGGCGAGCGGCTGCACGTCCAGCGGCTGCGGCGCGGTCTCCACCTCGACGAACTCCTCGACGCCGGGGGTCGTGTCGAAGAAGTTCCAGCGCACCCCCGGGACCTCGGTCACCTCCTCCGAGAGCGGGGTCAGGTCGTAGGTGACGACCACCTTGTCCGCGTCCCGCTGCGCCTCGTTGGCGCCGAGCTTGTGGAAGCCCTCGAGCTCCGCCAGCGCCGGCAGACGGAGGAACTCGAAGTTGCCGCTGCCGGTCACCGTCAACGTGAGCTTGACGGACTCGCCGACGCGGACCTGCTGGCGATCCAGCGACGCCGTCACGGCGAAGCGACCGACGGCGCCGTAGTAGGGCGTGGGGCGCCCGGCTTCGGGGATCGGCAGCACGTCGAGCTCGATCGGCTGGCCGTAGACGTAGTAGTTCTCCGTCGCCTGGCCGACGCGGCGACCGAAGCGGTCGGTCTGGGCGCGGCCCGTGAGCGCGCGGAACCGGAGCAGCGGCGCGGGCAGCGTGACGCGACCGAGCCGCGTCGGCAGGAAGGCGCGCTCGAACGTGAAGCGCTGCCACGCGCGCTCACCGCGCTGGTAGCCCTGCTCGAAGGCGGCGCGGATCAGCTTGCGGTTGCAGACCGTGACGCGCGCGTCGCCGGTCGGCTCGGGCACCTCCAGGCGCTCGCCGCCCGGGAAGTCGTCGAGCCACGCGGCCTGGACCTCGATGTCCTGGTAGCGGTAGCGGTTGGCGACGTCATCGGCGAGCTTGACCCCTTGCTGGACGCCGTAGTCGACGCGCACGCGCACCGGCTCGTGCACGTAGACGCGGCGCGGCGACGCCTCGACCTCGAGGAAGCCGAGCTCGGCGCCGACGAGGTCCTGCCGGGCCTCGAGCCGCAGCGGCGGCGTGCGCTGCTCCTTCGTGCCGGTCCAGATCGCGAACGCGGGCACCTCGAAGGTCCCCGCGCGCGTGGGCTGCAGCTCCAGGCTGTACTGCACACCGACGCGCTCGATCAGCTGCTGGCCGTTGTAGAACGTGTAGCTGCTGCGAGACGGTCCGAGCAGCCGCAGCCGCAGGCCCTCGACCGTCGGGAGCTCCGGCGTGCGCGGCTGCGCCGTCCTGCCCTCGACGCGGATCGTCACGTTCGCGGTGTCGCCCAGCCGCACGGTGCCCGGCGTCGGCTGAGAGACCTCGAGCGTCTCCTGCGACGCGGCGCCGAGCGCGAGCGTGAGCGAGGCCATCAGCCGCAGCGCCAGCGGCCGGATCGAGCTGCGGCTCACCAGTCCCGCTCCACGGCCTTGCGCCCGCCGCGCGCGCGCGCCCGAGCCTGCTTCATCTGCTTCTCCATCTCCTTCAACCGGTCCAGGAGCCGCTTGGCCTGCTCGGGCGTCAGCTCGCGGCCGACCGCGCTCTCGCCGGGCGCGTCCCCGCGCGGCTTGGAGTCGTCGGGCTCCGGCGCGTCGGGGCGGGGTTCGGGCGCAGCGTCCCGCTCTCCGGGCTCCGGGTCGCCGGCCTCGGCGCCCTCAGCCGGCGCCGGCGGCTCGCTGCCCGGCTCCTCGGACGCCGGCTCCGGCCGGGGCTCCGGCGCGCCCGACGGCGGCTGTGACGGATCGCCCTGCTGCGGTTCACCCGCCTCGGGATCCCCGTCGGGCGGCCGCTGCGACGGCTGGCCCTCCTCCGGCTGCCCCTCTTCCGGCTGGCCCTCCTCCGGCTGACGCTGCTCCGGCTGGCCCTGCGCTGATTCGTCCGGCTCTGGCTGGCCCTGCTGCTCGCCGTCCCGCGGCTCCTCGCCCTCGGATTCGCCGTCCTTCGGTTCGCCGTCCTGGTTCTGCTGCGGCGGCTGCGCCTGCCGCTGCTTCATCAGCTCCTCCAGCTTCTCCTTCAGCTCCTCCAGCTTCCGCGCCGCGCGCTCGGTGTTGCGCACCAGCTCGGGCGTGGGCTTGGCGCGCACGGCGCGGACGAAGTGGTTCTTCGCCTGGAAGGCCTTCTGCACGGCCTGCTCGAGCAGCGGCATCGGATCGGCGGGCAGCTCGTCGTCCGAGCCGGGCGTCGGAGGCGGCGGCGCGGCGGCCGCAGCGGCCGCAGCCTGCCGCTCGAGCGCTTCGGCTTCGGCGTAGCGGATCGCGCCCAGCAAGCCACGGTGCCGCTCTTCTGCGGCCGAGGTCGCGGCCGCGGCGTAGGTCTCCGCGGCGGTCTCCGCGGTCACCAGGTCGCCGGCCCGCCACGCCGCGAGCGCGAGGTTCCACTGCAGCTCCGGCGAATCCGGCGAGGCCTCCAGGGCGCGCGCGAAGGCCGCCTGCGCCGCTGCGAAGCGCCCCTCACGGTAGAGCCGCAGCCCCTCTTCGCGGTCGCCGTTCGACGCGGCGAGCCCCAGAGCGATCCAGGTGGTGAGCAGGGTCTTCATCGGTCTCGTCCGTGCGCGAACGCGATCTCCAAGAGTAACAGAACCATCAGGGGGAGCAGCACCAGCTGGTAGCGCGCCTGCTTGCCGGTCTCCTCGCCGGCGTCGTAGGCGCGCTTCTCCATCGGCGCGAACCGCTTGCGGTGCAGCTCCACGAGCGGCAGCGCCATCGCTTCGGCACGCACGAACTCCCCGCCGGTCACCTCGGCCACCTTGCGGAGGCTCTCCGGGTCCATGCGCGAGACCACCTCGTCGCCGGCGCCGTCGCGCAGGAACTCCTCCTTGCCGCCGCGCACGATCGTGATCTTGCTGCCGAGCGCGCTGCCGTAGCCGAGCGTGAACACCGTCAGGTCCCGGTCCCTCAGCTCGGTCGCCGCCTGCTGGCCCTCACCCTCGAGGTCCTCGCCGTCCGTCATCAGCACGACGACGGTCGTCGCGACGTCGTCCGGATCCGCCAGCTCCGCGCTCCGACGCAGCGCCCTGGCGAGGTCGGTGCCGCCGGTGCGCGCGATGTCGGTGTCGACTTCGTCGAGCAGGCCTCCGAAGGACGCGACGTCGTGCGTCAACGGGATCCACAGGCGCGCCTCGCCCGCGAACACCACCAGCCCCACCCGGTCGCCGCCTTCGACGAGCGGCAGCACCGAGCGGATGTCGCGCTTGGCGCGGTCGAGCCGCGTCGGCTGCATGTCGCGCGCGAGCATCGACTGCGACGTGTCGAGGCAGAAGATCAGGTCGAGGCCGCGCCGCTCCACGGCGACCTCCTCGTCCCCCCAGCGCGGGTCCAGCCAGCAGAGCAGCCCCATGCCGAGCAGCGCCGTGAGGCGCAGCGAGCGCCAGAGCGGCGCCGCCACCGGCGTGGGGGGGGGGGGGGGGGGGGGGGGCCGCGGCCCCCCCCCCCCCCCCCGCCCCCCCCCCCCCCCCCCCCCCCCCCCCCCCCCCCCCCCCCCCCCCCCCCCCCCCCCCC